>JAEZKB010000012.1 GCA_023415605.1 Pseudomonadota bacterium
AGTTGGCCGGATGGACGACGAACGGCGTCAGCACGCCGTGGATCGGCGGCGTGGCCCAGAAGGTCACCGCTGGATCGACGTTGTACATCCCAAGCCGCGACGCCTTGCTGGTGGGATCGGGCACGCCGGGCTCCATGCACACCCTATCGCCGACCTTGAGGGTGGTGACGTCCTGTCCCACCTCCACGATCGTCCCCGCCGCCTCGTGCCCCAGCACCATCGGCGCATCCACCACGAACGGGCCGATCCTGCCGTGGGTGTAGTAGTGCACGTCCGAACCACAGACGCCGACCGTGTGCAGCTTGATCTTGACCATGCCCGGGCCGACCGCATCGGGCAGATCGATATCGCGAAGGGCAAGTTCGTGCTGCTTTTCGAGAACGAGCGCGCGCTGGAGGGTCATTTCAGGATCCTGGAGTCATCTGCGATGCCGGAACTTCTATGGCATCCCCGCGTCGGCAACGAGGCAGCGCATTTAGTTCTTTCGTCGTCACGCTGCCGGGGCCATGGCGGGCGGTTTCATCGCACCGGTCATGATCGCGACGGCGTCCGACATCGAATAGTTCTTGGGATTGATCACCGCGATCCGCTTGCCCAGCCGGTGGATGTGGATGCGGTCGGCGACCTCGAACACGTGCGGCATGTTGTGCGAGATGAGGACGATCGGCAGACCCCTTCGCTTGACGTCGAGCATCAGCTCCAGCACCCGCCGGCTCTCCTTGACGCCGAGCGCGGCGGTCGGTTCGTCCATGATCACGACGCGGCTGCCGAACGCCGCCGCCCGCGCCACCGCCACGCCCTGCCGCTGCCCGCCCGAGAGGGTTTCAACCGACTGGTTGATGTTCTGGATGGTGAGGAGACCCAGTTCGCTGAGCTTCTCACGCGCGATCTTGGCCATGCCGGACCGATCGAGCCGACGAAACAGCTTGCCAGTGAGGCCTGGCTTTCTCATCTCTCGCCCGAGGAACATGTTGTCGGCGATCGAGAGCGCCGGCGACAGGGCGAGGTTCTGGTACACCGTCTCGATGCCCGCGTTGCGCGCGTCCATCGGCGAGCGGAAATGCACCGGCTGGCCTTCGAGCAGGATCTCGCCGGCATCGGGGATCACCGCGCCGCAGAGCGCCTTGATCAACGTCGACTTGCCGGCGCCGTTGTCGCCGATCACCGCCAAGATCTCGTTGCGCCTGAGCTCGAAATCGGCGCCGTCCAGGGCCACGACGCGGCCATAGCGCTTGTTGAGGTTCCGGCCTTCGAGGACGATGTCCGTACTGCTGGTCATGCCGAAATCTTCCTGATCCACTGATCGATGGTAACCGCGACGATGATCAGCACGCCGACGGCGAAATCCTGCCACAGCAGCGCGAGGCCAGAGAGCGCGAGTCCGTTGCGGAAGACGCCCACGATGAGCGCGCCGAACAGCGTCCCGATGATCGAACCGCGCCCGCCGAAGAGCGAGGTGCCGCCGATCACCACGGCCGTGATGGAGTCGAGATTGGCCGTCTGGCCCGCCTGCGGGCTGACGCCGCCGATGCGGCCCATGAGCACCCAGGCGGCGATCGCGCAGATCAGGCCGGCCAACGCATAGACCGCCAGCAGCACCCTGTTGGTGTTGATGCCGGAGAGCCGCGCCGCGTCGGGATCGTCGCCGGTGGCATAGACATGGCGGCCGAAGGCGGTGCGTCCCAGAATGTAGCTGAGGATCACCGCGATCACGATCATCAGCACCGAGCCATAGGTTACCACCCAACCCCGCAGCCAGCTGAGATCCAGGCCGAAGAAAAGGCCGATGTCGTAGAGCTTGAAGAGCTTGCCCAGCCAGAGCAAGTACGACGCCGTCGCCTCCATGTCCTGCGATCGGATGGTCTCGCTGTTGGAATAGAAAGTGTTGAGCGCTCCGAAGATGCTCCACGTGCCCAGCGTCACGATGAACGGTGGAAGGCGCAGCGCGGTGACCAGGATGCCGTTGAGCGCGCCGCAGGCGAGGCCAGCGAGGAGCCCGAGCGGGAACGACAGCAAGACGATGACGAAGGGGTCGATCGAGATGCCGGTCGTAGCCTGGATCCACTGGGTGATCAGCGGGGCGTAGACGACGGCCGTGCGTCCCATGATCACGTGACAGAGGATCATGATCAGGCCGACGCTCAAATCGATGCCGGCGGTGAGGATCACCAGCGTCTGCGCCATGCCCAGAATGGCGACGATCGTCACCTGCTGCAGGACCACCGAAAGGTTGAGCGGCGACAGGAATTTGCCGGGCGCGGCGATCGAGAAGATCACCACGCCGACGAGCAGCACGATGAGCGGAATCGTGGTTGGATAGGAGTGAAGGAAGGCCTGCAGATGCCATATCGGTCCGCGGCGATCTTCCTCGAAGCTGGCGACCTCGGTGGCGCTGCCCTTCAGTCCCCGTTCAGCTGTCGCTGAACCGGCGGCGTCGTCGCTCATCCGTCCCTCTCCCCTCAGGACTGTCTACAGGTTGGCAGCCCCCGATACGTGGGGACTGCCTCTTGTCGTCAAGCGATGCTCACCCCCAGCAGAGCTCAGCGCCCTTGGTGGTGTCAATCGACTCGACGCCATCGACAGGCTTGTCGGTGACCAGAGTCGCACCGGTGTCGAGGAAGCCAGCGGCCGGATCGATCTCCGGCAGCTTGCCGGAGGCGATGGCTTCGAGCGCCATCGCGGCCATCTTGAGCGGGTACTGCTGGCTGGTGGCGCCGATCACGCCCGACTTGACGTTGGCGACGCCCGGGCAACCGCCATCGACCGAAACGATCAGCACCGAGCCATCGTCCTTGCCAACGGCCTTGAGGGCCTCCCAAGCGCCGGCAGCGGCCGGTTCGTTGATGGTGTAGACGACGTTGACGTTCGGGCACTTCTGCAACGCGTTCTCCATCGCGGTGCGGCCCTTTTCCTGGTCGCCCTGACTGATTTCATGCGTGCAGATGCGCGGGTCGTCTTCGTCGCCATACTTGTTGGGGTCCTTCACGTCGATGCCAAAGCCGGCCATGAAGCCTTGGTCGCGCAGGTAGTCCACCGTCGGCTGGTTGGTGGCCAGATCGAGGAAGACGATCGAAGCGTCCTTGGCGGCGTCGCCGAGCGTTCCGGCTGCCCACTTGCCGATCAGCTCGCCAGCCTTGCGGTTATCGGTAGCGAAGGTCGCGGTCGCCGCGTCCATCGGGTCGAGTGGCGTATCGAGCACGATCACCATCAACCCGGCATCCTTGGCCTTCTGGATAGTCGGCACGATCGCCTTGGAGTCCGATGGCACGATGGCAAAGCCCTTGGCGCCCGACGAAATCATGTTCTCGATGGCGGCCACCTGGGCATCGTTGTCACCGTCGAACTTGCCAGCGGCAGTGATCAGCGTCAGTCCGAGCTCTTTGGCCTTCGCCTCAGCGCCCTCACGCATCTTGACGAAGAAGGGGTTGGTTTCGGTCTTGGTAATCAGGCCGACGGTATCGGCCGCGAAGGCGGTGCCGGCCATCGAGGCCAGCACGACAGCGCCGGCCAACGTGGCCTTGAACAGGTTCAGTCCCATAAGTTCCTCCCAATGGGTGTTTCCCTCTGGGCCCGCCGCCGGCTCTCTCCTCCGGTTCGGGCAGGCCCCGGTCCAGGCGGGCAAAGCCGCCTCCTCCTGACCGTGCCACGGAGTTCACAGCAACGACCTCGGACTGTCAATTAAATTAATCCAGTTGATTTATTAATTGACTCGTTGCCGCGTGTCGTTCC
Source organism: Pseudomonadota bacterium (assembly GCA_023415605.1). Lineage (GTDB taxonomy): Bacteria > Pseudomonadota > Alphaproteobacteria > Rhizobiales > Devosiaceae > Devosia_A. The sequence goes on from JAEZKB010000012.1 coordinate 3,730, forward strand.
AAAGTCTGAGCAGGGAAAAGACGGAAACCCATGTAATCGATTGCACTTTTGGCGCCTGTCGGGTGAGATGACACCTATCACGCCATGCCCTTTCCTGGGCAAATCCGTGCAATCGTTAAGGAGTTTGCGCTTGGCCGGGAGAGCCGACGGGGAAAGAACGACACGCCCTGGTGCTTCGTCGAGGGGCACCAACCAGACCGGTGTGCGCCTCTATAACGAGCGGCTTGTGCTCTCGCTGATCCGACTTCATGGACAACTGCCTAAGGTCGAACTTGCGCGAATGACGGGGCTATCGCCGCAAACTATTTCCATCATCATGAACCAGCTCAGCGATGACGGTCTGCTGCTCAAGGGCAAGCCTAGCCGCGGCCGCATTGGCCAGCCCTCCGTGCCTTATTCGCTGAACCCGAACGGCGCGCTGGCCTTCGGCCTCAAGGTGGGTCGTCGGAGCGTCGATCTCTACCTGATCAACTTCACCGGCCAGATCCTTTTCGCGCTGCACAAGATCTACCCCTACCCCACTCCTGACGGCATCAAGCAATTTGCCCGCGAGGGCATCGACGAAATCCTCGGGCAGTTGCCTAAGCATCTCGGCGACCGCATAGCCGGACTCGGCATCGCCGCGCCTTACGAGATGTGGACATGGCACGAAGAGATGGGCGCTCCCAAGGAGCAGATCGATGCCTGGCGCATCATCGATATTCGCGCCGAAATCGCCGAGTTCTGCCCCTGGCCTGTCTACTTCGCCAACGACATCACCGCCGCCTGCGCCGCTGAACTGATGTTTGGTCGCGGTGGGGAGCACATCGACTATCTCTATGTCTTCATTGGTTCCTTTATCGGTGGCGGGCTGGTGCTCGACGGCCACCTGTTTCCCGGCCGAACCCAGAATGCGGGCGCCTTGGGCTCGATGCCGGCGCAACCTGGTGGCATCGCGAACGGCAAGACGCTGCAGCTGATGCACGTCGCCTCCATCTACGTGCTCGAGCGCAAGTTGATCGCCGCAGGTCGCAATGCCGATATCCTCTGGCAATCGCCGGACGACTGGGGAGACGACCTTGGCCCGGCGCTCGACGAATGGATCGGCGAACTCACCGAGAGCCTCGCCTATTCGATCATCGCCGCCGTGGCGGTGATCGATGTCGAGACCATCATCATCGATGGCGCCTTTCCCAGCAGGGTGCGCGAGGCAATCATCGACCGGACGCGAGCGACGATCGCCCGGATCAACCGCCAAGGCCTATCCACCTTCCAGCTGATCCCCGGCAGCATCGGCAACGCCGCCCGCGCCATGGGTGGCGCCAGCCTTCCTCTGTTGGCGAATTTCACTCAGGATCGCGAAGTCCTGTTCAAGGAAAATAGCCCGCCAGCACCGAAAATCGCCGCCGCGCAGTAACCATCCGGCAAGTGCATCGGCCTAGGATGACCGGCACTTTGTTGTCGCTATACGGATGATCGATGCCTTTGAAGGCACAGTTTCTGGGCCGCTGGCAGTTTCAGGCCAGCGTCTTGGCGCCTGTCGCGCTGGCGCTGCTGGTCATCGCGGCAACGGTGCTGGCTTTTGTCCTATGGACATCGGCCGATCTCGACGAGCGCAGCCTGCAGCGGGAAATGAAGCTCGCGAGCCACATCCTCGTCGAAGAATCCGGCCGCATTCCGCACGACCAGAAAAGCATCGCGCTTTGGGACGATGCGGTGCTCAATACCAAGGTCAACTTCAACTTCGCCTGGGTCGATAACAACCTGGGCAGTTGGATGTTCAGCTATTTCGGCCACAACCGGGTCTTCATTCTCAACGACGCCGACAAGCCCATTTACGGTATGGAACAGGGCAACGTGGTCAACCCCGACCTGTTTGAGGTCGATGCGGCCGTCTACATGCCGTTGGTTAGCGCGATGCGTGACAAGATCGCCGCCGGCGCGCTCGACGCCTTTGCCCGCGACGGCGTCTATCCCCACGTCGCCGAGATCACCTCGGTGGCCAATACGCCGGCGATCGTCTCGATCTCGCCGATCACCTCCGATACCGGAGTGCATGCGCAGCCGCGCGGCACGGAATACCTGCATGTGAGCGTGGTGTTTCTCGACGCGCTCTTCGCCGACCAGTTGACTAACGACTATCTGCTGATGGATGCCAACTTCACCCGCGAACCCAGCAGGGATTCCGGCCGGGCAGTGTTCCCTATTCTCTCGGCGCAGGGCCGCATCGTCGGCTTCTTCGAATGGACACCTGAGAACCCCGGCCGACTGATGCTCGCACGTACCGGCCCGGCACTGGCCTTTGGCTTCGCCTTCTCCGCCATTCTGGTGTCGCTTCTGCTCTACCGCCTGTGGCGCTCCTCCAGCGCCCTCGAGGCCGGTCGCCTTGCAGCCCAGCACCAAGCTACCCATGACCCGCTGACAGGGCTCGCCAACCGCACCCGCTTCGACGACATCATCGGCCGCACCTTGATGGCGCGCCGGCCGCATGACCAGGGTGTCGCCCTGCTCATGCTCGACTTGGACCGCTTCAAGCAGGTCAACGATACCCTTGGCCACCAGTCCGGCGACGACCTGATCCGCGCTGTCGGTCAGCGGCTCAAGGCCCTGATCGGACCGCAGGATACATTGGCCCGCCTCGGTGGCGACGAGTTCGGCGTCCTTCACCTGTCCAAGGGCGGCCTCGCCGATCACCTGGACCTCAGCCAGCGCATGATCGAGGCCATCAGCAAGCCGTTCGAGATTTTCGGCAGCGAGGCCTTTGTCGGCGTCAGCATCGGCGTAGTGGTGATCGGCGAAAGCGACACCGACCGACGCGAGATCACCCGCAAGGCCGACATCGCCCTCTACGAGGCCAAATCCTCGGGTCGCAACCGCGCGGTGGTCTACGAAGAGGCGATGGATGAACTGCTGCAGAACCGGCATACCATCGAAGCCGAGCTGCGCGAGGCGCTGCGCCGCGACGACCAACTCTCCGTCGCCTTCCAGCCGCTGGTCTCGCGCGAGACCGACCGGGTGAGCGGAGCAGAAGCCCTCGTTCGCTGGACCCACCCTCGCCTTGGCCGGGTCTCTCCTGCCCACTTCGTTCCGGTAGCCGAAAGCACCGGGCTCATCGAAGCCATTGGTGAATTCGTGCTGCGGAAGGCTTGCGAGCTGGGCGCCCGTTTCCCCGGCCGCACTATCGCGGTCAACATCTCACCGGCCCAGTTGCGCAATCCCAAATTCGCCGAGCGCCTGTTCGATATGCTGATCGAGACGGGCATGTCGCCATCGGACCTCGAACTTGAGATCACCGAGAGCATCCTGCTTGACGATGAACAGGTGGCGGCCGCATCGCTGCGCACCTTCCGCGGTGCCGGCATCCGTATCGCGCTGGACGATTTCGGCACCGGCTACTCATCGCTCAACTATCTGAAGCGATATCCCGTCGATTGCATCAAGATCGACCGTTCATTTGTCAGTCAGCTAGAAGACGGAAGTGTGTCCGTGGCCATTGGGCTGCCCATGGTGACCCTCGCCCATGCCCTCGAAATCGAGGTTACCGCCGAAGGCGTCGAAACCGAAGAACAGAAGCGCATCCTCGCCCAAATGGGCTGCAATACCTTCCAGGGCTTCCTGCTCTCGCCCCCTGTATCTCCTTCTGAAATCGAGCGGATCTTCACTACGGGCGGCGCCGGCGACGTTCAGGTCGCCTAGAGATTCTATTTACCTTGACGACCGAGATTTTTCCGCCGTTAGCAGCGATTTATCCGCGCCAATCCTAACGTCCCCCGCAGTTTTCCGAGGATCTTTGGGGGATATCTTGGACAAGTCACGGTCGCGCTGGCGCTTCTCCTTCAGCGTCCTACTACCCGTGATTGTCGCCGTCCTGGTGACAGTCGGCACCGCCACCTGGTTCATCGTCTGGTCGACGACCAAGAGCGACGACCGCGCTCTCGAGCGCCAGACCAGGCTCGTCAGCCACATCCTTGCCAAGGAGCACGAATACCTCGGCGACCAGCTGGCCGACATCTCGCCTTGGGATGACGCGGTGTACGCGCTGGAAGACGGCATCGACATCGATTGGGTCGACGACAACCTGGGCGCCGACTTCTACGAGAACTACGGACACAACCGCCTCTACGTCCTCGACCCCGACCTCAAGCCGATCTACGCCATGCGCGACGGCGGCAAGACCGACCTGTCCGCCTATGCAGCGGACAACGCCGTTCTGACGCCGATGGCGCGGAAGCTCCTGACGCCCGAAATGCAGAGCACGATCGACGCCTTCGAGAATGGTTTCGGCTACGTGCCGACCGTTACCGATATCGCTATCGTCGAAGGCAAGGCCGCACTGGTGGGCGTGACGCCGATCCTCGGCGAATCCGGCGACGTGGTCGTCCCGCCCGGCAAGTCGTTCTACCATATCGCCGTGCGCTTCCTCGATCAGTCCCTGGCAACCGAGTTGATGGAAGAATATCTGATCGAGGGCGCCCGCTTCAGCTCGGATGCGTCACTCAACCCAGGTGAGTCCGTCTTCCCATTGACCAACCAGGCCGGCGAAACGGTCGCATGGTTCAAGTGGATGCCGGACAGGCCCGGCGCCCAGATCCTGGCCGAAACCGCACCTGCAATGGCCGGTGCGTTAGGCGTGGGCGGGATGATTATCCTACTCTTGATGCGGCGTCTTTCCCGCTCATCGACAGAGCTAGAACTGGCTCGTGCCGACGCCCAGTATCGTGCGCTGCACGATCCGCTCACCGGCCTTGCCAACCGCGCCGGCTTTCAGGATCGGCTCGCACAAGCCGTTGCCAGCCTCGATCAGAGCAAGGCAAAAATCGCGTTACTGGCGCTTGATCTCGATCGGTTCAAGCAAATCAACGACACGCTCGGCCACGAAAGCGGCGACGCATTGCTGCAGCAGGTGGCGCAACGGCTGCAGTCGGTGTCGCGCGACGGCGATACAATCGCCCGCCTGGGCGGCGACGAGTTCGCCATCATCCAGTCCAGCATAACCAGCGTGAAGGAAGCCGAGAGCTTGTCGGACCGGATCATCGCCACCGTTTCCGAGCCCTACTCAGTATTGGGCGCGCAGGCGAAAATCGGCGTGTCCATCGGCATCGCCACCGCAGCGACGGCTTCTGACAGCGACGATATCACGGCCCGCGCCGACTTCGCCCTCTACGAGGCCAAAGAGGCGGGCCGCAACCGCTACCGCGTGTTCGAGGAAAAGCGGGATTCGGAGGAGCGCCTTGGTCTGCCGATTCCGGCAAACGACAGCAAGGTCGCGTAGTTAGCCCACCGCGGACAAAACCGCTTCAAGGCGCGCTTCGCGTTGTTTGAGACCGGTGCGGTGATCGGTGACCGACGCCCAAAGCTCGGCCAGCTTGCCATTGTCGAAGAGCTTGAAGAGGCAGGGGGCGATATAGCTCTGCCGGCAAATGGCCGGCGTGTTCTGCAGAAATGCCGCCACCTGCTTGGTAACGCCAGTGACCTGACGCTTGCGGGCAGTTGGCGACTCGCCGGGCTCGAGCTTGGCCAGGGCTTCCGCAGCCAGTGCGCTGGCATGCAATGTGCGGAAATCCTTGGCGGTGACCGTCGCGCCCGAGATTTCCTTGAGATAGCGGTTGAGCTGCTCGGTACTGATCGCCCGCGCATGACCCTCCGTGTCGCGATACATCAGCAGCCGTGTTCCCGGGATGGTCTTGACCCGCGCGATGGCATCGGCCAGCGCGGCATCGCGCAGCGAATAGGATGCGGTCTTGCCGCTCTTTGCGGGAAAGGTGATGGAAATCTTGTCCCCATCCACCTTCACGTCGCGCGTGAACATCGTACCGGCGCCGCGGGTGCCGTTGGCATCGAGATAGCGCTCACGTCCTACCCGCATTGCCGTCCGGTCGATCAGCGCTACGCCAATGGCGAGGGCAAGTGTTCTCGACCCGGTATCCGCCGCCAGATCCTCGCGCACGCGTCGCCGAAGGCGCGGAAGCGCAGCCGCCAGAAGCGCCAACTGTTTCTGCTTGCGACGCGTGCGCCGCAATTCCCAGTCAGGGTGATAGATGTATTGCGCTCGACCAGCTTCATCGAGACCACAGACCTGGATGTGGGCATGCGCTTCGACTGCCAGCCGCACCTCACGCCAGGCCGGCGGGATGGCGAGATGCTTGATCCGAGACCGGAATTCTGCATCGCCGAAGGGCTTCCCCTCGGCGTCGACGAAGACGTAGCCCCTGCCCCGCCGCCGGCGCTCGATGAGGAGATCGCCGCGGCTTACATGCTTCAGTCTTGGCATGATGTCTGTGCTTTACGCCCCCGGCACCGTAGCGGGCCCCGGCGCAAAGGCGAAGAACACCAGGTAGATCAGCAGGAAGGCGATGATGATGCCGCCAAGTGACCACCACAGTACGCGCGAGTTCATCATGCGGCTATTGCCCTGCCGGGTCTCGGTCGTGGACTTCTGAGGATCGTAAGTCTGGACCATGGCGCGCTCCTGTAAAACTTTGATTTGCCAAACCAACGCAGGCCTTGCCACCGCGGTTCCAGCGCCCCTTGACCGCGAGAGGGCAATCCGAGACGGTGACGAAGGGACTCATCCCATCGTGTGTCCGCCTCTATGACGTCGACTGAACTCTTGACCCGGATGATTAAGGCCGGCGCCGGCGAGGTGCCAGCCGATCTTGTCGTCAAGAATGTCCGGCTGCTCGACGTCATTACCGGCGCCATCACCCACACCGATATCGCCATTGTCGCCGACCGCATCGTCGGCACGCATGGCTACTATAGTGGCCACCGGCTGATCGAGGGCGGCAACCGCTTCGCGGTGCCGGGTTTCATCGACACGCACCTGCACATAGAATCCTCGCTGATCACGCCGCTCGAATTCGATCGCTGCGTGCTGCCCTATGGCGTCACCACGGTAATCTGCGATCCGCACGAAATCGCCAATGTGCTGGGCACTGAGGGCATCCGCTATTTCCTGGAATGCGCCGAGCGTGCAGTGATGGATATTCGCGTCAATCTCTCGAGCTGCGTGCCGGCCACCGGTTTCGAGACCTCTGGCGCCCGACTCGAAATCGCAGACCTCGTGCCCTTCCGTCACCACAAGAAGGTCATTGGCCTGGCCGAGGTGATGAACTTTCCGGGTGTGCTGGCGGGCGATCCCGGCATGGTGGCCAAGCTCGCCGCCTTTCAAGATGGGCATATCGACGGCCATGCACCGCTCCTGGCCGATAAGGCACTCAACGGCTACCTAGCCGCTGGCATACGCACCGACCACGAAGCGACCAGCGCCTCCGAAGCGCGCGAGAAGCTCGGCAAGGGCATGGCCATCCTTATCCGCGAGGGCTCGGTCAGCAAGGACCTCGACGCCTTGGCCGAGGTGCTGGACGAAAACACCTCGAGTTTCGTGGCGCTCTGCACCGACGACCGTAACCCGCTCGACATCGCCGAGGAAGGCCACCTCGACTCGTCCATCCGCCGCCTCATCGCCAAGGGCCGGCCGCTGCACCACGTCTACCGCGCCGCCAGCCATTCGGCCGCTCGCATCTTTGGCCTCGACGATCGCGGCCTCGTTGCGCCCGGTTGGCGCGCCGATATCGTGCTGCTCGACCGGCTGGAGGATTGCTCGGTCAGCGATGTGCTGACTGCGGGCCGCCTCGTCCGTCCCGAACTCTTCGAGTCCCGCTATCCCGTTACCGCCGTGGGTCTCGCTTCCATGAAGGCCAAGCCCGTAACCGCCGAAACCTTCGTCACCCCGGCCAACCCGGCGCGCAACGAGACGCCGGTGATCGGCGTCACGCCGGGCAAGATCATCACCCGCCGCGAGGGCGCTGTGCTCGAAGTCAGCGACAAGGGCCTGCTGCCTGACTTCGGGCAGGACATCATCAAGGTCGCAGTCATCGAGCGGCACGGCAAAAACGGCAATATCGGCCGCGGCTTCGTCACCGGCTTCGGCCTCACTCGCGGCGCCATCGCCTCGTCTGTGGGTCACGACAGCCATAACATCACGGTCGTGGGCGCTAACGACGCGGACATGGCTGTGGCGGTGAACCGGCTGATCGCATTGGGCGGTGGCTTCGTCGTCGCCGAAGAGGGCGAGGTCACGGCCGAACTGGCGCTGCCGCTCGCCGGGCTGATGAGCCTCTTGCCCTTCGAGACCGTGGCCGAGAAACTGCATCTCCTCCGCGATGCAGCGAAAGTGCTCGGCTGCGTTCTGCCCGAGCCCTTCCTGCAGGTTGCCTTCCTCGCATTGCCGGTGATCCCGCATTTGAAGATCACCGACAAAGGTATGTTCGATGTCGACAGGTTTGCGCTGATCGAATGAGTATTGCCAGCCGCTTCCTTGCCCAGGCCTACAACCTTCCCAAGCGGCAGAGCGGCGCCACCAGACATCGGGGTCTGATGCTGCCGATGCGCGACGGCATCGAACTCGAAACCGATCACTATTCTCCCAAACTCGCCGGCGCGCACCCGACTATTCTGATGCGCCTCCCTTACGGCATGCAGGGCTTCGGCACCGTCGCCGAGGTCTATGCCGAGCGCGGCTTCCACGTCGTGCTGCAATCGTGCCGCGGCACAGGAAAGTCCGGCGGCGAGTTCGACCCGCTGATCCACGAACGCAGCGACGGACTGGATACCCTCAGCTGGATCAAGTCGCAGCGCTGGTTCGATGGAAGGCTGGGCACATCCGGGCCGAGCTATCTGGGGTATGCTCAATGGGCAATCTGCGACGCGCTGCCCAAGCACTCGGCGATGGCCACCAAGGTTACGAGCGCCGAATTCAAGTCCGTGGTGTTCCCGGGCGGCGCCTTTCATCTGGGGCTCTGGCTCTCCTGGCTGCAGGTGGTCGAAGGCATCCGCAACAACCCTGTCGATGTGTTCAGCCGCATGATCTCGGGCGGGGTGGAGGCACGCACGCTCAGGGCCAGCATGAAGCTGCCGCTGATCGATGCCGATAAGCGGGTCACCGGCCACACGGTTCCGTTCTGGAAACGCTGGATGACCGATGCTGTCGGCAACGATGCCTTCTGGGAAGCAATCGACCACACGCATCGTTTGGGATCACGGACCCCGCCCAACCACTTCATCTCCGGCTGGTACGACTTCATGCTCGACCAGCTGCTGCGCGACTACACCACCCTGGTCGACATGGGACAAAAGCCGTATCTGACGGTCGGCCCGTGGACACATGTGACGAGCGAACTACAGGGCGAAAGCATCAAGGAAACGCTGACGTGGATGCGGGCGCATCTGCTTGGCGAGCGCCGTGCACTGCGTGAGAAGCCGGTGCGCATACATATCTCCGGACTTAACGAGTGGCGCGAGTTCGAGCAGTTCCCACCCGGTATTCCCGATACCCAACTCTGGCATGTACATCCGGATGGCGTGCTGTCACAGCGACCAGTGAAGGCTTCAGACCCCGACCGGTACACCTATGATCCGCGCAAGCCGACGCCTGCCGTTGGCGGTGCGATGTTCGCCTTCAAAGGCGCCGGCGCGGTCGACAATGCCAAGCTCGAGGCGCGAGACGATGTGCTGACCTACACATCCGAGCCGCTGTTCAACCCGGTAACCGTCATCGGCAATGTGCGCGTTACGCTCTATGCACGCGCCAGCCTGCCCAACGCCGACTTCTTCGTGCGGCTCTGCGATGTGGATGAGAAGGGCGTGTCCACCAATATCTGTGATGGACTGATCCGCATGACGTCGGCAGCGCCGGCGGTCATCGACGATATCTGGAAGCTCAACTTCAAGCTGCACGCCACCGCGCACTGCTTCAAGCAGGATCACCGCCTGCGCCTCATCATCGCCAGCGGAGCGCATCCGCGTTTCGCCCCCAATACGGGTACAGACGAGCCAATCGGCGAAGCCACCAAACTGGTGCCCGCCGACATCGAGATCTTCCATGATCCGGGGCACCCGACGGCAATACACCTTCCGGTGCACGAGATATGAAAAAGGCGGGGCATGGCCCCGCCTTCGACGTCAGTCATAACCAGCTTAGTTGTTGGCGCCCGACGAGACAGCCGCACCGGCGCCGAGGCCAGCTTCAGCGCACTGCTCGGGGGTCAGGCCAGCAAGCAGTTGATCGATGTTCTCGCTCGAAGCGGGGTCAGAATTGCTGTGGTTCGGATCGTCCTCACCGTTGGCAACAACGCTACCCGTAGCAGTCGCGTCATCGCTCTCATCGTTAGGAGTGGCGAGCGTTTCGGTGGCGGCAACGGTCAGAGCCTGACACTTCTGTTCGAAGGACGGCCACTGATCAGCCGGCACTTCCATGCCACCGATCATCGACTGGGCGAAGGCGCCGCCCGACAGGGTCATCGCAGAAACCAGAGCGAAGGAAGAAATCATCGTACGGAGTTTCATTTGAAGGTCCTCTTTTTCTTGTAGCGGCCATTTGTGACCTGCCATTCCAACGACCTGAATTGACGTTGGTTGCGACCCACGAAACAAACCTCACAATTTGATGATGAACGCTCGCTTACTCTGCCAATGGCATTCTGCGCTATCCTCGGAGGGCTTAAACAAACCCAGCGCGGCGGCAATCCCGGAGACTGAAGGGCACGCCCCTAAGTTGGTACGCGCTGCCCAAGTCTCCGTTATAGTCGTCGTCGTTGCGGTTCTCGATCAGCGACTGCCGTGACTGAGCATCGAGACCCTGGCACAGCTGCCGCACCGTATCTCGCTCCCGCTCTGGGTAAACGTAGTCACCGATGACGACCTCGGCCTGCACGGCAGTGGTGGCGACAAGGACGAGGCCGAGCGAAGCCAGAAACAGACGCATGTGAATCTCCTGCAAATAGCGCGAGCCGGAAGCAAACGTCCGGCATGTGGCTAAACCACGGCGGACTATGCGGGTTGCTTGACGCGCTCGCGCGCCGCATGCAGGAGAGGCTCAGTATAGCCGGACGGCTGGCTCACCCCTTCGACTGCCAGCGCCAGTGCCGCCTGATAGGCGATCGAGGATGGATTGCCGGCCATCGGTCGGTAGAGCGGATCGCCGGCATTCTGGCCATCAACGACTGCTGCCATGCGGCCGAAGATCTCCTCGACCTCGGCGCGGCTGACCAAACCGTGGCGCAGCCAGTTGGCGATCGCCTGCGATGAGATGCGGCAGGTGGCGCGATCTTCCATCAGGCCGACATTGTTGATGTCCGGTACCTTGGAGCAACCCACGCCCTGATCCACCCAGCGCACCACGTAGCCCAGAATGCCCTGTGCATTGTTCTCGACCTCACGGGTAATCTCATCCTTGCTGAGCCTGGACGCTTCCAGCACCGGCATGGAGAACAACTCTCCAAGACCCGGCGTCGGCTGGTTGTGGCGGCGCTTCTGCGCCTCAAACACATCGACCTCATGATAGTGCAGCGCGTGCAGCGTAGCGGCCGTCGGTGATGGCACCCAGGCAGTATTTGCGCCGGCATTGGGGTGGCCGATCTTGGCGGTCATCATTGCCGCCATATCATCGGGCCGCGCCCACATGCCTTTTCCGATCTGCGCCTTGCCGGAGAGGCCGCAGTTCAGCCCGATCAGGACGTTGCGATCTTCGTAGGCCTGAATCCACTTTTCGGACTTCACGTCGTCCTTCCGCAACACCGGTCCGGCTTCCATCGAGGTGTGGATTTCGTCGCCGGTGCGGTCGAGGAAACCGGTATTGATGAAGAACACGCGCTGGCGGGCGGCATGGATCGCCGCCTTGAGATTGGCCGAGGTGCGGCGCTCCTCATCCATGATGCCGATTTTGATCGAGAGCGCAGGGATGCCGAGCACTTTTTCGACAGCGGCGAAAATCTCGCAGGCGAAGGCGACCTCGTCCGGCCCGTGCATCTTGGGCTTGACGATATAGATGGCGCCCGTGGTCGAGTTGACCTTGTCCGAGAGAGCGCAGAGCACGGTCACCGCAGCATCCATCAGGCCTTCGCCAATCGGATTTCCGTCGACATCCAACACCGCCTTCGTGGTCATCAGGTGGCCGACATTGCGCACCAGCAGCAGGGCACGACCCTTAAGGGTAAGCTCGCCACCCTTGGCGCCCTTGTAGGTGCGATCGGGGTTCAGCTTGCGGGTGAGCGGCTTGCCGCCCTTCTCGAAGGTCTCGGTCAGAGTGCCGTTCATCAGCCCGAGCCAGTTGCGGTAGACGCCGACCTTATCCTCGGCATCGACCGCTGCGACGGAATCCTCACAGTCCTGGATCGTGGTCAGCGCTGCTTCCACCACCACATCGGCGAGCCCCGCCGGATGAACGAGACCAATGGGGTGATGCTTGTCGATCACCAATTCGGCATGCAGGCCATTATGCTTGAGAAGAATGCGGGCGCCCTGCCCTTCTCGCGAGAAGCCGACGAACTGGCCGCCATCCTTGAGCTTGGTGGGACCGCCTCTGGTGTCGATTGCCAGCGCCGCGATGCCGCCGGTCTCAGCGACCACATAGGCCGTCACGTCCTTGTGGCTGCCCTTGGCGAGCGGGAACGCCTTGTCGAGGAAATCGGCTGCGTAGGCAACGACGGCTTCGCCGCGCTTGGGGTTGAAGCCCCTGGTCGGGGCAAGGTCCCCATCGCGTGGGATCACATCCGTGCCATAGAGCGCGTCGTAGAGGCTGCCCCACCGTGCGTTGGCAGCGTTGAGCGCGTAGCGCGCATTGGACACTGGCACCACGAGTTGCGGGCCGCAGATGGAGGAAATCTCGGGATCCAGCCCCGAGGTCTCGACGGTGAAATCGGCCGGTTCATCGACGAGATAGCCGATGTCTCTGAGGAACCGCTGATAGCCATCCGGGTTGGCGGCGACCGGCCCGTTCTTGCGGAGCCAGTCGTCAATTTGGGATTGCAGCTTGTCACGGACGGCGAGCAGCTCGCGATTGCGCGGTGCGAAATCTTTGACCAGTCCCGCGAGGCCCGACCAGAATTGGTCCGGCGTTACCTTTGTGCCGGGGATGGCTTCCTTTTCGACGAAATCGACCAGTTGCGAGTCAACCTTCAGGCCTGATTTCTCGATGTAGGACATTCAGTTCTCCAGCGCAGATTTGAGTGGCCGACCGGCCACGTAGGTCTCTGCCACCGCCCGGTCGTCGCCGCAAGTCAGCAGAAGGAACAGTTCGTTGCTGAGCGTGTCGACGGTTTCCATGCGGAGCGCCATGTGCGGCGTGGCACGTGAATTGAGCACGACGATATCGGCGGCGTTGCCCGGCTGGAGCGCGCCGATCTCGTCTTCAAGGCTCATCGCCCGGGCGTTGCCCAAGGTCATGTGGTAGAACGACCGCAGCGGGGTGAGGCGCTGCCCGCGCAGCTGCAGCACCTTGTAGCCCTCGTCCATCGTCCGCAGCATTGAGTAGCTGGTGCCCCCACCTACATCGGTCGCGGCAGCGATGCGAACACCATGCTTGTGCAGCCGCTCGTAGTCGAACAATCCTGAGCCGATGAAAAGGTTCGACGTGGGGCAGAACACCGCCACCGAGCGTGTCTCCGCAATCACCTCGCATTCCCGATGGCTGAGATGGATAGCGTGTCCGAGCAGCGTCTTGGGCCCGAGCAGGTGGAACTTCTCGTAGATTCCGACATAGTCGCCATAGTTCGGGTAGAGCTCATTGGCGAAAGCGATTTCGGCAAGGTTCTCGCTGACATGGGTCTGGATGTGAAGGTCGGGATATTCGCGCGCCAGCGCCTCGGCCATCGCCATCTGCTCGTGCGTCGAGGTGATCGCAAAGCGTGGCGTGATGGCGTAGTGAGCCCTGCCCTTGCCGTGCCATTTGGCGATGCCGGCCTTGGTATCGTCATAGCCTGACTGCGGCGTATCGAGCAGGCCGGGCGGCGCGTTGCGGTCCATCATCACCTTGCCGCCGACCATCAGCATGTCTCGCTTGGCCGCCTCGGAGAAGAAGGCGTCGACCGATTGCGGATGCACGGAGCAATAGGCAGCGGCCGTCGTTGTGCCATGCCGCACCAGCTCGTCGAAGAACAGCGAAGCGATGCGCATAGCATGCGCCGGGTCGGCGAACTTCTGTTCCTCTGGGAAGGTATAGGTATTGAGCCACTCGAGCAGCGCCGCGGCGTAAGAGCCGATCACCTGCATCTGCGGAAAATGGATGTGCGGATCAATGAGGCCCGGCACGATGAGGTGCGGCCGGTGGTCGATCACCTCGGCGCCGGGGCGACTGGTGAAGTCGCCGACTTCGGTGATCTTGCCATTTTCGATCACCACCATGCCATCTTCCCAAAACTGGTAGCTCTGATGGTCGTCGACCGCCTGCGGCTCATCGCAGAAGGTCAGAACCCGGCCTCGGAGGACCTTGGTCATCGGCCGGAACCCTCACGGTACCAGGCAACGACGAGATCCCGCTCTTCCTGGGTCATATCGGTGACATTTCCGGGCGGCATGGCGTGGCTGTAGCCGGCCTGGATCGCGATCTCCTTGGCGTGGTTGGCGACGGCGACGTCGGTGTCCAGATGAAGGTCTTTTGGCGCCTGATGAACACCATCCCAGCTCGGGCTGGCCGAGTGGCACATCGAGCAACGGCCGATCACGGTATCGCGCACCGCGGCGAAGTGGGTCGCCTCGATGAAAGGCTGCGCCGTGGCGTTGGCGACATCTTCGCGCGCATCGCCCAGTTTCGGCGCCGACGACAGCCAGGCGATGAAGATGAAGATCACTACCGCCGCCAGCCAAGTCCAGTGCGGGCTGCCCTTGCGAGCGTGGCGGGTGTTGAACCAGTGCCGGATAATCGCGCCCTCGAGGAATATCAGTGAGGCGATGATCCAGTTCCACTCGGTGGCGAAAGCCAGCGGATAGTGGCTCGACAGCATGAAGAAGATGACGGGAAGCGTCAGGTAGTTGTTGTGCAGGGAGCGCTGCTTGGCGATCTTGCCGTACTTGGCGTCCGGCACCCGGCCGGCCTTGAGATCGGCCACGACGATCGTCTGATTGGGGATGATGATCATGGCGACGTTCGCGGTCATGATCGTCGCGGTGAATACGCCCATGTGCAGCATGGCGGCGCGGCCGGTGAAGAGCTGCGTGTAGACCCAGGCCATTGCCGTCAGGATGACGAACAGCACGAGCATCAAGCCGAACGTGTTGTTGCCGATGGGCGACTTGCAGAGCGTGTCGTAGATCAGCCAACCCAGTACGATCGACCCGGCGGAAAGCCCGATCGCCTGCCAGTTGGTCAGATCGAGGACGTGGCGATCGATGAGGAAGAGATCGGCGCCTACATAGTAGACGATGACCAGCAGGCTGAAGCCCGAGAGCCAAGTCGCGTAGCTCTCCCACTTGAACCAGGTCAGGTGCTCGGGGAGGAACTCCGGCGCAACCAGATATTTCTGGATGTGGTAGAAGCCGCCCCCATGGACCTGCCACTCCTCGCCATGCGCCAGTGGTGGCAGGCTCGGGGTCTTCCGCAGACCAAGGTCAAGGGCGATGAAATAGAAGCTCGAACCAATCCAGGCGATGGCGGTGATCACATGCGTCCACCGCGCCGCAAAGCTCAGCCATTCCCAGAAGATTGCGAAATCGGTCATGAGCCGGTGTCCTGGCTAAGTGGGTGCCACGCCCTCGTGGTTTGAAGGCTCACCATGAGGGCTACTCGGAGCGCGAGGCCTCTGAGGACCTCTGTCGAACCACGAGGTCTGGGCGCACAAAAACGCGGG
Source organism: Pseudomonadota bacterium (assembly GCA_023415605.1). Lineage (GTDB taxonomy): Bacteria > Pseudomonadota > Alphaproteobacteria > Rhizobiales > Devosiaceae > Devosia_A. Next base: position 19,332 of record JAEZKB010000012.1, read on the forward strand.
GCGAGCCAAGGTTTTGCCCGCCCCGTATCGGAACGCTACTTACTGAATGACCTCGATGCCTTCGACATAGGTCTGCATGCCGAGGAGGGCGCCATCGTCCAGCGTGGTGCCGGCGGGGACGAACTCGTTGCCGTCCTTGTCCTTGAGCGGGCCGGTGAAGATGTGGAAGGAGCCATCGATCTGGCCGTTCTTGACCACGTCGGCGGCGGCCTGCACATCGGCCGGCACGGTGGCGTTGTACGGCGTGATGACGAGGCCGCCATCCTTGAGACCATCCCACGGCTGCTGCGGAGTCCAAGTGCCGGCAAGTACAGCTTCCGCCGTCTTGATGTAGTGCGGACCCCAGTTATCGACGATCGAGGTGAGGCACTGGGTCGGGCCGAACGCGGCCATGTCTGAGGCCTGACCGAAGCACGGGATGCCGAGGCGTTCGCAGAGCTCGACCGGAGCCGGCGAGTCGGTGTGCTGGGTGATGAAATCACAGCCCTGGTCGATGAACGCCTGGGCCTGTGCGCCTTCCTTGGCCGGGTCGAACCAGGTCGAAAGGTAGGCGGCCTTGAGCACGAAGTTCGGGTTCACCTTGCGGGCCGCGATCACGAAAGCGTTCATGCCCATCACCACTTCCGGGATCGGGAACGAGGCGATGTAGCCGGCGACGCCCTTCTTGGACATGTGGCCGGCAATGGTGCCGATCACGGCGCGGCCTTCATAGAAGCGGGCATTGTAGGTACCCAGGTTCGGGCCGGTCATGTAGCCGGTGCAGTGCTCGAAGATCACGTCCGGGAATTCGGCCGAGACCTTCACCGCAGCTTCCATGTGACCGAAAGTGGTCGCGAAGATGAGCTTGTGGCCCTGCTGAGCCAGCTCACGCAGCACGCGTTCCACGTTCGGGCCGGCTTCGCCGACATTTTCCACCTTGGTGACTTCGACCTTGTCGCCAAGAGCAGCGGCGAGATCGTTGGCGCCGACATCGTGGGCGTAGGTCCAGCCGTAGTCGCCCGGAACGGCGAGATAGGCGAAGCCGACCTTGAGCTTCTCCTGGCCGAGCGCGATGCCCGAAAGCGCCGGAAGGGCGGCGAGCGCGAGGCCGCCTTTGAGGATGGTACGACGGGTTGCCATGGTCATGTTCTAGTTCTCCTGCATGACGTGATTCGAATAGTCACTCGCATTCAAAGGGCCGCCCGCATTGAAGCCCTAAGCCGTGGGTATGAACGGCTTGCCCAGGCAAGCCGGCGCGCCGCTATTGCCGCTGCGCCTCAAGGAAATGATGACCAGCACGACCACGGTCGCGAGGTATGGCAGTGCGGCCCAGAGCTCGCTCGGCAGCGCCGAAAAGATGCCTCCTGCCGCCTTCGCGTGGACTTCGAGCGTCATCACCGCCCCGAAGATGTACGCGCCGACGAGCAGCCGGAACGGCTTCCAGGCCGCGAACACGACCAGCGCCAGGGCGATCCAGCCGCGCCCCGCGGTCAGTCCCTCGGCCCAGATCGGCGTCAGCACCAGCGAGAACATCGAGCCGGCAATGCCAGCCATGGCACCACCAAAGGCCACCGCCGCATAGCGCACACCGATGACGTTGTAGCCGATCGAGTGGGCGGAGAGATCGTTCTCGCCGACGGCGCGGAGGATCAGACCCGCCCGCGTAGACTTGAGGAACCACGCGATGGCCACGCACATGAAGAGCGAGAAATAGACGATCGGCGAATAACCGAAGATGACGCGCAGGATCGGGTGGGCGGCCAGGTCCGTCGGAAACAGCTGCACGAAAGCCGGCACGGTCTTGCCGAGAAACGCCTTGCCGGCCAGCGCCGAGAAGCCACCGCCGAAGATGGTGAGTGCAAGCCCCGTTGCGACCTGGTTGGCCGAGAGCGACAGCGTCAGGAAGCCGAAGATCATCGAAGCGACTGAACCGGCGAGCGCAGCACAGAAGACGCCCAGATAGGGATTGCCCCAACTCGAAGTGACCGCAAAGCCGGTGACCGCGCCGATCAGCATCATGCCCTCGACGCCAAGATTGAGCACGCCCGCACGTTCGACCACCAGCTCGCCGAGACCGGCCAGGAGAATCGGCGTCGCGACAAGTACGATGGCGAAGATGATGGCGACGATGAACTCCGGGCTCATGCGGCTTCTCCCGCCACGCGCGTCGAGATCGACCGCAGCCGGTAGCGCACGAAGACGTCACCTGCGAGCAGGAAGAACAGCAACATGCCCTGGAAGATGCCCGTAGCGGCATGCGGCAGTCCCATCGTCGTCTGTGCCACTTCGCCACCCACATAGGAGATGGCAAGGACGACGCCGGCGATCACACAGCCCAGCGGATTGAGGCGGCCGAGAAAGGCCACGATGATGGCGGTGAAGCCGTAACCCGTGGGAAAAGCGGGCACCAGCTGCCGGAACGGCCCGGCCGCTTCCAGCACGCCGGCGAGGCCGGCAAGGCCGCCCGAGACGAGGAGCGCCAGCCAGACGGTACGCTCGGCGGAAAAGCCGCCATAACGCGCCGCGTTCGGCGCTGACCCGACGACGCGCACCTGAAAGCCGAAAACCGAGCGGCTCATGATGAACCAGGCCACAAGCGCCACGACGAGCGCTATGGGGACGCCCCAATGCATGATGGTGCCGGGCCAGAGATAGGGCAGCGACTGGCTGGCGGTGAAGAGCGGCGTCTTGGGGAACGAGAACCCCATCGGGTCCTTCCACGAGGTGCGCAGCAGGAAGTAGAGCAGTTGCACCACGGCGTAATTGAGCATCAGCGTGGTCAGGATCTCGTTGACGTCAAGCTGCGTCTTCAGCCAGGCCGGGATCGCCGCCAGCGCCATGCCGGCGAGGATGCCGCAGACGATCATTGTCGGCAGGATCCACGGCCCCTGCATCTTCATGGTCAGCAGCGCCACCGCAGTGCCGCCCAAAGCGCCGGCCACATACTGGCCCTCAGCGCCGATGTTCCAGACATTGGCGCGGTAACAGATGGAAAGGCCGACCGCGATGATGATCAGGGGCGCCGCTTTGACGCCGAGGTCCTGCCATTTGAGCGGATTGGTCAGCGGCTTGGTGAAGATCTCGAGAACCGCGCCGATGCCGTCATAGCCTAGCGAGGAAAAGAGGATCGCGCCCACCACCATGGTCAGCAGCACCGCCAGCACCGGCGCCAGGTAGAGCATCAGCCGGCTGGGCTGCGGACGCTTCTCAAGCCGGAACTGCATGCGCCGCCCCCGGTGCGATATGTGTTTCTTCGGCGGTGCCATGCACGCCGCCCATCAGGAGGCCAATCTCTTCGATCGAGACCTCGCCCACCACCATCTTCTGGCTCAACCGGCCGCCATTGATCACCGCCAGCGTGTCGCAGAGCGACAGCAGTTCGTCGAGATCCTGGCTGATCACCACCACAGCCGAACCTTCGGCCGCGAGATCGACAATGGCCTGGTGGATTGCTGCAGCCGCACCCGCATCCACGCCCCAGGTCGGTTGGCTGACCACCAGCACCGACGGCTTCTGCAGGATTTCGCGGCCCATGATGTATTTCTGCAGGTTGCCGCCCGAGAGCGACCCCGCGGTAGCCCCCGGCCCCAGCGCCTTGACCGCGAAGGCGGCAATCACTTCGCCGGTATAAGTCTTGGCCGCACCGGCTTTGATCAGCCCGCCGGTGACCATCCGCAGGCGGTCGCGCGCAGTGAGCACGGTGTTGTCCGCCAGCGTGAAATCCGGCACCGCCGCGTGGCCGTGGCGCTCCTCGGGTACGGCGCAGAGCCCGAGCTTGCGACGGTCGCTGGCATGGAGTTCGCCCACCGGGGTTGTATCCATGACGATCGCATCGCGTCCGACCGCGACCTCGCCGTCGAGCGCCAGCAGCAGTTCGTTCTGGCCGTTGCCGGCCACGCCCGCAATGCCGAATATCTCGCCGGCCCTTACTTCGAACGCGATGTCATCGAGTGATGTGCCAAACTGCGCGGTGGACTTCAGCGACAAGTGCGTAGCGATGAAGCGCGGCTTGCCGAACGTCCGGTCTTTGCCCTTGACGATGTCCTTGAGGCCAGCGCCGATCATCTTCTCGGCCATCGAGCGCGACGTCTCGACCTTGGGGTCACAGGTATCCACCAGCTTGCCGCCGCGCAGGATCGTCGCCGTATCGCAGAGCGCTTTGATCTCGTGCAGCTTGTGCGAAATGTAGAGGATCGAGCATCCCTCTTTCGCCAGTTGCCGCAGCACCACGAACAGCTGGTCGACCTCCTGCGGCGTCAGCACCGAAGTAGGCTCGTCCATGATCAGCAGCTTGGGATCGAGCAGCAGTGCGCGGACGATCTCGATGCGCTGCCGTTCACCGACCGATAGGGTCGAAACGATGCGGTGCGGATCGAGCTTCAGCCCATACTGGTCCATTATCGACCGGATGCGGCTCTCCAGCGCTCGGGCAGGGATCTTCTCGTCGATGCCCAGCGCGATGTTTTCGAGCACCGTAAGGGCTTCGAACAGGGAGAAGTGCTGGAACACCATGCCGATGCCGAGCTTGCGCGCGGCCTTTGGATTGGGCACGACCACTGCCTGCCCGTTCCATTTGATGGTACCGGCATCGGGCTGCAGGATGCCGTAGATCATCTTGACCAGCGTCGATTTACCGGCGCCGTTCTCACCCAATAGAGCGTGGATTTCGCCCGGCCGTACCGCGAAGGCAACATTGTCGTTGGCGAGCACGCCCGGGAACTGCTTGGTGATCCCCGATAGTTCAAGCCGATATGGCAGTTCAGCGTCCATCAGCTGCCATCACCCCCGCGACCGGCCTGTTTGACGTTTCTGTGACTATCTGAACGAGAATCTCAGCCGCCGCCAGCGCCGCGATGACCTCCGGGCGCTTATCCCCAAGCCCATCGGGGAAAGCCTTGCCGCCAATGGGCAGCACCAGACGCTCGAACGCCTCCGCACTGCCACCCGCCTCGGAAAGATACCAGGCGCGGAATTTTGCCCGCTTGGTCTTCGACCCGACCATGCCGACATAGGGCGCGTCACGGCGCTTCAGCGCCTCGGCCCCGATCAGGAAATCCAGCGCATGGTCATGCGTCAGGATGACGTAGCTGCTGCCGTCCGGCGCCCTCCGAACCGCCGCTTCGGGCATGGCGAGCGCCCTGCCCTCGACATTGGCCGGGAGGCCCACCAGCTCATCGGGTCGTGTGTCGATCACGTGCACCTGCAACGGCAGCGGCGCCAGCGCGCGCGCCAAGGCCTGCCCGACATGGCCGGCGCCAAAGAGAAAAACATGCGGCCGCGCCGCCTCGGCCCGTTCCAGCCGTCCGACAAGCAGATCGGCGTCGGCCGGCCGCATCGTGACCTCGACCCGGCCGCCGCAGCACTGGCCGATCTCGGGACCCAGTGGAATGTCCATGGTGTCTTCGGGCAACCCGTCGCGCAGCACCTGCCGGGCACGGTCGATGACCATATATTCGAGCGCGCCGCCGCCGATCGTGCCAGTCAGCGCCTCAGGCGCGATCAGCATGAAGGTTCCGGCCTCGCGCGGGCTGGAGCCGCGGACAGCGGTGAGTTCGGCAACGATGGCCGCAGGGTGGGCGGTGAGGAAGTCCCGCGCGTCTGCGGCCGAAAGGCTCATTTGCCGCCCTCTCGCATGCGCTCGACGCCCATCAAGACGCGCTCTGGGGTTACCGGCATGTCGAGCCGCGGCGGCAGCTTGTAGTCGGCGACCGAGGCCACCGCCATCGACAGCGCCTCGACCACCGAATAGCCGAGCACCAGTGGCGGCTCGCCGACAGCCTTGGAGCGGCCAATCGCTGGCTCCTTGTTGACGCTCCACTCGGCGAGGCGAACGTTGAAGATCGGCGGCACGTCGGACGCGAGCGGGATCTTGTAGGTCGAGGGCGCGTGGGTGCGGAGTACGCCGTTGGCATCCCACACCAGTTCCTCGGTCGTTAGCCAGCCGACACCCTGGATGAAGCCGCCCTCCACCTGGCCGATATCGATGGCGGGGTTGAGCGAGCGGCCCACGTCCTCGAGCACATCGGCCCGATCGACCTGGTATTCGCCAGTCAACGTATCGATGGTCACCTCGGACGCGGCTGCCCCGTAGGCGAAATAGTAAAAGGGGTGGCCGCGGCCCGATGCTCGGTCCCAATGGATTTTCGGCGTCTTGTAGAAGCCGGCAGCCGAAAGCTGCACCCGGTTCATCCAGCACGAGGTGGCCAGTTCCGCGAATGGTACGAACTGCTGGCCGGCGCGAATGCCGCCATAGTCCCAGTGCACGTCCTTGGGTTCGACTTCGTAGATTTTCGCGGCATGGGCTTCCATGCGCTCGCGGATCTGCCGCGCCGCGTCATAGGCGGCCATGGCGTTGAGGTCGGTGCCAGAGGAGGCCGCCGTTGCCGAGGTGTTTGGCACCTTGCCGGTATTGGTGGCGGTGATGTGCACATGTCCGAGCGGCACATGAAACGCATCCGCCAGCACCTGCGCAACCTTGATGTGCAGCCCCTGTCCCATCTCGGTGCCACCATGCGAGAGATGGATCGAGCCGTCGCGATAGACGTGCACCAGTGCGCCGGCCTGGTTATGCCAAGTCGCCGTGAACGAGATGCCGAATTTGACCGGAGTCAGCGCGATGCCCTTCTTGAGGATCGTGTTGTTCCGGTTGAACGCCAGCACCGCCTGCCGCCGGTTCTGATAGTCCGAACTCTGCTCGAGGTCCTCGACGATGCGGTGAATGACATTGTCCTCCACCGTCTGGTGGTAGGGCGTGATGTTGTTGCTGTCGGTTCCGTAGAAATTGACTTTGCGGATCTCGAGCGGATCCTTGCCCAGCGCGTAGGCGATCTCTTCGATCCACCGCTCAGCCCCGATGATCCCCTGCGGGCCGCCGAAGCCGCGGAAGGCGGTGTTGGAGACGGTGTTGGTGAAGAGGGGCTTCGAAACAAAGCGCACCGCCGGATACCAATAGGCGTTGTCGCCATGGAAGAGTGCGCGGTCGGTCACCGGACCGGAGAGGTCCGCCGAATACCCCGAGCGCGCTGCGAAGGTAGCGTCGACCGCCTGGATCCTGCCGTCCGAATTGTAGCCGACCTCGTACTCCACCATGAAGTCGTGGCGCTTGCCGGTGATCATGAAGTCGTCGTCGCGATCGGGCCGGATCTTCACCGCCCGGCCGGTTTTGCGGGCTGCCAAGGCAGCCACTGCCGCAAACAGGTTGCCCTGTGTTTCCTTGCCGCCGAAGCCGCCGCCCATCCGCCGCATGTTGACGGTTATCGCCGCATGCGGAATGCCGAGCACCTGCCCGACCATCACCTGGATTTCGGTTGGATGCTGTGTGGAGCAGTGGAGGAGAATCTCATTGTCCTCACCGGGGATCGCCATGGCGATCTGGCTTTCGAGGTAGAAATGCTCCTGTCCGCCGATGACGGTCTTCCCCTTAAGCCGATGCTCGGCCTGCGCCATGCCCGCCGCCACATCGCCGCGTTCAAGCTTCATCGGTTCGGTGACCAGCGTGCCGCCGGCAGCGATGGAGGCATCGATATCGGTGACATGCGGCAGCGGGCGATACTCGATCTTCGCCAGGCGCGCCGCGCGCCGTGCCACGTCGCGGGTCGTACCCAGCACGCAAAAGATCGGCTGGCCGTGATAGACCACATGCGTCGTCGCAAGCACCGGCTCGTCGTGCTTGTGGACCGAACTGATATCATTCTCGCCCGGGATGTCGTCGGCTGTGAGGATGCCGACGACGCCGGGAAACTTGCGCACGGCTTCGAGATCGATCGACGCGATCTCGGCATGCGCCTTGGTCGAAAGCCCCAGATAGGCGTGCAGCATGCCCTCGGGTTCGGGCAGGTCATCGACATAGTCCGCGCGCCCCGCCACCTGCTTGGCGGCAGAATCATGCTTGGCCGACGTGTGTAACCGGCCCTCCTCGGAGATCGGCTTGAAGCTCTCGAGCTTGTTCATGCCACCTCCCGCACCAGCCGGGCCGTCTCGCCCGTTGTTTCGAGATGGAACCGCCGGAGCAGATTTTGCGCCGCCAGCAGCCGGTACTCGGCCGAAGCGCGCATGTCGGTGATCGGCTGGTAGTCCGTGCCAAAAGCGGGGATCGCCGCTTCGATGGTTGCCGTGGTCCATGGCTTGCCGACCAGTGCCGCTTCGACCGCCTTGGCGCGCTTAGGCGTTGCCGCCATGCCGCCGAATGCGATGCGCGCCGAAGCGATATTGCCGGCGCCATCGAGTGCAATTCGGAAAGCGCCGCACAATGCCGAAATATCCTCGTCGCGCCGCTTGGTGACCTTGTAGCAGGCGAGCTTCTCGCCGGCCGGCAGCACCGGGATGGTGACGCTTTCGACGAACTCACCCGGCTGCCGGTCCTGCTTGCCATAGGCGATGAAGTAATCCTCGAGTTGCACCTCGCGGCGCTCCCGGCCCTTTCGCAACGTGATCGATGCGCCCAGCGCTATCAGCGGCGGTGGCGTGTCGCCGATCGGGGAGCCATTGGCGATGTTGCCGCCGACCGTACCCTGGTTGCGGACCTGCTCGCCGCCGATCCGCATCCAGAGGTCGGTAAGCTGCGGAAACATCCGCCCGATCGCCTGCGTGGCGCGCGTGTAGGTGACGCCGGCGCCGAGCCTGAGGCCTGCGCCGCTCTCGTCGATCTCCTGCAGGTCCGGGAGATTGCCGATATAGATCATTGGCCCAATGTCGCGCATGAACTTGGTGACCCAGAGCCCCACATCGGTCGCCCCCGAGACCAATGTAGCGGTTGGGTTGGCGGCATAGATTTCTGCCAGATCATCCGCCGAAGCCGGTACGATCAGTCGGTCCTTGCCTTCGCCAATCTCAACGGTCTTCCCGTCGTTGAGTGCGCGTACCCGAACCTTCACCGCCTCGCGATGCGCGACCAGGGGGTCGGCTTCGACCGCGCCAAAGTCGGACATGGATTTCGCTGCCCGGATGATCGGCGCATAGCCAGTGCAGCGGCAGAGATTGCCTTGCAGTGCTTGTTCGGCGGTCAATTGGCTCGGATTGGCGTCGCGCATCCACAAGCCGTAGAGCGACATCACGATGCCCGGCGTGCAGAAGCCGCACTGGCTGCCATGATGCTCAACCATCGCCTGCTGCACCGGGTGCAATGGCCCGTCTGGCCGGCTGAGATGTTCGATGGTCACTACATGCGTGCCGTGCAGCGACCCGGTGAAGGCGATGCAGGCGTTGACGCTTTCGTAAACGAGTTCGTCGCCGAGCAACCGCCCGACTAGGACCGTGCACGCCCCGCAGTCCCCTTCTGCACACCCTTCCTTGCTGCCCTTGAGACGCTTGGTGAGCCGCAGATAGTCCAGTAGCGTCTCCGTCGCCTTGACCTCGGTCAGGGCGATGTCCTCGTCATTGAGGATGAAGCGGAGTGTGTTCGTCGTTTCAGTCATTGCGTCGCGCGGGCTGCCTGTGTGAGCCGAGGATCAACTGCCCCGATAGGTAGAATAGGAATACGGCGAGACCAGCAGTGGCACGTGATAGTGACTTTCGTCGCCCATGGAGAAGCGCACCGGGACGATGTCGAGAAACTGGTTGTCCAGCTCGATGCCCATGCGCTCGAAGTACTGGCCGACATAGAAGATCAGCTCGAACGTGCCCATGTGGAACTGGTCACCCTCGAGCAGCGGCTTGTCGGTGCGGCCGTCGGCATTGGTGAAGGTCGAGAGAACGTGGTGTGTGTGGTCGCCGTGGACCATCAAAAGGTCAATGCGAAGTCCAGCCGCTGGTTTGCCATGCATCGTGTCCAGCACATGCGTCGATAGCCAGCCACCAGCCATGAATCCGCTCCTGAGACCCGAAAATAGGACCATAGCACGCACCACTGCTCTTGATACTCTCAAGTTGGGAGCACTATGCTGCCGAAATGGCAGCAGCTGACGACCGTCATCAACCCGAACGCCCGCGCGAACACGCCCTCTCCTCCGGGCTGTTGGCACGCGTCTTCCATCAGCCGTCGCTGCTCTATTTCAACGCCGTGGCGACGCACCTCTCCATCCGCGAGGCGTCGCGCCGACTGAACGTCGCCTCGTCTGCTGTCACCCGGCAGGTAGCTCAGCTAGAGGACGCGCTCGGCATTGCCCTGTTCCTGCGCGAGAAGCGCCGGCTGCGTCTTTCCCCTGCGGGCGAAATTCTCTTCCGTCACTCGCGCCGCCTCACCGCACCAATGGAAGCCGCCGTCTCGGAGATCGAACTGCTGCGCGGCGTTCGTGCTGGCTCGGTTCGTATCGCCGCTGCCGAGAGTGTCGGCCTGTCATTCTTGCCGCGGCTGATCACGGATTTCGGCCGCCGCTACCCGCGGCTCAATCTCGAAGTCTCCATCGCGCCCTCTTCCGACGTGATCGAGCAACTGGTCGATGAGCGCATCGACCTGGGCTTCGCCTTTATCGCCAAGCCGCCGCGCCAGGTGGACGTTGCCTTCCGCCGTGACGTCTCTATCGGCGCGGTGATGGCGCCGGATCATCCGCTCGCCGGAGTCTCCAGTCTCAGCATGCAGCAATGCCTGGAACATCCGCTGGCCGTCGGCAAACCCGAGATTTCCATCCGTGAGGTGATCGAGCCGTTTCTCCGCAGTTCCGCAGCCATCCTGCCACCCCTGGTGGAGGTCGATTCCATCCGCCTCCTCGTCGAACTGGCGCTGGGCGGGCATTATGCCTCGATCATGACTCCCATCGGCGCCCAGAACGAGATTGCCGCCGGCCGGCTGGTGTTTCGCGAGCTGCGCGACGGCCTGCCCACGAACCGCTTCGGCATCCTGGTCCGCGCCGGCAGTGCGCTGCACCTTGCGCCAGCCATCTTCTTCGAACACGCCAAGGCCTACTTCGAAGACGTTGCGCTGCCGGGGGCTATCTAGCCGCCGGCAGTTCTGCTTAGGTTTAGGTCATCTTTCCTGACGTTCACGAGTCCCGCATGCACCGCTACCCCCGCAATCTGATCGGCTACGGACCCAATCCGCCTCACGCCAATTGGCCGGGCGGTGCCAATGTGGCGGTGCAGTTCGTGCTCAACTACGAAGAGGGCGGCGAAAATAACATCCTGCACGGCGACGCCGCCTCTGAGGCCTTCCTGGTCGACGTGATCGGCGCTGCCCCCTGGCCCGGCAAGCGGCACTGGAACGTCGAGTCCATGTATGAATACGGTGCCCGCGCCGGCTTCTGGCGGCTGCAAAAGTTCTTCGTCGAACGCAACCTGCCAGTGACCGTCTATGGCGTCGCCCACGCCTTGCAGCGCTCTCCCGAACAGGTGAAGGCCATGCTCGACGCCGACTGGGAGATCGCCAGTCATGGGCTCAAGTGGATCGACTATCGCGACCACGATATCGAGCACGAACGACGCGACCTGCACGAAGCCATCCGCGTGCACACCGAGGTGACCGGTACCCGCCCCACGGGTTGGTATTGCGGCCGCACCTCGATCAACACTGTGGACTTGGCCTCCGAAGAAGGTGGCTTCACTTATGTTTCGGACACCTACGACGACGACCTGCCCTATTACCGCGAGCACTTCGGCGCGCCGCAACTGATCATCCCCTACTCCCTCGCCACCAACGACATGCGATTCACCACCGCGTCTGGCTTTGCCAATGGCGAGGAGTACTTCCAGATGCTCAAGGACAGTTTCGACGTGCTCTGGGACGAGGGGGAGGCCGGCTCGCCCAAGATGATGTCGGTCGGTCTCCATTGCCGCCTCGTCGGCATGCCGGGCCGCTTCGCCGGCTTGAAGCGCTTCGTCGACTACATTCAAGCCAAGGGCAAAGTATGGATCGCAAAGCGCATCGATATCGCCGAGCATTGGCTGCGCGAGCACCCCTATGTCGAGCAGGAGAACCGGCCCTCGACACTTGAGCTCGACGATTTCACCGCCCTCTTCGGCAACATCTTCGAGCACTCCGAATGGATCGCCGAGCGCGCCCATAAGCGCGAACTTGGCCCGGTGCACGACACTGCTGCCGGTCTTCATGCCGTGATGTGCCAGGTTTTCCGCTCGGCCACCGAGGGAGAACGCCTCGGCGTCCTTCGTGCTCACCCCGACCTCGCGGGCAAGCTCGCAGCCGCCAAGCGCCTGACCGAAGCCTCGATGGCTGAGCAGGCCTCAGCGGGACTCGATGCATTGACCGATACGGAACGGGCGAGATTTACCGAACTCAACAACGCCTATGTCGAGAAGTTCGGCTTCCCCTTCATCATCGCCGTTCGCGACAATACCAAGGCGCAGATCCTCGCCGCCTTCGAGAAGCGGCTGGCCAATGATCGAGATGCGGAGTTCACCACCGCCTGCAAACAGGTCGAGCGGATCGCCGAATTGCGGCTGAAGGCAGCGTTGGGATAAGCACCAGGCCGCGCTTACCGCCGCGCGGTAGGTTCGGTCTGGTCTTCGAGTTCGCCGTCTTCCCAGTCGATCGCCGTGTCGATCTCCGGCTCGGCAGGTTTAGGCGCGAAGGTCATCAGGAAATCGTGCAGCATGTCGTTGAGACGCTGCAGGTCGAAACCCACTCGGTGCTGTTGAAGACGCTCGCTCATGGCACCGAGCTTGCGCTCGATTCCTCAACAGTTTGTTGACGTTGGGCTTAGCCTTGCGCGCTCTACTTGTACGTGCCTTCCCGTACATGCAACCCATGTTCAAGCCACATCTTCATGGCCCAGAACATACCCGTCCAGCCTTCGTTGTTCCCGAAGGCGGCAGCTAGGCCCTTCGATGTCGGCTGCCAACCCTCCTCGCTGATTGTCACCAGCGTACGGGTGTCGTTGTCGAGCGGCTCGAACGTCATCGTCACCTTGGTGTCGTGCGGCACGAAGGTCTCGCCCTCCGCCGCATCGTCTGCCGAGCCCCAGTAGAGCACGATCTCCTTGTTTGGCACGACCTTCTCCACCCGAACCGGGAAGGCGCCCGGAAAGTCGGCAAAATCCCAAGTGACCGTCGCGCCCGTTTCCAGCCGCCCCTTGGCGCCGCCGGTGGTGAAGAAATGGCTGAGGTGCTCTGGATTGACGACCGCCTCAAACACCTCGGCCACCGGTTTGGCGATCCGGCCGGCCACACGGAATTTCAGTTCCATCACCTCACTCCTCACTTGCTTGCCGCCATTATATGTTATAGTTATATAACATGTCAAACGATGCCGAGAACGACCGGATTTTCAAGGCCCTCGCCCACCACACACGTCGGCAGATCCTCGATGCACTGCGTGATGAGCCGCAGACGACTGGCGCCCTCTGCGATACCTTCCCGGACATCGACCGTTGCACCGTTATGCAGCATCTGAAGGTGCTCGAAGAGGCCGACTTGATTGTCGCGCGGCGAGAGGGACGCGAGCGCTGGAACCATCTCAACGCCCTCCCCATCCGCGCCATCTATGACCGCTGGATCGGCTTTTACGCCGGCCCAGCTGTGGAGAAGCTGGCCACCCTTCGACAAAGCCTCGAACGTCCGAACTAGAGCGAGGACTGGAGAGCCACAGCCGTTCGCGCTAAGAGATTTCGGACCACAACGGAAACCCGCTCGATGCCCTCCCCTTACGCCAGCCCGATCGCTGGCCTGCCGCCCCAGACCGCGCTCCACACCGGGCGCGCCGTGTTCACTGAGGCCTACGCTCTGATCCCGCGCGGCGTCATGCGCGACATTGTCACCAGCTACCTGCCGCACTGGAAGGACACGCGCGCCTGGATCATTGCCCGCCCGATGACCGGCTTTTCGGAGACCTTTGCGCAATATGTGATGGAAGTGTTTCCGGGCGGCGGCAGCGATCGCCCGGAGCCGGAGACCGGCGTCGAAGGCGTTCTCTTCGTGCTCGACGGCAACGCGGTCGTGACCGTCGAAGGCAAGACGCATCAGCTCAAGCCTGGCGGCTATGTCTTCCTGCCCCCCAGTTGCCGGTGGAGTTTCGCCAACAAGAGCACGGCTCCCGTCCGTTTTCAGTGGATCCGCAAGCGCTACGTACAAGTCGAAGGTATCGACATCCCGGCCCCGTTCGTCGCCAACGAGCAGGACGAGCCGATCATCTGGATGCCCGACACCAAAAACACCTGGGGCACCACACGCTTCGTCGATCCCACCGACCTGCGCCACGACATGCACGTCAACATCGTTACGCTCGAGCCGGGCGCGGTGATCCCGTTCGAGGAAACCCACATTATGGAGCACGGCCTCTACGTCCTCGAAGGCAAGGCCGTCTATCGCCTCAACCGCGACTGGGTCGAAGTCGAAGCCGGCGACTTCATGTGGCTCCGCGCTTTCTGCCCGCAGGCTTGCTACGCCGGCCCCGATCGCTTCCGCTACCTGCTGTACAAGGACGTCAACCGCCACCCCAAGCTGGACCTCTGATGCGGAGCATCACCATCCAGCCGCTGACCCGCGACGCCTTCGCCCCGTTCGGTCAGGTGATCGAAGTCGCAGGCGCCCACCACTACCCGATCAACAAGGGCATGACCGAGCGCTTCCATGACTTGGCGCGCGTCGAGCTTGGCGGCGTCCATGCCCGGCCGCTCATCTCGCTGTTCACCGGGCAGCCTTATTCGCTGCCGCTGAAACTCGACTTGGTGGAACGCCACCCGCTCGGCAGCCAGGCATTCTACCCTCTCTCCGACGCTCCCTGGTTGGTCATTGTCGCCCCCGATGAGGGCGGCACGCCCGGCACCCCGCTCGCCTTCCGTCCGGCTCCAGGCCAAGGCGTCAATATTGCGATGAACACCTGGCACGGCGTGCTCTGCCCGCTCGAACGCCCCTCCGACTATCTTGTCGTCGATCGCGGCGGCGACGGGAACAATCTCGAAGAATTCACCTACTCCGAGCCATGGATCGTCGGCTGATCTAAACGACACAGTCTTCCCGTTGCAATTCCTCCATATTCAGCCGCAACAATGGGCTTGTGGTAACGGGCGTGAGGGCTTGGGCAATGAGTGGCTTGTTGCGGATGGGGTTGGCAGTGCTGGCGCTGCTTGCGACCTTGGGCGTCGCCACCGCGGCCCAAACCACACTCTCGGGCGAAGTCACCTATCGCGAGCGCATAGCGCTTCCGGACAACGGCACGCTCCGCCTTGTGCTCGTAGACCTCGCGACACCCGACCAGCCCCGCGTCCAGGCAGAGGGCGCCCTCGCCTCGCCCGGCCAAGTGCCACTGAGCTTCAATCTGACCTTCGATGACGCGATCATCGCTCCGGACCACAGCTACGGGCTGAAAGCCGAAATCCTCGCGGACGGTCAGGTTTGGTTTCGCAATACAGAACCCCTCCCCATCGACCTCGCCGCGCCGCAGGCCATTGTTATCATCACCAGCTTTGCCGGTCGTGTTGATGATCCCGCCACCCGTCCGGTGATCGATCCGAAACCGATCCTCGACGTGACCTGGACAGCCGAAGAAATCGGCGGCCTCGCGGTGACGCCGGATCAAAGTACGCTCTCGATTGCCTCTGACATGCGCGCCGGCGGCCGCGGCGGCTGCAACAGCTATTTCACCCAAGCCCAGATCAGCAACGATCGGCTCGCCTTCTCCGCCGTGGCAGCCACCCGCATGGCGTGCGCCGAGACGGTTATGGCCCAGGAAGCGGTGTTCTTCGACGGACTCAACACCGTGCGCTTCTGGCGCGTCGCCGGCGATAAACTCGAACTGCTCGATGCCAACGGCGAGTTGCTGATGCGGCTGCGTCAGACGAGCCGCTGAGGCTTGACCCGGGCGCTCGGCACTCGCACTTTTGGCTCCGTCAACCGGAGCCTCTCATGGATACGCCTGCCTTCATCGACCGCCTGCTCGGTGTCATCGAGACCGAGATCGCCCCGAAAACGCGCAACGGGGTAACGCGCGGCAACAAGCTCTTCGGGGCCGCGATCCTGAGGAAGTCCGATCTTTCGGTGGTCGTCGCCGAAACCAATAACGAGACCGAGAACCCGCTCTGGCACGGCGAGATGCATGCCATCAAACGCTTCTATGAACTGCCGGCCGACCAGCGCCCCGATCCGAAGCACTGCATCTTCCTCACCACGCACGAGCCCTGCTCGCTCTGCCTCTCGGGCATCACCTGGTCAGGCTTCGACAACTTCTACTATCTCTTCAGCTATGAGGACTCGCGAGACAGCTTCGCCATCCCCTATGACATCGCCATCCTCAAGGCCGTGTACCAAGTCCCCGATCCTGATCGGAGGTCGGTTCCTGACGATCGCCCGCTCTACAACCGCAAGAACCAGTACTTCGAGAGCCACGCCATCGTTGGCATGATCGCCGGGCTCGACCGCACCCACAAAGAAGACCTCCTCGCTCGTGTCGACGATCTCACGGGCCTCTACGGCGAACTCTCCGCCATCTATCAGGCCGACAAGGGCAAGAAGGGCATTCCGCTGAGCTAGAGTGAGACCGACAGGCCTTTCAATAACCTCGCACTATACCGCCGACCCTCCCCAGCGAGCTAAAGGCCGCCAATTCCACGGAATACGTGATCGATTTTCGTCATTCAGACGATATTCATCGCACTCATGCGCAGAGTGAGACGACAAAGCCGCGCAGCGCCGCCGAGTGTTTCTGCAGGCAGGGGGCACGCGGCAAAAAGGGGATGCGAAGTTGACCACGATGCTGCTGACCAGCGACATGGTGCCGCCCAAGGACCGTCGCGAATTTCTTCTCGATCACTTCGGCCGCGAGGTGCATAGGGTTAACTGGAGCCCGGCCGACCATCTCGATCCGCTCGACGTGTCGGCCCACTGCACTTTCGTCGAGCGCCGGCAGGCACGTCTTGCCGACGTCCACTGGTCGAGCGGCACTGTGAGCCGGATCGAGGGCTCGGCGGCCGCCGATATCAGCGACTTCCTCGTCATCTTCCGCGAGCGTCAGCGTGCGGGGTGGTACGAGCTTGAGGATGGCACCGTGCACGAAACAAGGCCCGGCTCCATTATGCTCTACCCCGGCCGTACCTTCCGGCAGGGTGGGGTCACCCCCGACTATGACTTCGATTTCCAGATCGCCGCCGTGCCGCTGGCCGTCTTCTCGCAGTTCGGCTCGCCGGCCCTATTGCACACCATCTCCCATCTCGACATGCGCGCGCCGTTCAACGCGCTGCTCTCGGCCTATTTCGTCGAGTGGTTCCGGACCCTCCCGGACCTCGACGAGGCCCAGGCGGATACCGCGACGCGCACGCTGATCAACCTGCTCGCTGTCGCCGGCGGCGGATTCGACAGGCGCGAGATGGAGGCGCTCGAGGCGGTGGCAGTGGCGCGGGTGAAGGCGGCGGAGCGCTTTATCGCCGCCAACCTGCAGCGGCCGGAACTGACGCCGCAAATGGTGGCGGCGCACCTGGGCATTTCGGTGCGGCAACTGCATCTCGATTTTGAGCCGACCGGGGTGAGCGCCGCCCGCCGCATCCTTGCCGGCCGCATTGCACTGGCCCGCCACCTTCTGGTCGAACAGCCGCATCTGACCATTCTCGAAGTCGCGTATAGCTGCGGCTTCGACGGCGTCTCCACGTTTTACCGGGTGTTCAAGGCGCAAACTGGCACGACGGCGTCGGAATATCGCCGCGAGGTCGTCGGGGCACGGATGGCGGAGCGGCAAAAGCGTCGGTGAGCGCCTAGAGCATCACCATCGTGGCGGCGGCAAAGGCGAGGATGGCCAGCGCCAGGGCGCACAGAACACCCAGAAGAATCTGCGTGGACGACGACATCGTGGTGGCCGTTCAGCGGAGCTCGGCGACGAGCACGGTCCTCGAACCCTCGATCTGCGGCGGCACCGGCATAGCGGAAGCCGCAATCGTGAGGGTGGCCATGATGGAGACGAAGAGGCCGATAAGCGAGATCTTGATCATTTCGAGTACCAACGTGATGGAGCGTTGGCGCGGGTTCTAAGACGCCCGCGTTGAATTGGGCTCGAATGACGCGTTTAGGTGTCGTTCATCTTTGTGGATAGCAAAAGGGCGGCCCCGAGGGACCGCCCTTTTTTCAAACCGCTTACGCCATCTGGCGCGGGCGGGCGTTTTCGGTACGGCGGGCCCGGCCGGCATCGCGCTGCGTCTTGTTCCAGCGCGGCTTGGGCGGACGGTTGGCCGCCGGCTTCTGCTCATGGTCCATCTTGGGCGCGCCAGCATGATTGCGCGGGGCACGCTCGCCCATGATGGCGGCCTTCTTGGCGCCGGAGAAATGCTTGCCGGCATTGGCCTGCTTGCGCTGGCCGGCTGGACGCTGGGCGTCGCGCGGGTCGTTGTTGCGCTGCCGCTGCGAGGCTTCGCCGGCGCCTTCGCTGAAGCCAGGCAGGGCCCCGGCCGGTCGCTTGCCGCGATGAGTCGACGCCTTCGGCGCCGCCTTGACGCCGGTCTCGTTGGCAAGGTTGAGGTCGCCACTGGTCGGCAGCGTGCGGCGGATCAGCCGCTCCACATCGCGGAGCTTGCTCCGCTCGGTGCCGTCACAAAGCGTGATCGCCGAACCCGAGGCGCCGTTGCGCCCGGTACGGCCGATGCGGTGAACATAGTTCTCCGCATCGTCCGGCAGCTCGTAGTTGATGACGTGCGATATATCCGGCACGTCGATGCCACGGGCTGCGATATCGGTGGCGACGAGGATCCGCACCTTGCCGCTGGCAAAGCCCTTGAGCGCCGCTTGCCGGGCGTTCTGGCTCTTGTTGCCATGGATGGCGGCGGCGTCGTGGCCGTCGATCGTGAGGTTCTTCACCACCCGGTCGGCACCATGCTTGGTGCGCGAAAAGATGATGACGCGCTTGAGTGCTTCGTCGGCGAGGAGCTCGTTGAGCACGCCACGCTTGGCCTTCGAGCCGGCGAGGATCACCCGCTGGTCGATGGTGGTGACGGTGGTGGCGGGGGGTGAGGCCTCCACACGCACCGGATTGTTGAGCAGGCCCTTGGCCAGTTCGGCGATTTCCGGCGCCATGGTGGCCGAGAACAAGGCCGTCTGCCGGCGGGGGCCGATAGCGGCCGCGATCGCCTTGACCGGGCGGATGAAGCCCATGTCGAGCATGCGGTCGGCCTCGTCGAGGACCAGCCAGCGCGTCTCGTTGAGCTTGAGCTTGCGGTCATCGAGCAGATCCTGCAGACGGCCCGGCGTGGCAATGACCACGTCGACACCCTTGGCGATCTTCTGGATTTGGCTGTGCCGCGACACGCCGCCCAGCACCAATACGGTGGAGAGGCGGCCGCCGCCGGAAAGCTTGTGCAGCACTTCGTCGATCTGCACGGCGAGTTCGCGGGTCGGCGCGAGGATCAGCGCCCGCGTCGTCATCGGGTTGGCGCGGCCCTTGAGCCCGGCAACGCCGGCGATGATCGGCAGGCCGAAGGCCGCAGTCTTGCCCGAACCGGTTTGCGCGATGCCAAGGATGTCCTTGCCCTCGAGCTGATGCGGGATGGCTTTGGCCTGGATCGGCGTCGGCGTGTCGAAACCGGCCTGGGTGAGAGCGGTGACGAGATTGGCCGGGAGGCCGAGGTCGTTGAAATTCTGAGTCAAACTTGTCTTCTTCTTGCTTGCGGCATGCGCCAAACCAACGCGGCGCACACCTGGCCGCGGGCGTACCGCCGGCCGGTGACATTCTTGCAGTGGCGGCCGCAGCCGCGTGCGCTTTGCCCGGGACTTAAAGCCCGGACAGCCTCGCCGCTCACCGCATTGGTCGATAAGAAGAGAAGCCCGTCACCATCATAGTGGCGCACCCCGAAACGGGGACACGGCGCCGGTGACGAAGCTCATATGAGGGCCAAACACAGGTTTTGCAAGGGATTTCGCGATTGGCGGGCGCAGGAGGGGTATGCATGGGACGGACTGACAGCGGAAGCGCCCCCTCCGCCAAGCCACACTGACGCACCGGGCCGCCCGTGAGCGCCCGGATACACTAGAGAGCGAACAACGGCGGAGCATGGCCCGTCGATGGTTCGAGATCCCTTTGCAGGGAGATGGCCCTGCTCCGCCGTCGTGACCGGGATTTTGGGCGTTCACCGGGGAAGTCCGGGGCGTTTCAATCGGAATGCCCCACCGCCGCAGAGTGCCAGTCGAGACCAGACCACGCTCTTCGCGCTTCTCCAGTCGCACTCCGGAGACCACGCACAACCGACGCATGGCCACGGCAGCAAATTAAGGCGACGGGGTACCTAAACCCGTCAGACCTTCCCGGCTTGGCCTGAGGCTCGCCGACGCTCGCCCCACCCAGCCTCGCTGCACCAATCACTCGTCATGATCTCGCTTTCGGTGCGGCGATGCAGTGACTCTACTTCACTCGGGAAGCGCGGGGATAAGTTGGGTGAGATTTCTGACAAGCGTCTGAACCGATTGCTGAAATTCTGAACGACGGATAGCGCAAAGCTGACGAAGACGTCCAACGGTTTGCATCACAAAGTGACCCCTTGAGCCTAAGCGCGGGCCATGAACTTTCATCGTGTGATGGTCACGCGAGTGTCGTGGCACTCCGCATCAAAACTCCATCGGCACCGCAACGAATGAACTCGAGGCGCCGAAACCGTCGCCGACGACGGTCACGCCTTCGGTGCCCGCGAGCACGTCGACCTGCTCGTCGGCGTGAGCGAACATCGGCAAGAGGTAGGCGTGGAAGACGCGGCGGATGGTGAGGTCTTCGTTGGGGTGCTCGCCGCTCCAGGTCACGAGCACGCGATCGTTTCCATAGGAGACCTGGCCAGCAATGGGGAAGGTGTTGCCGTGGAGGACCATGGTGCCGGTCAGGCTGCCATCACCGGCTTCGCTGAACTCGACCGAGTCCACGGTCTCGGCGGCGTCGGCCCAGTTGTCGGATCCTTCGCTGGAGATCGTGAAGCTGCGAAACGCCCATTTGCCCTCGAGTGACGGACCTTGGGTGGCGAGGACGAAATCGTCGGCGGCCTCTGCGCCCAGCGGCGAGAGCAGGATGAAGAGGATGGCGAGCAGGCGCTGCATGATGGCCTCCGGTGTTGACGCCGGAGATAGGCGCGGGTGGATGAACCGGGGATGAGTGGAGGGTTGGGCCGCTCCACCACTTGCAACCGGCCCCGACCGTCCCACATTACTCCGCGGAAATCTGGAGGGCTCACATGGAAATTCTCGGCGCCATCATCATCGGCTTTATCGCCGGCGTCATCGCCAAGCTGATCACGCCCGGGCGGCCGAAGCCGCAGGGCTTTATCCTGACGACCGTGCTTGGCATTGTCGGCGCGGTGGTGGCGAAATTTCTCGGCCAGGCGATCGGACTTTATGGGCCGGGTGACAGCGCCGGATTCATCGGCGCCATCGTGGGCGCGGTGATCATCCTGTTGCTGTGGCGGCAGCTGGCGCCCAAGACCTGACAGTGAAAAAAGGGCGCCGAAGGGCGCCCTTTCCCTAAGCGGTGAGTATCGACACTCAGTTGGCGGCGGGCGCCGCCGGGGCCGCAGGTGCCATCGCGTCATTGGCCGGAGCCATGGCGTTGGGCGCAGCCGGGGTTTCGGCAGCCGGAGCCATGGCGTTCGGTGCAGCCGGAGTCTCAGCAGCGGGAGCCGCCGGAGCAGCGGCAGGTGCTTCGGCCGGAGCCGCGGGAGCGGCGGCCGGTGCTTCAGCAGGAGCAGCAGCCGGTGAGGCCGGGGCAGCAGCCGGAGCTTCGGCGGGAGCCGCCGCTTCGGCCGGCGCGGCCGGGGACGCATCGGTGATGCGGCCATCCGTATAGGGCGTGTAGGTGCCGCCCTGCTCGGCGATGAAATCGGCGACCACCTGCTCGAGCGGCGGGCCGAAATCGTAGGCGTTCTGTGCGTTGTCGGCGAAGAGCTTGTAGCCGTCGCCGCCGCCGCGGACGAAGTTGTTGGTCACCACGCCATAGGTCTTGGCCGGATCGATCGGCACCCAGGCATCGCCTTCCTTGACTTGCACATCGGAGATGCGCGAGCCGACTTCCTTTGACGTATCGAAGGTGTACTTGAGGCCGGCAACCTGCGGGAAGCGGCCGGCAATGTCGGCAATCTGGCTGACACCATTCTCCAGCGAGGCAACGAGATCGGCACCAGTGAGCTGGAAGGTGGCGAGCGTGTTCGAGAACGGCAGCACGGTCAGCACTTCGCCCATGGTGATCTCGCCCGCATCGATCGAGGCGCGAAGACCGCCCGAATTGGCGATGGAGATGGTGACACCCTGATCGGCGACGCGATCGAGCTGCGCATCAGCAACGAGATTGCCCATCGAGCACTCCTGGACGCGGCAGACATTGCGGTCGCCCTGGATCATCTCGGCGGCAGTGCCGATGACCTTGGCCTTGAGCTCTTCGAGCGGCTTGCCGGCTTCGGCAACGCGATCGAGGAAGCCCTGGTCGGGAGTGACGGATGCATCGAGCAGGATCGGGGCGCCGGTGGCCGAGGTAACCTTGCCAGAGTCGTCCCAGGTGACCTTGAGCTCGCCGAGGATCTTGCCGTACTGGCCCGCGGTGACCACCGGGGTGTCGCCGACCATGGTCGGGTACGGGCCGGCTTCGCCTTCACCGGTGCCGAGGAAGGTGTGGGTGTGGCCACCGATGATCACGTCGATGCCCGGAACGGCCTTGGCCAGCTCCTGGTCGAGGCCGTAGCCGATATGAGTGATGGCGACGATCTTGTTGATGCCGGCTTCTTCGAGGGCCTCGACGGCGCCGCGCACATATTCGGTGACGGACTGGAAAGCGACGTCGCCGACACTGGCGATTTCGGGGGTTTCTTCAGTGGTGGCGCCGACGAAGGCGATCTTCTCGCCGCCGATGGTCTTGATGTAGACGCCGGGCGGCAGGCCCTTGAGGTTCGGGTCCTTGCTGGTGTCGAAATTGCCGCCGATGATGGGGAACTTCGCCGCTTCGAGGAATTTGGCGTATTCTTCGGGCCCGTCGTCGAATTCGTGGTTGCCGGTGGCGACCACGTCAAAGCCCATGTCGTTCATGAAGTCGGCGACGATCTTGCTCTTGTACTGGGTGTAGAAAAGCGAGCCCTGGAAATTGTCGCCGGCCGAGAGCAGCACGACGTTCTCGCCGGCATCGGTCGCGGCCTTCTTCTTGGCGTCGATCTCGGCCTTGAGGCGCGCGATGCCGCCGAAGCACTCGCCCTTGCTCTCGCCTTCCGCATTGCAGTTGGAATCGGTGCCGGTGATCGACTCGAAGCGGGAGTGGAAATCGTTGATGTGCAGGATGTTGAGCGTGAAGTCGGCCTGTGCCGGCGCCGCAAAGCCGGCCGCGGCCAGCGTGAGGAATGGAAGGCTTAACCAGTGTCTCGTCATATCCCTGTCCTTTGTTGGCGTCCGTAAACCGGACTTCATTCGCACGTCGTTGCGACGCTGCCGTAACAGCCCGGTGGGGACCCTCTTCCCGCCACTCCGCAACGCAAGTGGAAAGCGAGCGTAGCGCGCGTTCCGGGCCCAAGGCAATCGGGAGCGGACCCCGTGATTCATGCAATATCAACCACGTCCGCGGATTTCCGGCAGGGATGGCGGGAAGGCACGGGTTCGCAAGGGTTTGGGGCCTAGGATCCGCCGCAATGAGCCGCAATCCCGAGAGCCGACCATGAGCGTATCCCTGCAGAGCCTGATGCTGGACACCTCGACCGCAAAAGCCGCTAAGCCCGCCAAGCCATCGGTCTGGCTCCAGCTGGCCGCCTATCTGTTGATCGGCGCCATTGCCTCGGGCGCCTATGTCTGGCTCTGCACGGTGCTGGCCGGGTTCAACACCGGCATCCCGGCCTGGGCGAGCAATGCCTTTGCCTATGCGCTGTTTTTGATCCCGGCCTATCTCGCCAACAAGCGCCTCGCCTTCCAGTCCGACGCGCCGCACCGCCGAGCCCTGCCCCGCTATGTGACGGTGCAGGTTGGTTCGATCATCGTCACCGGGCTCTTCTCGTACGTGTCGTACAATGTGTGGGGCATGGAGACCGGCGAAGGGGCGTTCGTGGCGCTGATCCTCACCGCTGGCGTCAAGTTCGTGGTGCTGCGCGCCTGGGCATTTGCGACGCAGAACTGAGCCGTACGGACGGGTCCGGGTTCCATCTGCAATAACGATAATATTCCGTTTGTCGGGGCTGGCGTGCCCAGCGGTTTGCGCTAAAGTCCGCCCGCTTTTCCGGGAGGAGTCTTTCGTATGCGCAGTGCTTTGATCGTCTGGGGCGGGTGGAACGGACACGATCCCGAGGAATGCGCGGCCATCTATCGCCGCTGGCTGCACGAGGACGGTTTCTCGGTGCGCGTCGAGACCGATCTCAATGTCCTCGCCGACCCCGCGATCCATCAGCTCAGCCTGATCGTGCCGATCTACACCATGAGCAAGATCGAGCGCGAAACGGCGCAGAATTTCGCCAAGGCGATCGAGAATGGCGTCGGCATTGCCGGCCATCACGGCGGCATGAGCGACGCCTTCCGCGATTCCGTGGACTATCAGTTCGTGGTCGGCGGCCAGTGGGTGGCGCATCCGGGCAATATCATCGACTACAGCGTCGATGTGACCAAGCCGGAAGACCCCATCATGGCCGGTATCCCGGCCTCGTTCCCCTACAAGTCCGAGCAGTACTACATGCATGTCGACCCCTCCAACGAGGTGCTGGCGACGACGACCTTTACCGGCGAGCATGCCTCCTGGATCGACGGCGTGGTGATGCCGGTGGTCTGGAAGCGCAAGCATGGCCAAGGCAAGGTGTTCCACATGACGCTGGGCCATGCCGCCAAGGAATTCGAGAATTCCAACATGGCGACCATCATGCGCCGCGGCATGAACTGGGCGGCCC
>JAEZKB010000159.1 GCA_023415605.1 Pseudomonadota bacterium
AGATGTCGTAGGCGCGCTCGCCGCGGTTGGTCTGTTCGACCACCATCGGCACGAGCATGTTCAGGGTATCGACCGGATCTCTCATTGGGGCCCCTTGGCAGGAATAGAATCAGCGCGTCTGGCCGATTGCAGAGGATTCCGCCTTAATGGGCGGTAAAGCCAGACATAGGCGGCACTGTGACCGCAAATCAACCGCTGCAAGATGGCGGGATTTGACCGTGGTAAACAGCTAGTCGGATGGGGAGGTCGGGCTCCCGCCCGGGCACTACCGTCCTACGCTCCCTTGAAGTCGATCTTGATCCCCTTCTGGCGGAAGAAGGATTGCATCAGCTTGCGGCCCTGGCGGTTGTTCTGCGCCAGCTTGGCAGGGTCGAAGATCGCCTCCTGGACGCCTTCGCGGGCCATGGCGGCTTTGAGCGCAGTCATATGGATGAGGAGGTCTTTGTTGTCCTCCCGGAGCGAGGCATAGATGTTGTCGATGGCCTCGGTAAGGGTGATGTCGCTCACGGCGCATGCTCCGGCTGTTCTGTTGCCCCTTCCCTAGCCGAGTTTTGTGGCGCTGCAAGCCTCTTTCGCGCCGCAGGCAATTGCATCGGGCGGTTAAGCCCGTAAAGTCTGGCTCTCTTCCACGACCAGACCCGACATGGCCGCCATTCTTCAGCTCAAGCCGGTCACCGGCGTCCCCGACAGCCGCCGCTACAGCGCCAAGCCGCGTGACCCGCAATTCTTCCAGGATCCCTACGCCTTCTACGCCCGGCTCCACGCCGAGAACCCGGTGTTCTTCTGGGAGGAATACGGGCACTGGTGCTTCGCCGGCTTCAAAGAGGTGAACGCCCTGCTTCGCGACAAGCGCTTCGGCCGCGAAATCCTCCACGTCGCGACGCGCGAGGAGCTCGGCATGCCCGAGCCCAAGCCGCATGTCGCCGATTTCGATCTGACCGAAAAGTACTCGCTGCTCAACCTCGAACCGCCGGATCACACTCGCCTGCGCACGCTGGTGAACCGCGCCTTTGTCTCCCGCAACGTCGAAGCTTTGCGCCCACGCATTGCCCGACTCGCCCATGAGCTGATCGACGGTTTCGAGGCCGACGGCGAGGTGGAATTGCTGAAAGCCTTCGCCGCGCCACTCCCGGCCATCATCATCGCGGAGATGATCGGGTTGCCGGCCGAGAGCGCCCCGCAACTGCTCAATTGGTCCAACCGCATGGTGGCCATGTATATGTTCGGGGTCACCGAGCCGACCGAGCACGACGCCAATGCCGCCAGCCGCGACTTCGTGGATTACCTTCGCTCGGTGATCGCCGAGCGTCGCAAGGCGCCCAAAGGCGACCTGCTCACCCACATGCTGACGGCCGAGATCAACGGCGAAAAGCTCACCGAGGACGAGGTGGTCTCGACCGCCATCCTGCTGCTCAATGCCGGCCACGAGGCGACGGTTCACACCACCGGCAATGGAGTGAAGGCGATCCTCGAAAGCGGCTTCGATCCCAAAATCCTGTTCGGCACGGATAAGCAGACTGAAGCAACCGTGGAAGAGTGCATCCGCTTCGATGCGCCACTTCACATGTTTACCCGCTACGCCCTGAGCGACCTCGAACTCGAGGGCGGCCTCAGCCTCCGCAAGGGCGACGTCATCGGCCTGTTGCTGGGAGCCGCCAACCGCGACCCATCGCGCTTCGGCGAAGCCGGAACGTTCGACCCGTTCCGCACCGACGGGGCTAATGTCAGTTTCGGGGCCGGCATTCACTTCTGCATCGGCGCCCCGCTGGCCCGCATCGAAATGCAGGTGGCGATGAAGACGCTGTTTGACCGACTCCCCAACCTGAGGCTCAGCGAGACGCCGATCTACAAGGATGCCTACCACTTCCATGGGCTTGATACGTTGCCCGTCACTTGGCGCTGAACATTCCGGGGCATTCCGCCGTTGTGCATAAAATGCCAACCAAGGTGGCCAGAATGAGCAGCAACGCCGAGATCGCCGAACGCCTCCACCATTTCGCCATCAATATCGAACGCTGGCGCGCTGAAGCTGCCAAGCTGACGCTGCTCGTCAGCCAGGCCCGCGAGAACAGCTCGCCGGTGGAGCAACTCGTGGCGCTCGAAGAAACCGCCACCGAAATCTACGCCGACGTGTCAGCCTTCAGGGAGACCGTCGAGGAGGTCGCGGCGAAAAGTCCGGCCGCCGCGGCCGAACTGGCCGGCGTCGGCGACGCTTTGCACCTCGTGCTTCTGGAAATCACCGAACTCGGCATCCGCTTCTATAAGGCGACCGGCGGCGCGCCGGACGCAACCGAGCAAGCGCGCATCTAGAGTCCGCGAGCACAAGCGGCACCAGGTCCGGCAGGTCCTCGGCAATCATGCCGGGACCACTAAACAGTTGCGCCGCCGCGCCGTGCACCCACACAGCGGCTGCCGCGGCCTCGAATCCCGCCATGCCCTGCGCCAGGAACCCGCCGACGAGGCCGGCGAGAACATCGCCGGCGCCTGCCGTCCCAAGCCAAGCCGGCGCATTCGCATTGATCGCCCCCCGCCCATCCGGCGCCGCGATCACCGTATCGCTGCCCTTGAAGATGACCACGGCACCTGACCGCTCCGCCGCCGACCGTGCCTGCTCGACCTTGCTGCCGGAGATTTCACCGAACAGCCGCCTGAATTCGCCCGCATGCGGCGTCATCACCACTGGCCGCGCCTTGGCCTTGATCGCGGCGAACAGCGTTTCTGCGTCATTCTTGAAGCTCGAGAGCGCATCCGCATCGAGCACCACGGCAGCGCCCGACTCCAGCATGGCCAGCACGTTGGCCTGCGTCACATCGCCGATGCCGGCCGCCGGCCCAATCACCGCTGCCTTGACCTTGTGATCGGCGATCAGCTGAGCCAATCCAACCGCATCTTCCACCGGCTTAAGCATGATCGCCGTGACATGCGCCGCCTGCACCATCAGTGCCGCTTCGCCGCCCGTAAGCGTAACAAGCCCCGCGCCCGACCTGAGTGCTGCGCTGGCGGAAAGCCTCGCTGCCCCAGTCTGGAGCGGCCCGCCCGACATCACCAGCACATGCCCACGGTCGAACTTGTGCCCGCCGTCCGACGGTTGCGGGATGTTCCATAGCTCGGGACCATTCTCCCACAGCCGCGCTCCGATCGGCGCGAGGACCGCGTCGGGAATGCCGATATCGGCTAGGACCAGCTCGCCGCAGAGCCCGCGCCCCGGCAATAGAAGATGCCCCGGCTTCTTGCGGAAGAACGTGACCGTTACAGCAGCCTCGACAGCGACACCCCGCACCTGACCGCTCGCCCCATCGAGCCCGCTCGGCACATCCACGGCGACAACCGTTGCCTTTGCCGCATTCACCACATCGATCAGCAAAGCCAGCGGCCCGCTGACGTCCCGGTCCAGCCCGGCACCCAACAGTGCATCGACGATCAGCCCGGCCCCGGCGACTGCTTCCGGCGCCGCTTCCTCGACTGCGCCACTCCACCGCCCAGCCATCTCGGCGGCATCGCCCGTGAGTTTCTCGACGCCCCCGAACGACGCCACCCTCACCGGCCAGCCGGCCTCCTTCAGCAGGCGCCCGATGACATAGCCGTCGCCGCCATTGTTGCCAGGCCCACAGAGCACCAGCGTCTCGGTTGGCTCGAACCGCGCCAGAATGGCCTCGGCGACCGCCCTCCCCGCATTCTCCATGAGCGTCAACGTCGGCACACCGGACTCGGCGGCCAAGTGGTCAGCGCGGGACATTTCCTTGGGTGTGAGGAGGGAGTGCTCGTCAGTCATCTGTAGACCCTAACCCGAGGCCAGGCAAACAAAAAGGCCGCCCCGAAGGGCGGCCGCGCATTCTTCAGTGGACCACCAACTCAGTGGTGGTGCTCTTCCGGAACCTCGTCCTCGTCGGCGGCGATGATCTTGGCGAGTTCCGCGCGAGTCATCTTCTTGTCCGTCGAGGTGGCGAGTTCACCGACATAGTCGACGACCTTGTTCTCGAACACGGGAGCGCGGAGGCCGGCGAGGGCCTGCGGGTTCTTGCGGTAATAGTCGTAGACCTGCTGTTCCTGGCCCGGGAAGCGGCGCACTTCGGCGATCAGCGCCTGCTGGTGCTCTTCCTCGGTCACGTCGATCTTGTTCACATTGCCGATCTCGGCGACCACCAGACCCAGGCGCACGCGGCGCTCGGCGATCTTGCGATACTGCTCGCGGGCCGCTTCCTCGGTAGTGCCTTCGTCTTCGAACGACCGGCCGTGGCTCTCCACCTCGTGCTGGACGCGCTGCCAGATGGTGTTGAACTCGGCGTCGACCAGGTCGGCCGGAACGTCGAACTTGTGGCCCTCGTCGAGCGCATCGAGAATCTGGCGCTTCACTGCCTGGCGGCTCATCGAGGCCAGGGCCGCAACCATCTGCTCGCGCACCGCTTCACGCAGCTTGTCGACGCTGTCGAGGCCCAGGGTCTTGGCGAAGTCGTCGTTGAGCTCACCGGCCTTTGGGCCGTCGACATGCAGGATGGTGACCTCGAAGTCGGCCTTCTTGCCGGCCAGGTCTTCCTGGGCGTAGTCCGCGGGGAAGGTGACTTCGATCGACTTGGTCTCGCCCTTCTTCATGCCAACGAGCTGCTCTTCGAAGCCAGGGATGAACTCGCCCGAGCCAACGGTCAGGTGCGCATGGTCGGCCGTACCACCCGGGAACGCCTTGCCATCGATCGTGCCCTTGAACGAAAGGCCGAGACGGTCGCCGTCCTCGACGACGCCTTCGTCGCCCTTGTCTTCAAAGCCGCGCTGCTGCGCGAACACGCGCTGCACTTCCTTGTCGACATCGGCTTCGTCGATATCGACAACCGGCTTTTCCAGCTTGATGGTTTTGAGATCCATCACCGTCACCGGCGGCAGCACTTCATAGGTCACGTCGAACGACAGGTCGGCCTGACCGTCGAGCACCTGGTTGATGGTCTGCTGGTCTTCCGGCAGGTCGATCTTGGGCTGCGTAGCAGCACGTTCCGAACGGTCGTCGAGCGCCTTTCCCACCGTAGCGTTGATGGCGTCGCTCATGACTTCGGACATGGCCGAGCGGCCATAGACCTTCTTGAGGTGCGTCATCGGCACCTTGCCGGGGCGGAAGCCCTTGATGTTGGCCTTGTCCTTGAGTTCCTCGAGGCGAACGCCAAGGCGCTCGTTGAGGTCGGAAGCCGGGATGACCACGGCGAGTTTGCGCTTCAGGCCCTCATTGAGGGTTTCGGTGACCTGCATTCGGTACGATCCCGTTCTAGTGTCTCTTTTGGCCGATATTCCGTGCCTGCCCCACGTGAGTGCAGCTTGGTGCGGGTGAGAGGGCTCGAACCTCCACGCCTTGCGGCGCTGGAACCTAAATCCAGTGCGTCTACCAGTTCCGCCACACCCGCAAAGGCGCACCCGTCGGCCGGGTCGCGTCGCATATATGGGAAGAGTGGCGCGCAGTCAAAGCCTGAACGCGCCTGCCAGCGCGGGTTCACCGGTCGTCGATCAGTCTCCCTCACATACGGCAACGATGCCGGAACAACACAAGGAGACGAGCAATGACGAACCTGATCCGTATCGCGACCATCCTGGGCATGGCCCTGACGGCGGGCACCGCCCACGCGGCGTTCCAGAACCGCGCCGACTGTTACGCAGCCGTGATCGCCAGCTGTAACACCAAGGCGCATCCCGAGGCGTGCATCAATAACGGCTTGCCGCAATGTGACGCGGAGTTCGAGGAATACACGCCTCCAGCCCGCAAGCCTGCCTTGAGGATCAACTGACGACTTGCCGCGCCGTCCCATCCGGCGCGGCTTTCGCGGGTAAGCACACTCCATGCAGGTCGCCCAAAATCCCGGCAGCGGCGCGCCCGAACACTCACCCGCTTGATTATTTCCCCGTCACCGTGCCTATAGTTTGTGCACAGGCGCATTCGCCTTTTCGCAGCGTCACTTTAGTGATTTCACGTATCATCCTGTAAAGGCTGACTTATACGCGGTTTCAAAAGTGTGGCATGCCCCCTGCATACGGATGGGAAGCGCCCGATGAGGGTGCACTTGGAGGCCGGAATGAAAAAGATCGAGGCTATCGTAAAGCCTTTCAAGCTCGACGAAGTCAAAGAAGCGCTGCAGGAAGTTGGCCTGCAGGGCATCACCGTAACCGA
>JAEZKB010000014.1 GCA_023415605.1 Pseudomonadota bacterium
GACCTAATGTGGTCTTGGGGGAGGGCGTCGAGATCGGACGCGGCACTACCATCGGGGCCAATACCGTCATCGGACCCGGCGTCGCCATAGGCCGCAATTGTACGATAGCCAGCAATGTCACCATCGACTGCGCCTTCCTCGGCAGCAATGTGGTGGTCCATCCCGGCGCCCGCATCGGCACGGAAGGGTTCGGCTGGCTTGACCATGCCAAGTCTAACCGCAAAATCCCGCAGCTCGGACGCGTCATCGTACAAGACGATGTTGAAATCGGGGCGAACACAACGATCGACCGCGGCGCCCTCGGCGACACGGTGATTGGTGAGGGAACCAAGATCGACAATCTCGTGCAGATTGGCCACAATTGCCGCATCGGACGCTATTGCCTCATCGCGGCGCAGTCGGGACTGTCTGGGTCGACTGTGCTTGAAGATGGCGTGCTAATGGCCGGCGGCACCGGCACTGGCGGTCACCTGACCATCGGCGCAGGATCGGTGGTCTACGGACGTGCTGGCGTGTCCAAGAGCTGGCCTGCGGGCAGCAAGCTATTTGGTGCGCCCGCGCGGGATATTAAGGAATACTGGCGTGAGACCGCCATGTTGCGGCGGTTGATGAACAAGGGAGAACAGCGCTGATGGACACGGTTGCCACAAAGGCCGAAGACCGGACGCTGACGGCCCTCGAGATCGACGACATTCTGCGATGCCTGCCGCATCGCTACCCGTTCCTGATGGTGGATCGCATCATCAACATTGACCGTGACGAGTCTGCTATCGGCATCAAGAACGTCTCCTTCAACGAGCCGATCTTCCAAGGCCATTTCCCGGGCAAGCCCGTGTTTCCAGGAGTGCTGATCATTGAGGCCATGGCGCAGACGGCCGGGGCCATCGTTATTGCGCATGATGCCGCCACCGGAGCCTCCAAGAGCATCGTGCTGATGCTCACCATCGACAAAGCCAAGTTCCGCAAGCCGGCGACGCCCGGCGACCAGATCGAGTTCCACATCCGCAAGATCCAGCGCCGCCGCACTGTGGGGCGCTACGAGGCCAAGGCCATGGTCAACGGCGTGCTGATCGCCGAGGCCGAGGTCGGCGCCATGATCGTGCCGGAAGGGGAATGACCTTGGGTCACGTGGAAGTCCACCCGACAGCCGTCGTGAGCCCCGGCGCCAGGATCGGCGCCAATGTGACAATTGGACCCTATTCTGTCGTCGGCGAGAATGTCGTGCTCGGCGATAATGTCGAACTGGTCTCCCACGTTGCCGTTGCTGGCCGGACCGAGATCGGTGCCGGCACTCGCATCTTTCCCTTCGCCTCGATCGGCCATCAACCGCAGGATCTCAAGTACAAAGGTGAGCCCAGCACGCTCACCATCGGCGCGAACTGCACGATCCGGGAGAATGTGACCATCAATCCCGGCACGGCTGGCGGGAACATGGCGACGACAGTGGGCAACAATTGCCTTATTATGGCGTCAGCGCACGTGGCCCACGATTGCATCGTCGGCAACAATGTCGTGCTGGCCAATTATGTCGGGCTTGCCGGCCATTCGGTGATCGGCGACTTCGTCGCCTTTGGTGGCATGTGCGCGGTCCATCAATTCGTCCGCATAGGCGCGCATGCCTTTATCGGCGCGCAAAGCATGGTGGACGGCGATGTTATCCCGTACGGCATGGCTGTCGGAAACCGGGCCCGGCTGGCTGGGTTGAACCTCGTCGGGCTCAAGCGACGCGGTTTCGACAGGGAGTCGATCCACAAGCTGAGGGCCGCCTATCGCATGGTCTTTTCCAGCGAAGGCACGCTGCGCGAACGGGTCGATGACGCCTCGGAGCTGTTCAAGGACGAGCCCTTGGTACAGGATGTAGTGAGCTTCATCTCCGCCGCCAGCGACCGGCCGTTGACCTTGCCGCGCAACGGCCAGGCCGAAGAATAGATGGCCGAACGGCTCGCGCTGATCGCCGGGACCGGCGCTCTGGTGCCCGAGGTGATCACCGCCGCCCGTCAAAAAGGGTTTGAACTCAAAGTATTAACCTTAGGCCGCAGTGGCGACCTGGTCGGCTACAAACCGGTGCGTTTCAGCCTGTCACAGCCACAAGTGGCGGTCGACGCTATCAAGGCGTTCGGTGCAACCCGCTTTGCCATGGCGGGTGGCGTGAGCCTTTCGGATATGGTGCGGGAGGGGCTATCAAGCTTCTTCGGTGCCGCAAAGTCGGGCCAATCCATTGGCGATACGAGCATTTCGGATTTGGTGCGGCGGCTCGAGGACATGACCGGAGCGCGGCCGATGGGGGTGCATGAGATTGCACCCCAACTGCTGGCGCCGGAGGGGCTGATCGGCGGGCCCGAACCGACTCCGCTGACGTTAGAAACGGCGGCCTATGCCCTGAGGCTGGCGCGTCAGGCCGGGGCATTGGATCTCGGACAAGCCGTTGTCGTCGCTGGGAAAAGAGCCGTTGCGGCCGAGGATGTCGGCGGCACCGACGCGCTGCTGCGACGGGTGTGGTGGCTGCGTATCAAGCGATTGGTGGCCGATGGCCAGGCCTCGCCCCTGGTCTTGGGGAAGTGTCCGAAGCCGGATCAACCGCTGTTCATTGATCTTCCGGCTATTGGGCCGCGGACTATAGAAAATGCAATGAAATCAGGAGTTTGTGCGGTAGCCGTGGAGGCGGGGGGAACACTCTTGATCCAGCGGGCGGGGATCAAGGCGGCGGCGGAGCGGCTAGGCGTGAGCGTAATCGGACTGCCTAATGGCTAAGCCGCTGAAACTGTTCGTTCTTGCCGGGGAACCATCCGGCGATCGGATCGGCGCGGACCTTGTCGAGCGGCTGAAAACGCGAACGGAATTGACGTTGATGGGCGTTGGCGGCGAGGCTTTGACACAATCTGGCCTGCAGTCTGAATTCAATATGAACGAGCTTTCGGTGATGGGATGGGCTGATGTGCTTCCCAGTTTGCCGAAACTGCTGTGGCGCGCGCGCCAGGTTGCGCAGAAGATCATCCGGACTCGGCCCGAGGTCGCCGTGCTGATCGACGCCCAAGTCTTTTCCGCGATTGTCGCTGGCCAGGTGTACAAGGCAGCACCGGATATCCCAGTGGTGCTCTATGTGGCGCCGGCCGTCTGGGCCTGGAAGCCGGAGCGGGCGGCAAAGCTGACGCCGAAATTCCGGGAAGTGCTCTCGGTGCTGCCGTTCGAGCCGGAGTTCATGCGCGCGGTGGGCGGTCCGGAAACGACTTATGTAGGTCATCCGGCTTTGGCGCGCTTTCCGCTGCGGTCGGTCATCCCGGGGCAGGGGCCGGTGCTGTTGCTGCCCGGCAGCCGTGAGGGTGAGTTGCGGCGGCATCTACCTCTGATGCGGGCGGTGGCCGAGCAATTGAAGGGTCACGAGCGGGTGACATGTTTTATCCTGCCGACGCCGCGAAGCCTCGAAGCACGGGTGCGCGCTGAGGTGAACGGTTGGGATTCACCGGTCGAGGTCGTGACCGGCGACGAGCGCAAGGCCGAGGCTTTCCGCGAGGCCATCGCGGCGGCGGCGGTCACCGGCACAGTGACGCTGGAGTTGGCGCTGGCGGGCGTGCCGATGGCGACGACCTATGTGGCCGATAACGGTCAGGCCAAACGCTGGGTACAGTACCAGGTCAAGTTCGCCTCGCTCCCCAATGCCATTCTGGGCCGCGCTGTTGTGCCCGAAGTGTTGCAGGTGCAGCCACAGCCGGATGCGCTTGTGGGCGAAATACGCTGCCTGCTGGATGATCGTCGGCTGGCGGATGCTCAGGTGGCAGGCTTTGGTGAAATCCGGACACTGATGGAGCAGGGCACGCGGGCCGCGCCGCGAGTGGATCCGGCAGACCGCATAATGCGGTACGCACCTAACTAGCCCAAGAAACAAACGACCCCGCCGCAGCGGGGCCAATGTTGTCGCCGAACAGAGGCGATCAGCGCTTATCGATCGGGGTGTAGTCGCGCGAGGGCGCACCTTGATAGAGCTGGCGCGGGCGGCCGATCTTCTTCTGCGGGTCCCCGATCATTTCCTTCCACTGAGCAATCCAGCCGACAGTGCGCGAGAGCGCGAAGATGGCGGTGAACATCGAAGTCGGGAACCCGATCGCTTCGAGGATGATGCCCGAGTAGAAATCCACGTTGGGGTAGAGCTTGCGCGAGATGAAGTACTCGTCGGTGAGCGCGATGTGCTCGAGCTGCTGCGCGACCTGGAGCAGCGGGTTGTTCTCGACGCCGAGCAGGCCAAGCACTTCCTTGGCGGTCTCCTGCATCACCTTGGCGCGCGGGTCGTAGTTCTTATAGACACGGTGGCCGAAGCCCATCAGTCGGATGCCCGAGGATTTGTCCTTCACCTTGGCGATGAAGTCCGGAATGTTATCCGGCGTGCCGATCTGCTTGAGCATGTTGAGCGCCGCCTCGTTGGCGCCGCCGTGAGCCGGACCCCATAGGCAGGCGACGCCCGCAGCGATACAGGCGAAGGGGTTCGCGTCGGAGGAACCGGCGAGGCGCACGGTCGAGGTAGAGGCGTTCTGCTCGTGATCGGCATGGAGCGTGAAGATGAGATCCATGGCCCGGGCGATGACCGGGTTCACCACATACTCCTCGGCGGGCACCGAGAAGCACATGCGCAGGAAATTTGACGCGTAGTCTAGGTCGTTGCGCGGATAAACGAAGGGCTGGCCGACCGAGTACTTGTAGGCCATGGCGACGATGGTCGGCATCTTGGCGATGAGGCGGATCGAGGCAATCTCGCGCTGCACCGGGTCCGAGATGTCGGTCGAGTCGTGGTAGAACGCTGCCATCGCACCGACGACGCCGCAGACCACCGCCATCGGATGGGCGGCGCGGCGGAAGCCGCGATAGAGGAAGTGCATCTGCTCGTGCAGCATGGTGT
>JAEZKB010000202.1 GCA_023415605.1 Pseudomonadota bacterium
CCATTGGCCTTGACCATCCAGTTCTGCTCTGCGGGCACACCCACATCCCCCGAGTCTGCCGGCTTCGCGATGGCCGGCTGATCGTCAATCCGGGCTCGGTCGGCCTGCAGATGATCCGCGGCGCGCCCGACGCCCGCTATGCGGTGATCGAGCGGCGCAATGGGCAGTGGCAGGGTGCCATCCGCTCCGTCCCCTACGATTGGGCCGGCGCCGCCCAAACCGCCATCGCCAACGGTTTCCCCCGCTGGCAGGCGGCTCTGGAGACGGGCTGGGCGGGTCCGGAGGGATTGTTCACTCGATCGTAGCGACGCGGCTGCCACGCCAGATCTCGTGGAAGACGGCAGTTGGGCGCGGGTCGGGGTCGCCAATATACTTGTAGAGGCAGCGTGCTTCGACCACGAGGTCATACGCGAACCATGGTGTGTCGCCGACCAGCGCCAGGCGCGGCATGAATCCGTGCCAGAGTTCGCCATCGCAATGGAATGGGATCGCTGTCGGCCGGTCGGCCGCAGCGGTCGAGGTCTCCTCGACAAAGGTGGCGTCCCAGCGCCCCTCGCTGGTCTCGCACTTGTCGTCGCAATAGACCGCGGCCAAGTCGCCGTTCACGCTTAGCACGCCGATACGCGGCTGGCCGCTGCCGTTGATCTCCAGATCCGGGCTCTCGCCCGCCCCCTTCTGCCAGCCGACGATATTGCCGTTCCAAGCTTCCTCTGTGGCGCAGTCAGTGTCGCACCACATATAGATGAGTTGATTGTCGAGATCGGTCTGCTCCATGCCCTGGCCGGCAAAGAAGGCGATGCGGGGGCGACCGTCGTCGAGCACTTCGATGTCCCAGGTCGGGTTGGGATAGGAGCCCGAGCCGGTGTCGATCACTCTTGCGCGTGACCAGCTGGCCTTGTCGATGCAGTCGGCGTCGCATTGCAGGTACCAAAGCCCCTGCTGGAGCTGGTTGCCTTCCTCGTCGAAGGGATAGACCGAAGCGATGACACGGAGTTTGCCGTCCGGCGTCACGGCCAGCGCGGTCTGGTCGAACTGCTCTGTCAGATAGCGTTCAGGAACATGGCCGGCGAGGTCGGTCTCGATCCAGTTGCCGGCCCGGCTGCAGTCTTCGAGGCAGGTCATGTAGAAGGCGCCGTAGTGGTCGGGCTCGACGAAATAGTTGGCGTCCACATAGATGAAGTGCGGCTGGCCGGAGGCGTCCACGGCAAAGCTGCGCTCGGCGATTTTGTACTGGAACAGCCCGGCAAAGGTGCGGTCTGCGGCCCCCGCGACACGGGTAATGGTCCAGTTGTCCTCATCGAGGCAGTCACTGTCGCAGGCCGCATAGTCATAGCCGCGTGCGATGCCGTTGCCGCTAGCGTAGTTCAGCACGAGCAGGCGCGGCCCACCCTCGGGCGTCACCGCGACCTGCACGTTGATCGGGTCCTCGAAGGCCAGTTCCAGCATCTGCCAGGCGTCGGGTTTGGTGCAGTTCTCGAGGCAGGTGCGATAGTAGACGCGGCCCTTATTTGGGGCGTCGTAGCCGGTATGGGCGGCATGGAGACGGCCCTGCGGGTCCGCGGCGATGGCCCCACTGGCCGATTCCTGCGCGGGAGCGAAGTAGCTGGCGCCCGCGACGGCTACGGATGGCGACACAAAGGCAATGAGCGCGGCAAACATGCCGGCGCGAAACGATGGAAACGACAAAGAAAATTGGCTCCGACAGAGCCCCCCGCGCGACCCAGTGGAGGGCAATTGCGGAAAGTTTGTGTCACGGGCCGGTCATCTGCGGACGCGCATCATACACCGAGTCGGTCACAGAAACCTGTGCCAAAACCGGGCAAATCATCCCTCGGGGACTCATCGGTTTAAGTACTTGTTAACCTTAGAAGTCGGATCATCCACAGAAGAAAGCCTTGGATGCGTCCGGTACCGCGGTCCCCGGAATCAAACACCCGGTGTACGGTCCTCGCCACTGGACGACTCGTGGGCTCTCTGCGTGCGGCAGTTCACTGAAGTACTCGCGTATCGAGGCGGAATGGTTTGTTCCGCCAGCCCTCCAACGCGTCGCCAAAGCGGGATTCTTTGCCAAATGGCCCTTCTCCTCGAAGTCGAACCGGACCGGACCGTCCACCCTGTGGACATCATCGAGCACATCGCCTCGATCAATGACTGGAATTTCGAGCGGCAGGATGCCGACGAGATTTCCATCTCCGTCCGTGGCGGCTGGAGCGACTACCATGTGTCGTTCAACTGGATGGAGGACCTCGAGTCCCTGCACATCGCCTGTGCCTTCGACCTCAAGGTGCCGGAACCGCGCCGGGCCGAGGTGAAGCATCTGATTGCGCTCGTCAACGAGCAGCTCTGGATCGGCCATTTCGACATCTGGAATCATGAGGGCGTGGTGTTGTTCCGCAACTCACACCTCTTGTCGGGCGGCGCCGAAGTCAGCCCGCAACAATGCGAGGCGCTGCTGCGCTCGGCCACCGATTCCTGCGATCTCTACTATCAGGCCTTCCAGTTCGTGGTATGGGCTGGCAAAAGCGCGGCAGACGCGCTCAGCCAGGTCATGTTCGAAACGGTAGGCGAAGCTTGAATCTATCCGAGGTCGGCCCCGTCGTTCTCGTCGGGGCAGGGAAAATGGGTCTGGCGTTGGCGCGCGGCTGGATTGCCGGCGGGCTGCCGCCGGACCAACTGGTACTGATTGATCCCAAGCCGGGCGACGCGACCACCGCCTTCTCGACCGAGCACAATATCCGCCTGCTCGAAAGCCCCATCGGCATCCTCACCCATGTCATGGTCATGGCGGTCAAACCGCAGCTCATGAAGGAGGTCATGGCCGAAGTGCAGCCGGCCGTCGGCGCGCAGACGCTGGTGCTCTCGATCGCCGCCGGTATCTCGATCCAGACGCTGAGCCAGGGACTGCAGACCCAGCGCGTCGTCCGTGCCATGCCCAATACGCCGGCACAGGTCGGCAAGGGGATTTCCGGCGCAGTGGGCTACCACATCACCGAAACCGACCAGATGGTTGCCGATGCGCTCCTGGGCGCCGCTGGCGACGTCATCTGGTTCGATGACGAGGGCAAGCTCGACGCCGTGACCGCCGTCTCCGGCTCCGGCCCTGCCTATGTGTTCTACATGGTCGAAGCGCTGGCCGTCGCCGCCATGCGGCAGGGGCTCGATCCCGGCCAGGCGATGCAACTTGCGCGGCAGACGGTGATCGGTGCCGCGGCTCTGATGGCTGCCGATCCACAGCCGGCCTCGATCCTTCGCGAGAACGTCACCTCGCCCAAGGGCACGACTTACGCTGCGCTGCAAGTGCTGATGGCGCCCGACGGGCTAGAGCCGCTGCTCGACAAAGCCGTGCTCGCCGCCCGGCTTCGCAGCGAGGAGCTTGGGCGTGGCTGAGACGATCAGCTACGACGACTTCCTCAAGGTCGATATACGCACCGGCACCGTCATCGAGGCAAAGCCGTTCCCGGAAGCGCGCAAGCCGGCGATCAAGCTGACCATAGATTTTGGCCCCGAGATCGGCATCAAGAAAGCTCGGCGCAGATCACTGTGCACTACGACCCGCCCTCCCTTGTCGGCCGGCAGGTGCTGGGCGTGGTCAATTTCCCGCCGCGACAGATCGGCCCGTTCATTTCGGAAGTGCTGACCTTGGGATTCGAGGACGAAGCCGGCGCCATCGTGCTGGCTGCGTCGGACAAGCCGGTGCCTAACGGCAAGAAGCTGCTCTAGCGGCTGGCCTTCAGTCCCAATTCCATCGCTGCGCCGCGGGGAGTAGGATGGCCGCGTGGCAAGAGCGGAGGAGTTGGCCATGGCACTCTACCTGACGCACTTCAGCTATACCCCTGAAACCTGGGCGCGGCTCACCAAGAACCCCGAGGATCGCCGCGAGGCGGCGCGCAAGTACATCGAGTCGGTGGGTGGGAAGCTGCACGGTTTCTGGTACGCGTTCGGCCCGAATGACGGCTACAACCTGTGGGAAGCGCCCGACAACGTGGCTATGGCCGCGGTGGCAATCGCGATCGGCGGCGGCGGTGCGGTATCGTCCTTCGAGACGATACCGCTACTCACGGTCGAGGAAACGATGGCAGCGCTGAGCCGCGCACAGAGCATCGGCTACCGACAGCCGGGAGCCTAGAGTTCGTCGGTCAGCCGCAGCCGGTCCAGAAGTGGCCGGTCTTCCGCTTCGACCATGCCGACGAAAAACTGCAGCACGGTCTTCTTGCCGTCGGCAGGCAGGGCTTCGATGGCCGACGCGATGCGGCTGGTCTGCGTAGCGGAGAGAACCTCGAAAAAGCCGCGGCCCTTGGCCGTGGCATAGAGCAGGCGCTGGCGCCGATCCGCGTCGCCGGTCTTCTGTTCGATATAGCCGTTGTCGATCAGCTGGCGCAGCACGCGGGCCAGGCTCTGCTTGGTGATCTTGAGGATATCGAGCAGGTCGGCGACCGGCATGCCGGGCTTCAGGTTGACGAAATAGAGTACGCGGTGGTGGGCGCGGCCGAAGCCCTGGCGTTCGAGCAGGGCATCAGCGTCGCCGACGAAGTCCCGATAGGCAAAGAAGAACAAGCCCATGACGTCGAGCGGCATGTCGTTCGCGCCGCCGGCACTCGAAATTATGTCAGCCTTGTTGACATTTATTTTCGACGGTGCCATTGTCTCTCCATCACGAAGGTTCAACGCCTTATCCCAAGTCCGTTCTGGTTTGCCAAGGGCGAGGGGCTGAGGCAAGATCGTTGCAAAACGCCGAAACGGCCCCGCGAGAGCCGCGACGACAAGAAAGAGTGGGAGAGACCAAATGGCAGGTTTGCCAATGGACCAGCGCGAAGGCTGGATCTGGTTCGACGGGGAAATGAAACCCTGGAAGGACGCCAAGATCCACGTGCTGACGCATGGCCTGCACTATGCGAGCTGCGTGTTCGAAGGCGAGCGTGCCTATGGCGGCGAAATCTTCAAGTCGCGCCAGCACACCGAGCGCCTGATCCAGTCGGGCAAGACGCTCGATTTCACCATTCCCTATTCGGTCGATGAGATCGAGGCGGCCAAGCGCCTCGTGCTCGAAAAGAACGGCCTTGTCGATGCCTATGTGCGGCCGGTCGCCTGGCGCGGCTCCGAGGAACTGTCGGTCCCCGGCCGCAACAACAAGGTGCACCTGGCCATCGCGAGCTGGGTCTGGCCGAGCTATTTCTCGGTCGAGGAAAAGCTCAAGGGCATCCGTCTTGAGTGGAGCAAGTGGAAGCGCCCGTCGCCGGAGACGATTCCGTCTTCCGCCAAGGCCGCCGGCCTCTACATGATCTGCACGCTGTCGAAAGACGCGGCGATGGCCAATGGCTATGCGGATGCGCTGATGCTCGACTATCGCGGCTATGTGGCCGAAGCCACTGGCGCCAACGTGTTCTTCATCAAGGGCGATGAAATCCACACGCCGACGCCGGATTGCTTCCTCAACGGCATCACCCGCCAGACGCTGATCGACCTCGCCAAGCAGAACGGCTTCAAGGTTATCGAACGGCACATCATGCCGGAAGAGCTCGCCAATTATGACGAGTGTTTCCTCACCGGCACCGCTGCCGAAGTGACCCCGGTTTCGGAAGTGGGCGACTATAAGTTCAAGCCGGGCGCCGCCTGCGCCAAGCTGATCAACGCCTACACCGAAGCCGTGACGCCCAAGAAAGTCGC
Source organism: Pseudomonadota bacterium (assembly GCA_023415605.1). GTDB lineage: Bacteria > Pseudomonadota > Alphaproteobacteria > Rhizobiales > Devosiaceae > Devosia_A. Next base: position 5,665 of record JAEZKB010000202.1, read on the forward strand.
GGCAGAGTAGGTCTGGGGCGAAGTCACGTTGTCGGATTCGAAGGGCTCGTGGCGACGCGGGCCCTTTTCGTTATTGGTCCCTGATCAGCGCGAAACGGCGCTTGTGCAGGGAAACGATGCGGTCCTCCAAGGCGGGTTCCGGCCCCTCGACCTTCACATAGGTCGTGACCTCATTCGCGCTCAGCGGCGCGACGGGCGAGGGGGCCATGCCCTCGGCGGTCGACAGTGCCGCGTATTGCTTGCCGGAGTAGAGATAGACGATCCGGCCCAGCCCGACCCAGGCATGCGCCGCCGAGCACATCGGGCAATGCTCGCCCGATGTGTAGACCGTCGCGGCTGCCCGCTCGTCCGCGGTCATGTTGTGCGCCGCCCAGCGCGCCAACTCGAACTCAGGGTGCAGCGTCGCGTCATTGCCGGTGGTCTCTCGGTTGTGGTCCTCGGCCAGGACCGTTCCCGTGCCGTCCACCAGCACTGAGCCGAAGGGACTGTTCCCCAGCTCGAGCGCTTTTTCCGCCAGCTCAAGGCAGCGCTCCAGATGTTTGCGATCAGTGTCGTTCATGGTTTGCTCCTTTTGAGACAACCCTGCATGGTTTGGCAGGGCAGGGCAATTGGTTGGCACATCTCTCCCGCCCACCCCGGGCCTGGGGGGAGGTAGACCTGGCTGCAAACCGCCATGCGCATTGCAGAAAATGATGCTTATCCCCGCGCTCTTCCCCTCTCGTAGAATGATCCCCATCAACCCCACGCGACGGGAAGCGCGACGAACGTTTGTGGGGAGACTGCCGGGAGG
>JAEZKB010000204.1 GCA_023415605.1 Pseudomonadota bacterium
CCTCCCGGCAGTCTCCCCACAAACGTTCGTCGCGCTTCCCGTCGCGTGGGGTTGATGGGGATCATTCTACGAGAGGGGAAGAGCGCGGGGATAAGCATCACTTTCTGCAATGCGCACAGCGGCTTGCAGTCGGCGAACCCCTCCCGCTTGCGGTGGAGGGGGGTGCACCTTCCTTGATGTCGGCCATCGGATGGTGAGAACTGGCTCAAGCGACTCCCCCCTCCTCCGGCCTATGGCCGGTATCCTCCCCCGCAAGCGTTGGAGGAGGCCCGACTGAGAGAGTAGCGCGTGCGTGGCCACCCGCCTCAGGCAACAGAGATGTGCCTTACATCCAATTGATGTAACGGGCATATCCGCACTACATGAGGCGACAGCGTGTTCTGCCCGGGCCTTGAACCCGGGGCAAGGAGCTGACGATGAGTGAGAAAATTCTGGATTTCGGTCTCGATACCTTTGGCGAGACCATGGTCGATGGCGATGGCCGGCATCTGAGCGATGCCGAGACCATTCGGGTGATGATGGACGAGGCCGTGTTGGCCGAGTCCGTCGGCATCGACAGCTACAATATCGGCGAACACTACCGGCCCGACAATGTCGATTCCGCCGGCCACGTGATCCTCGCCGCCATCGCCAGCCGCACCACCAAGCTCAAGCTCGGCACCGCCGTCACCCTGCTCTCGACGCAGGATCCGGTGCGCGTCTATCAGAACTTTGCCACGCTCGATGCCGTCTCCAACGGCCGCGCGCAGCTCATCGTAGGCCGTGCCTCGGCCACCGACAGCTTCCCGCTCTTCGGCTACAACATCGAGGACTACGAGACCCTGTTCGAGGAAAAGCTCGACCTGCTGGTGAAGCTGCTCCGCAGCCAGCCGGTGACCTGGCGCGGCACGACGCGCTCGGCGCTGAACAATCAGGTGGTGAAACCCGCCATCGCGCCCGGCAACATCCCAACCTGGGTCGGGGTCGGCGGTTCCCCGCATTCGGTGCTGCGCGCCGCCCGCCACGGACTGCCACTCATGCTCGCCATCATCGGCGGAAAACCGAGCCGCTTCGCCCCCTTTGTCGAACTCTACGAGAAGGCGCTCGAACAGCTCGGCCAGCCGCAGCTACCCATCGGCATGCATGGCATCGGCCATATCGCGGCGACGGACGACGAGGCCGTGGCCGCGCATTGGCCGCAATATCAGGCTGTGATGAGCAAGCTGGTGGAGGAACGCGGCTTCCCCGTGCCGACGCCGGCACATTACGAGCGCGAAGTGAGCTACGGCGCGCTGATGGTCGGTTCGCCCGAAACCGTGGCGCAGAAGATCGTCAAGGCGGTCAAGGATCTGAAATTGAGCCGCTTCGACCTGAAGCATGATGTCGGCCGGCTGTCGCGGCCCGATCGCGCCGAGTCCATCCGGCTCTTCGGCACCGAGGTGATCCCGCGTGTCCGCGAACTGTTGGCCGCCGAGCCGGCCACGGCCGAGGAAAAGGAGCCCGCGCATGTCTGATCGCCGGCTCTCCGTCATCGGCGCCGGCAAGTTCGGCACCATCGTCGCCAAGGCGGCGGTGGAGGCCGGCTACGACGTCGCCATCGCCTCCTCGCGCCCGCCAGCCGACATCGAACTCATCATCGACGTGCTGGTACCCGGCGCCGAGCCGATGACGGTGGCCGATGCGGTCAAGCACAGCGATCTCATCGTCCTCGCCGTCCCCAGCTATCGCTTCCGAGAACTGGGTCCGGACGTCTTTGCTGGCAAGGTGCTGATCGACACCATCAACTACTGGGCCGAGACCGATGGTATCGTTCCCGACTTCGTGGACAATCCCGCTCACACCAGCGAGGCGGTGCAGCGGCATTTCCCGTCGGCCACTGTGGTCAAAAGCCTCAACCAGCTCGGCTACCACCAGTTTCGCGACGAGCGGCTGCCGGCCGGCACGCCCGGCCGCATCGCCATGGCGGCAGCCGGCGACGACCGCGACGCTGTCGCCAAGGTGCTGGCGCTGATCGATGACCTGGGGTTCGATCCGGTCGACGCGGGCCCACTGGCGGACGGCGCCCGGCTCGGCCCCGGCGGCCCCGCCTTTGGCGTTGTGGCGCAAAAGCCCGAGCTGCTGAACCTGCTCGGGCTCGAGGTGCCGGCCTAAGCCTCAGCCTAGGCCGACGCCTCCAGTTCCTGGATCAGCGTCTCGATCTTGTCGACATTGTCGAGATGCTTCTGCTCCATGGTGAAATTGAGCGTCATGTACTCACGCCCGGGGCAGAACGTGCAGATGTTCGAGGCCGGGTGGTAGGCGCCGCAATAGATCGGCTCCATCATCCACTCGGTCACCGGCCCGAAGGTCCGGTGCGGCGGCACCAGTGTCAGCACGATCGTGCCGTCCGTGCCGCCGAAGCGCCAGAAGCGCGGGCCGTAGAGGAACGGCAGGAGCTTGTGGATGCGGCGGTGCATGTTGAAGAGCGCCAGCGTCGCCATCTGGAACTTGGTGACGTCCTTGCTCTCGATCTCGTCGACCACCTTGTCGACGCCCCGCGCATATTCGACGAAGTCGGCCTTGTATTTGAACTTCGCCATCAGCGCCCGCACGCGGAAGAAATCGTCGTCCGCTGCCGTGCGCTTGGTGTCGAGCATGGTGTAGGCGGCGGTGATCACCTTCTCGTTGTGCTTCTTGTCGGTGTCCGAATGCAGCGCATGCGTCACCAGCGCGAAGTAGAGTGAGCGCTGCCGCACCCCGATGCGGTTGGCTATCGTGCGGATGCGGCTGCGTTCGAGCGCCATCGTCCGGTAGAGAATCTTCACGTCGGGCGGCGACAGGATCCACGCGAAGAACAGATGGATCATCGCGCCCAGCAGACCCTGCAGGAACGCGCCGAAGCGTGCGCCGAGCGAGACGGTGTTGCCTTTGTTCGACTGGACCCCATGCCCGGCCGTCTGCGACCGGGTGAGCAGGGCGGCATCCGAGCCCTCTAGCACCGCGTGCGCGGCGCGCACCTGGATGATCGAGGCGCGACCCTTTTCGTCCGGCCCGCCCTTTCGGGTGGCCGCCATGAAGCGGAACAGCGGCACATCCTCGGCATCGAAGATGTCGGCGCTCTGGCCCAGCCACTTGTCCGGATAGCCCTCGAGGTCATCGACCTCCTGCACCGAGCAGATCGCCTCGAGCTGGCTTTCGGTCAGTGGATGGCCCGGCCGCGCGCCCTTGAACCCATGGGTCAACTGCGGTGCCAGCGCTACGACACGCGAGGCCAACGTCTTGAGCTTTTCCTTGTCAAAGCTTTCCTTTGAAAAGGCGGTGAAGAAGATTGTGTCCTTGCCGGTGAACAGGAACCACTGAAAGTTGGTGAACAGCGCCCGCGGGTCCTTCTGGACCGCCTCATAGGCAGCTTCGAGCGCCAGTGAATGATCGCTCGCAAAGCTCGATGACGAAAAACTCTTCATGAAAGGCGTCCCGTTTTCTTTGGCCCTATAGGCCACGCCGAGGCCGGAAAGGTCAACTTACAAGGACGCTGACCGTAAACGCCGGCCCTTCTCGCTCCGCCAGACCCCAGTATAATAACCAGCATGGACGCGCAAACCACATTCGGACCTTTCGTCCTGTTGCATGGCCGCGAACTGCGCCGCGACGGTGCCCCGGTGCCGATCGGTCAGCGAGCGCTGATGGTGCTCGAGGGGCTGGTGGCAGCAGAGGGCGCCGTCGTGACCAAATCCGATCTGCTGGCCAAGGCCTGGCCAGGTCTGGTGGTGGAAGAGGGTAATCTCACCGTCCAGATCGCAGGCCTCCGCAAGGAACTCGGCTCCCGTCCCGACGGTCAGGACTGGATCGTCACCGTCCCCCGCGTTGGCTACCGCTTCACAGGCATCCCCGAGCGCCCCCCGACGCAGGTGGCGCTGGCCGGGGAAAGCGGCAAGCCTCGGCTCGCCGTATTGCCTTTCGCCAATCTCAGCGGCGATCCCAGCCGCGACTATTTCGCCGATGGCGTAGTCGAGGACCTGGTCACCGCCTTTTCGCGCTTCAAGTCCTTCGCCGTTACCTCGCGCAGTTCCACCTTCGCCTATAAGGGCCGCGCCATGGATGTGCGCGACGTGGCCCGCGAACTCGACGTGCGCTACCTGCTCGAGGGGAGCGTTCGGCTGGCGGGCGACCGCGTCCGCGTTACCACGCAGCTCATCCATGCGTCTTCCGGGACTCACCACTGGGCTCAGAGTTTTGACGGCGAACTTGGCCAGATCTTCGAGTTTCAGGATCGGATCACAGAAGCTGTGGTGGGGCTCGTCGAGCCGCAGATACGGAAGGCCGAGATCGACAGGGCGCGGCGTCAATGGCCCGCCAACCCGCAGGCCTACGACTATTTCCTGCGTGCCCTGCCGTTCTTCTACTCCCGGGATCCGCAAGGCTACCGCACCGCGCTCGAATACCTCGAGCAGGCCATCGCGCTGGAGCCCGACTATGCGGCCGCGCTCGCCTATGCCTCCTGGGCGGATGCCCGGCGTGGAACTGTCTCGCTCACCGAGCTGACCGCCGAGGAAGCCGCACGCTGCCTCGACTATGCCCGCCGGGCGCTGCGCTACGACGAGGATGATCCCGTGGTCCTCGCCATCTGCGCCCATACGCTCCTTGCAATCGGTCATCTCCAGGCAGAAGGGCTCGGCGTCGCCAGCCGCGCCCTGGCCGCCAACCCCAACAACGTCGCCGTGCTGGTGCTGGTGGGCATCTGCAACATGCTCGCGGGCGATCTTGATCAGGCCGAGGCGTGTGGCCGGCGGGTCTTCCAACTCAGCCCGGGCGCGCCCGAAGCTTTCGAAGGTCTGGCGATTGCCGGCTTCTCGCTGTTCCTCAAGGGTGAGGACGAAGCAGCGGTCGAGTGGCTGGAGAAGTCACGCGCCACTCTCATGGATTGGCCGCCGACCCTTTGGATGCTGACGGCCGCCTATGCCCACCTCGGCCGCTTGGATGACGCGCGGCGCATCCTGCGCCACTTGCTGGATCTCGCTCCGCAGACCACCCTCGCCGGGGTGGGCATCATTCGCTCGCGCGGCGACGCCCGCCTCGACCGACTTCTCGATGGTCTCCGCAGGGTCGGACTAAGCTGACTTTGGTTCGGCTTAGGAACTTTTCATATCGGCCTAAGGACCCTTCGGACCTTCCTCCGGCAAACTATCCTCATCGGAATAGACGAGGATTTCGAAATGGAGATGTACACCGCCTGTCTGGTCCAGCAGATCAGTGCTCTGGACAAACCCTATGCCCCATATCGCTCCGAGGAAGATGCCTACTACGCCATTGCGAGAGGCTTCGAGGCACCGCACTGGCTCGTCTGGCTGAGCGCCGCCCTGCCGGCTTGGCGTCGCCATCGCGTCACCACGCCGGGAGCCCGGACCACATCCGTCCACGTCACGCAGATGGCCTGACCGGCCAGAAGGGAGACCGTCATGTCACTGAAGATCATCGGGCCCGGCTTCGGTCGCACCGGCACCTATTCAATGAAGATCGCGCTCGAACATCTGGGCTTCGGCCCGACTCATCACATGTTTGAAGTGAGGGACAATCCCCGCCTCCTGCCCGACTGGGAGGCGATCGCCCGCGGTGAGGCGCGGGACTGGGAAAAGGTCTTTGCCGGCTATCGCGCGCAGGTCGAGTGGGCCCGGGGCCCCGGCGGGGGGGCACGTGCGCGCCACAACCCCCCGGCCCGG
>JAEZKB010000207.1 GCA_023415605.1 Pseudomonadota bacterium
CTTCCCAAGCTTACGACGAGGGTTCGATTCCCTTCACCCGCTCCAAGGCTCAGCCACTTCCCCAAAATTCCGGTTCTTGTCCCCGCAACGATCAGGGAGCCGGAGCTTTCCGCCGGTTGATCCGGCGTAGGCTAGATCGAATACGGCCGGAAGTGCTTGGATAGCTTCAGCGTCTGGGCTTGGTAGTTGGACCCCAGCCCGGCGCCATAGAGCCGGTCAGGCGATTCCGAGAGGCGCTCGTAGATCAGCCGGCCGATGGTTTGGCCATGGCCTAGAAGGAACGGCACTTCGCGGCTGCGGACTTCGAGGACGGCCCGGCTGCCGGTACCACCGGCCGCCGAATGGCCGAAGCCGGGGTCGAAGAACCCTGCATAATGGACGCGGAACTCGCCCACCAGCGGGTCGAACGGCACCATCTCGGCCGCATAGGCGGGTGGCACGTGGACGCTTTCGCGCGAGACGAGGATGTAGAACTCGTCGGGATCGAGGATGAACTGCTCGGTGCCGCGGTTGACCAGCGGCTCCCAGTAGTCGAGGACGTCGAGCGCGTCCTTCTTGTCCATGTCGATCACCGGTGTGTGCCGCTTGGAGCGGAAGCCGATGAGGCCATTGCGCCCCTCGCCTTTGAGGTCGATCGAGAGGGCGACGCCTTCCCCCACCTCCTCGTTGGCATCGAAGACCAGCGTCTCGACATTGTGCAGGGTGCGGTGCTCGGCCACGGAGAGCCGCGTCTCGCCGACGCGGAAGCGCATCTGGCTCAACCTCGAGCCGGTCCGTACCCGCACCGGGAAGGTTCGGGGACTGATTTCGAGATAGAGCTTACCGGAATAGCCGGCGGGCAGCGTATCGAAGCCGCGCGCCTTGTCGCCAATCACCCGGGTGAAGACGTCGAGGCGGCCAGTAGAGCTCTTGGGGTTAGCGCCGGCGCTCACCATCGCCGGCAGGTCAAGACTTTCCTGCAGCGGCACCAGATACACACAGCCGCGCTCGAGCACGGCCCCGCCGGTCAGATCCAGCTCATGCAGGGTCAGGCTCTCGATACGATCGGCCACGGTATAGTCCGGGCCCGGCAGGAAACTGGCGCGAATGCGATAGGCGACATCGCCCAGCCGCAGATCGAGGCTCGCCGGCTGCACCTGATCGGCGTCGAAGGGCGGCGCCGTGATGGCGCCTCCTTTGGCCAGCCGCTCGATGAAGCGCGACGGGAAGACCCCGCTCGCCCAAAGCTCCTTGTCCGCCATTGTACCCCGCTCGCGCCCCATACCGGCCCTTCCGTAGCAACCCGCGCAATTGACGCCAAGCTGCAAGCGGGATTATACCCCGTTCCAGTGGTGATTTGGCCGGTCCGCTTGCAGCCACTTTAAATAACTTGCTAAAGGCGACCAAAGGGCTGGCCACTTTGTGCCGGCCTTTTTTGTTCTGGAGCGTCTCCATGACCAAGTCGAACAACCCGCTCAGTGACCCCAGGAACCGGTCCCCCGAGACCCTTCTGGTGCATGGCGGGACCAAGCGCAGCCCGTTCAACGAGACCAGCGAGGCGTTGTTTCTCACTTCCGGCTACTCCTATCCCAGCTCCGAACATGCCGAGAGCCTGTTCAAAGGCGAGATCGCCGGTCACAACTATTCGCGCTTTGCCAACCCCACGGTCGACATGCTGCAGGCGCGCATGGCGCTCCTCGAAGGCGCCGAAGACGCGCGTGGCTTCGCCTCCGGCATGGCCGCCGTCACCAACGCGGTGATGAGCCAGGTTCGTGCCGGCGATCACATCGTCGCCTCACGCCAGCTGTTCGGCGGCTGTCGCTATGTGGTCGAGGACTTCATGCCGCGCTGGGGGGTCGAATCCACGCTGGTCGACGGCCGTGATCCGGAAAACTTCGCCAGAGCCATGCGCAAGAACACCAAGCTGGTGTTTATCGAGACGCCGACCAATCCGACGCTGCAGCTGGTCGACATCAAGGCCGTGGCCGACATCGCCCATGCCAATGGCGCCAAGCTTGTGGTCGACAATGTCTTTGCCACCGCCATGTACCAGAAGCCGCTAGCGCTCGGCGCCGACCTCGTCACCTATTCGGCCACCAAGCACATCGATGGGCAGGGCCGAGTCCTCGGCGGCATCGTGCTGGGCTCAAAGGAACTGATCACTGGTGAGGTGCACACCCTCCTCCGCCAGACCGGCGCCACCCTCTCGGCTTTCAACGCGTGGGTGCTCCTGAAGGGCCTCGAGACCCTGCCGCTGCGAGTTCGCCAGATGACGGAGAGCGCGGCCAGGATCGCGGATTTTCTCGCCAGCCATCCAAAGATCGCGCGGATCATGTATCCGCACCACACGTCGCACCCGCAATACGACCTCGCCAAGCGTCAGATGAGCGCCGGTTCGACGCTTATTGCCTGGGAGATGAAGGGCGGGCAGGACGCCGCCTTCAAGCTGGGTAACGCGCTCGCCATCATCCTCATCTCCAACAATCTCGGCGACGCCAAGTCCATCCTCGCCCATCCACGGACGACCACGCACCAGCGCCTGACGGAAGAGGTACGGCTGGAATCCGGCGTCACCCCGGGCCTGCTGCGGCTGTCGGTCGGCCTCGAAAGCGCCGACGACCTGATCAAGGATCTGGAATACGGACTAAGTCAGGTCTGAAACAAAACGCCGGGATCACTCCCGGCGTCCAATTTCACTCATCTCTGCACCTTAGTGCAGGTGGCCCCCATGCTCTGGGCCATCCATGTCGTCGAACTCATGCGGCTTGAAGTGGTAATCCGCCGAGCAGAACTCGCAGACCACTTCGATCTCGCCATCGACCACCATGTCCTGCCGCTCCTCGGGCGAGAAGTTGTCGCGCAACATGGCCTCGATGCGCTCGGCCGAGCAGGTGCAGCGCTCTTCGAGCGGCATGGCCGGGAACACGCGGACGCCGGTCTCGTGGTAGAGCCGGAAAAGCAGGCGCTCGGCCGAGATATCGGGATCGGCGAGTTCGTCGTCTCCCACGGTCGAGAGGTGCGCCTTGGTCTCGGCCCACTTGTCGGATTCCTTGAAATCCGGATCGGCGGTTTCGGGATTGTCGAAATCGCCGTCGCCCGGCAGGTCCGGCATGACCGACTGACCATGCGCAGGCAGATGCTGCACGAGCACGCCACCGGCACGCCAATGCGGCTTGCCGCCCTTCTTGGTGTGTTCGGCCACGGCCAGCCGCACCAGCGTCGGAATCTGTTCGGACTGCTGGAAATAGGTATGCGCGACGTCCTCGAGCGAGCCGCCTTCGAGCGCGACGATGCCCTGGTAGCGGTCCATATGGGCGCCCTGGTCGACGGTCATGGCAAGGTGGCCCTTGCCGAGCAGTTGGCCCGGCTTGGTTTCGCCGCGTTCGGCGGCCTTCACCAGCGCGTCATGGTCGAAGCGGGCGTAGCCGCGCAGGCCATCGGGGGCATTGAAATCGACTACTAGCAGGTTTACCGGCCCGTCCGTCTGCGTCTGCAGGATGAACTTGCCGTCGAACTTCAGCGACGAACCAATCAGCGCTGCCAGCGCGACGGCTTCGCCGAGGAGCCGCGCAACGGGCGCCGGGTAGTTGTGGCGGTTGAGGATGGCGTCGATGGACTCGCCCAGCCGGACCACGCGGCCACGGCTGTCGAGATTGTCGAGGGTGAAGGGCAGGACGATATCGTCGCCACTTTCGGGCCGGTCGAGGCCGACCGAGCTCAGCAATGTTTCAGTCATCAGACCGTTTCGATCCCGAAGACCCAGCAGAGGATCGCCTTTTGTGCGTGCAAGCGGTTTTCGGCTTCATCAAAGACAACCGACTGCGGCCCATCTAT
>JAEZKB010000214.1 GCA_023415605.1 Pseudomonadota bacterium
CGCCGCGACAAAATCGCCCTTAAACAATCCTTAAGGTTAACGCGGCCGGTGCCGTGTGGATAATTCGGGGGAATGAGCTATGGAGGGTCCGCAGAGAGGCCAATCCATGACGAACGAGCCTAAACCCGAAGCAAATCAGGGGCAGGGCGCCCGCGAGCCCATTCTCAACCTGCCGGGCGCCGTGCTGGCGCTCTGCGGCGCTATGGTGATGATTCACCTGGCGAGAACCTTCGTTCTTAACGAAGAGGGGCAGTTCAATCTGTTGATCTGGTTTGCCTTTGTGCCATATCGGTTCATCGATCCGAGCGGTGACTACGGCGGGTTCTGGCCGCTGCTCTGGACGCCGGTCACACATGCTTTCCTGCATGGCGGGTGGGAGCACCTGATCTTCAATACGGTCTGGCTCGCGATCTTCGGTACGCCGGTGCAGCGCCGCTACGGCACCGGTCCGTTCCTCGTCATCTTTGCGATTTCCGCCATTGCCGGGGCGGCTCTCTACGCCGCTTATGCGCTGGCCATGTCCGAACCCGGTTACCTGCTTGGGGCATCGGGCGGCATAGCAGGGCTGACGGGCGCGGCGGTGCGATTCATGTTCCAGCCGGTGATCGTGGCGCCGCACCCGGAGACGGGCGAGCCGGTGATGCTGGGGCGGCGACTGGCGACGCTGCGCGAAGTGTTCGCCAATCCGCAGCCGCGGTTCTTCGTGATCGTCTGGATCGTGCTTAACGCCGTGGTGCCGCTTTTGCCGATCGGGCCGATGGCGATTTCCTGGCACGCGCATCTTGGCGGCTTCATCACGGGGCTGCTGATCGTGCCGCTGTTCGAGAGGCACTGATGACAGACACAGACCGGATTGTCGCGCTCGAGGAGCGCATCGCCTACCAGGACCAGACGATCGAGGACTTGAACGAGACGATCCTGCAGCTCTGGAAAGAGATCGAGGGGCTGAAACGCCAGATCGGCAAGCTGGGTGACGAACTCAGCACCCTTGCGGCAGACGTGCCGCAAGCGCCCGAGCCGCCACCGCCGCATTACTGAGCTTTGTAGACCACCTTCGGATCGAACAGCTTCGGCTCGCCAGTATCGACCAACGCGCCGTTCTCCACCCGCCGATAGAAGCAGCTCTTGCGGCCGGTGTGACAGGCAGCGCCGCGACCGGTCTGCTCGACGACGAGCAAGATGGCGTCCTGGTCGCAGTCGACGCGGACTTCAACGACCTTCTGTACCTCGCCGGAGGTCTCACCTTTTTTCCAGATTTTCTTGCGCGAGCGCGAATAGTAGTGCGCCTCGCCAGTCGAGATCGTCAGGTCCAGCGCCTCGGCGTTCATATGCGCCAGCATCAGCACGTCCTTGCTGCTGGCCTCGACAGCGATGGCGGTGATCAGCCCGTGCGCGTCGAACTTCGGCGCGAGGACCGTGGTCTCATCAAGTTCGTGCTTGGAGAACTGGCTCGGGTCGGCGAAAGTTGTGCTCATGGCGGCGGGATATAGCCCGCCGCCACGGGTTACACCAGTTCAGTCCTTGAGGCCGATCCAGATCTCGGTCGATCCCATGCCGGTTCTCGGATCGAATTCGGGGCCGTAGTACTCGATGAAGCTTGCCTCCTCGGCCTGCCGCTCGCCGGACTTCGGCAGCCACTGCTCGTAGATGGCCGCAATGGTCGAGCGAATGGTGGAGATATGTCCGGCATGGCTGAACCTGGCCCATCGCCGCGCAGGCACATCGATGGCAACGAACTCGGGTGGCAATTCCGCCGACGGCGTGATTTCCATACCGCAGAGGTAGGTGCAGAAATTCCCGTCACCTTCGACGACGACGCCATAGGCGGCGCCGGGAACGGCGCCCGGCACATTGCCGATATACTGCTGGATGCGCTGCCATTGCAGCGGGATGGAATTGGACTGGTTCATGTCATGCCGCTGCATCAGCCCCGCATATTTGCGGCCGGGCAGGTGTTCGATCTTCGGATCGGGCAGCTTGGTCTTGGCTTGGGCGTCCATGGATAGAGGCTCCACGAGATTGAGGTCATCGAGAGAGCGCCTTTTCCGCAGCTCGGCGGGTGTCAGCCCGAACTGATCGCGGAAGGCGCGGGTGAATGCCTCGTGCGACCCGTAACCGCTATCGAGCGCGACGCCGAGAATATCCGGCGCCCCATCCGCCAATGCCTTGGCCGCCTCGGTGAGGCGGCGGGCACGGATGTAGCCGGAGATGGAGTGACCGGTGGCGAGCGGGAAAATGCGGCTCAGATGGGTGCGGGAGATCCCGGCCTGCTCGGCCATCTCGTCGAGACTCAGCGGCATGCCGAAATGCGTCTCGATGAGCCAGATGGTCTTGCTAATGGCGGTCATGCCGGGGTCTCCCTACGAAGCCCCGATCCTATGACATCACAGCCAAAGCCGCATTTGATCGCGGTTGCGCTAGCGCCGGTTCACCATGGCAAAGAAGCGGTCCTGCTCGTTGCGGTCTTCGGCGAATACACCGGTGAAGCAGTGGGTGATGGTCGAGGCCCCATGAGCCCGCACTCCACGCATGGTCATACACATATGCTCGGCTTCGAGCATCACGGCGGCGCCGCGCGGATTGAGGTTGTCGTTGATGGCGTCGATGATCTGCGCGGTGAGGTTCTCCTGCACCTGCAAGCGGCGCGAGAACACTTCCACCAGCCGGGCGAGCTTGGAGATGCCGACGACCCCGTCATGCGGCAAGTAAGCGATGTGCGCCTTGCCGATAAACGGCACCATATGGTGCTCGCAGTGGCTCGAGAACGGGATGTCCTTAACCAAGACGATGTCGTCGTAGCCGCCGACCTCCTTGAAGGTCTTCTTGAGGATCTCAGCCGGGTCCTGTTCGTAGCCGGTGAAGAACTCACCATATGCCTTGGTAACGCGGTGGGGTGTTTCAAGGAGGCCTTCGCGATTGGGATCGTCGCCGGCCCACGCAATCAGCGTGCGCACAGCCTCCATGGCCTCTTCATGCGTGGGACGAACAAAGCTGGCGACAGCAGTTGCCGGCAGTGCCGGCTTGGCAACGGCGTCCATCTCATACCCCGGTCAATAGCAGCCGACAGACGCAAGACGTCGGCCCACGGTTCACGGATCGGTCAGCGACGATGGACGCCCCTGACTTTTGCATCGCAGGCACTATATAGGTTGGCATCGGGCGACCTCAAGAAACAGATTTGTGTCAGACATGGAACTGAGCGATCTCTATTCCGACCGGATCCTCGAAATCGCCGGCAATCAACCAATCCCCGGACGGCTACGTGATCCAGACGCCTCTGCCCGCAAGGTCAGCCGCGTATGTGGTTCGACGATAGAAGTGGACATAAAGTTTCGCGACGGCGTGATTATTGATTACGGCCACGAAATTTCCGCCTGCGCGCTGGGCCAGACCTCGGCCGCCATTGTCGCCACGCACATTGTCGGCACGCCTGTCGCCGAGTTCCGCCGGGTGCGCGACGAGATGATCGCCATGCTCAAGGCCGATGGGCCTCCCCCCGCGGGCGAGAAGTGGATCGACCTCAAATATCTCGAACCGGTGCGCGACTACCGCCCGCGCCACACCTCGACGCTGCTGGTGTTCGATGCGGTGGCAGAAGCGCTGGATAAGGCCGGCGCGTGATGAGCGACCTTGCCCGCGGCTTTTGGACGGTCGTGGACTATCCGTTCAAAGTCGTCAGCTATGTGCTCATCCAGGGCTATCGCTATAGTCTCTCGATGTTCATGGGCCGCAATTGCCGGCATGCTCCGACCTGCTCGGAGTTCACGCGCGATGCCATCTGGCGCTTCGGCTTCTGGCCCGGCGGCTGGATGGGCCTAGCACGGATCACCCGCTGCCGCCCGGGCGGTACGCATGGTTTTGACCCGGTGCCAGAGATGCTGCCCCGTGGTGCACGCTGGTACATGCCTTGGCGCTATGGGCGCTGGTGCTAGCACAAAGTTTCGCCAGCATGCCCTTGAAATAGGCAGCAGTTCGGGTTTGATACGCGCCTCTCGTCCGGGGCTTCGTCTTGCGCCACCTCTTAGCCTTCCTTCACCGCCACGAGCCGCGCGGCCAAACCGTTTCGCACTTGAAGTCCGCGCTCGGTGCCATCATCGCCATGACGCTCGTGGGGTGGCTTGCCGCCTGGACCGGGCTGCCGATGCTGCTGGCGCCGTTCGGGGCAACGGCCGTGCTGGTGTTCGGCCAGGCGCAGAGCCCGTTCAGCCAGCCGGCCAATGTGTTTGGCGGCTATCTCACGGCGGCAGCAATCAGCGTACTGGTACTCGCGGTGTTTGCGCCGGTCTGGTGGGCGGCAACGATCACGGTGGGCCTCGTCATCGGGGTGATGCTTTTGTTGCGCGTCACGCATCCGCCGGCCGGTGCCGTGCCATTGGTAGCGTTCACCACTCATATGCCAGCCGAAACGCTGTTTTTCGTGGTTCTGGCGGGGGCAATGTGCCTTGTCGGGGTCGCGGTCGTGCATCACTGGCTGCCGCCCCGCATCGTCTATCCGCGGCGCCCGCCGGAGCAACCGGCGGAGTGATAGGGCAGTGCCGCTGCCTCATTTCGCCCGGAAATGATCCCGTTTTTGGCCCGGGTCGGCCAAACTGAGCCCCATTGGCTGCGGTTTACGCGCTTCCGTCGTGTGGGAGCGGCGTGTGCAGTCAGACGTGAAGTGGGTTCGTGTTGCAGTCTTGGAAGTTGTCGGGGCAGGTAATCCTGCCCGTTCTCGTGTGTGCGTTTTCTTTCCTATCCATCCCGGCCCAAGCGGCCGATCCTGAATTAACCGCCGCCGAAAAGGCCGCGGCTCTATCCCCCAAGGACGAGAGCTGTCTCGCAGATGCCATCTACTTCGAGGCCCGCGGGGAGCCCGAAACAGGGCAGGAGGCAGTGGCACAGGTCATTCTCAACCGCGCCACCAGTGGAAAGTATCCCAAGTCGGTGTGCGGCGTGGTCTATCAGGGACAGAGCAAGCGCAATGCCTGCCAGTTCTCCTTTGCCTGCGACGGCAAGCCGGAGACCAAGAAGGAAAGAAAGGCCTGGGACCGGGCCAAGTCGATCGCCAAGGCCATGGCGAAAGGCGGAAAGCAAGTCTCGTCGCTCGAGACGGCTACGCACTACCACGCGACCTATGTGAAGCCGCGCTGGGCCAGCAAGATGAAGAAGCTTTCTACCATCGGAGGGCACGTCTTCTACGAGGACTAGGAGTGGCGAACTTGGCTCACCCGCCCGACAGGCTCGGGTGACACGCAACGGCGTGCTGTGCTAGAGACACGCCCTGATTTCGCGGCAGTCGCGGAGTCCCAATCCATTGCTGGAGATGAAAATGATCAAGGTGACGTTCCCCGACGGTGCAGTACGCGACTATGCGCGTGGCACCACCGGGACCACCGTGGTCGAGGGCATCTCCCCCAGCCTGGCCAAGAAGACTGTTGCGATGAAGTGGAACGGGGTGCTCAGCGACCTCTCCGATCCACTCGACGAGGACGGCAGGATCGAGTTCGTGATGCGCGACAGCGCCGACGGGCTCGGCCTGATCCGTCACGACGCCGCGCATGTCCTTGCCGAAGCGGTGCAGGAGCTGTGGCCCAAGACGCAGGTCACGATCGGTCCTGTGATCGAGAACGGTTTCTATTACGACTTCAAGCGCGACGAGCCGTTCTCCGAAGAGGACTTTCCGGTCATCGAGAAGAAGATGGCAGAGATCATCGCGCGCGGCGCCGCCTTCACCAAGGAAGTGTGGAGTCGCGACGAGGCCAAAAAGGTGTTCAAGGCCAAGGGCGAGGACTTCAAGGTCGAGCTGATCGATGCGATCCCCGATGACCAGTCGATCAAGATCTACAAGCAGGGTCAGTGGTTCGACCTCTGCCGTGGTCCGCACATGCGCTCGACCAAGGACGTTGGGACGGCCTTCAAGCTGACCAAGGTGGCGGGCGCCTATTGGCGTGGCGACAGCAACAATCCGGTGCTGAGCCGTATCTATGGCACGGCCTTCGCCAACCAGAAGGAGCTCGAGGACTACCTCCACATGCTGGAGGAGGCCGAAAAGCGTGACCATCGCAAGCTGGGCAAGGAGCTCGATCTCTTCCACCTGCAGGAAGAGGCGCAGGGTTCGGTGTTCTGGCACCCCAAGGGCTTCACCATCTACAACCAGATGGAAGCGTACATTCGCCGCCGCCTCAACTCCTCGGGCTATGTCGAGGTCAAGACGCCGCAGCTGATGAACTCGAAGTTCTGGATCGCGTCGGGCCACTGGGGCAAGTATCGCGAGAACATGTTCGTGGTGCCCGACGAGGTGCCCAACACCGAGGAAGAAGGTCCGGTGCTGTCGGGCGAGGGCGAACTCATGGCTTTAAAGCCCATGAACTGCCCGGCGCACATCCAGATTTTCAATCAGGGCATCAAGTCGTATCGCGACCTGCCAATCCGCATGGCGGAGTTTGGCTGCTGCCACCGCAACGAGGCTCATGGCGCGCTCCATGGCCTGATGCGCGTGCGGCAGATGACGCAGGACGACGCGCATATCTTCTGCCGCGAGGACCAGATCCAGTCCGAGACCGAGCACTTCGTGCATCTGCTCTATTCGGTCTATGGCCACATGGGTTTCGAAAACGTCGTCATCAAACTGGCGACACGGCCGGAGAAATTCGGTGGCACGATCGAGCGCTGGGACGCGGCCGAGAAGGCCTTGGGCGATGCGCTCAAGGCCACGGGCTATGATTTCGAGATCGCCGAGGGCGAGGGTGCCTTCTATGCTCCCAAGCTCGAGTTCCATCTCAAGGACGCCATCGGCCGGTCATGGCAGGTCGGCACGCTGCAGCTTGACTACGTGCTGCCCGAACGCCTGGATGCCACCTATGTGGCGGAGGACGGCTCGCGCAAATACGCAGTGATGCTGCATCGCGCGATCCTCGGGTCGCTCGAGCGGTTTATCGGCATGATGATCGAGAACTATGCCGGCAAGATGCCGATGTGGTTGGCGCCGACGCAGGTCGTCGTCGCCACGGTGGTGTCCGATGCGGACGAGTATGCCACCAAGCTGGTCAACCAGCTCAAGGCGGCTGGCGTGCGCGCGGAACTCGATATCCGCAACGAGAAGATCAACTACAAGGTGCGTGAGCACTCGGTGCAAAAAGTGCCGCTGATGTTCGTGGTCGGCAAGCGCGAGGCCGAAGAGGGCACCGTCTCCGTTCGCCGTCTCGGCTCGGAGGGTCAGCAGGTCCGTCCGGCCATGGATGCGATTGTCGACCTGATGGCCGAAGTGGTGCCGCCGGACCTCAAGCAGGCCAAAGCCGCAGCCTGAAACGATAAGGGGCGCCAAAGAGGCGCCCTTTAGATTCAATAACCTGGCGGGATCAGGCGGCGGATAATGCGCCGATCTCGATGGTAACCTTGCAACTCGTCTTGGTCGGTGTCACGCAACGCGACAGGATCTGCGCGGCGTCCTCGCCAATGTTGCGGTAGCCGAACGGAATACCCGCCGGGACGCGGACGAAGCCGCCGGAGACAACGTGGCCCACGGCGCCGCCGACCATGAATTCCAGCGTGCCATGCTCAACCACGAACACCGTTTCGGAGCGCTCGTTGATACGGGCGGGCACTTGGACGTTCGGCGGCACTGAGTGCGAATGGGCGCGGTAGCGCAGGTCGGCACCATCAGCGTTGGCGACGAAGATCACGCGATTAGCGGAAATGAAGAAGGACTTGGACATATGCGCCCCATTTTGTTCTCGTGCCCCAAATCCGCATTAGCGCCACGCGGATGAATGCAACTTGAACGAAGATTTCGGGCCCTACCTTGCCCTGCGTTGAACCAAGCTGTGCGTAACCCCATTCTTGCAGCACCAAGTCGATACGAAGGGTGTTAGCTCTTCAGGATTGCATTCTACGGGTGATGCTATGGCACGCGCGCTTTATGTCGTGATTTTCAGCCGCGATAGCTGGTGGGTTGATTTCGAGGGCAAGGCCTATGGGCCCTTCGCGACGAAAGATATCGCGGCAGCCGAAGCCAAGCATCTCGCGCAGTTCGCCGCCCATTCGGGCAAGTCCAGCGAAGTCCTCGTTCCCGACGATACTGGCCGCCATCGCGTGGTGTGGGAAAGCGCGATCGAGTACCCCGCCCATGCGAGCTTCAAGGCGGCCGAGTAGGCCGCCTTGACCTTATTTACCGCCGGTCTTGGCGGCCTTTTCCGCGTCCCACCACCAAGCTGTCGGGAAGCCGACCGAGTAAGTCGGGATCTTGGCATGGCTGAAGCGATTCCACATGGCGACGCGTTCATCCACTGCGGCATAGCTCGGAATGATTATTTGCTTGGCCAGAAGCACTCGGTCTAGGGCATGTGTGGCGGCGATCAGGGTTTCGCGGTCGTCGGCATAGATGACCTTTTGGATCAGCGCGTCGACGCCAGGATCCTTGATGCCTGAATAGTTGCGCGAATTAGGCGTGTCGGCCGCCGCCGAGCCCCAGAAGTCTAGCTGCTCGTTACCAGGCGAGAGGGTCTCGCCCCAGGCATTGTAGGTGATATCGAAATCGCGATTGCGCAGCCGGTCCTGGTACTGCGCCGAGTCCGCCGAGCGGATGGTCACCTGGATGCCGATGCGTCCGAGATTGGTGACGAGGTTTTCAGCCACCGGCTCAATGGTTGGCCCGTCGAGCAGAATCTCGATGGTGAAAGGCTTTCCGTCCGGCGTCATGCGGGTCGAGCCGTTGAGGACGTAGCCGGCTTCGTCGAGAAGCCGCACGGCCTCGCCGAGATTCTTGCGCAGGTTCTCCGAGCCGCCCACCGGGTTGGTGTAGCGCGTGGTCAGTACCTCGGGGGGGATCAGGTCCTTGACGCTTTCGAGGATTTCCAGTTCTTCCCCGGTGGGCGGACCATCGGGGGCGGCAAGCTCGGTGCGGAAGAAGAACGAGTTCACCCGATTGTACTCGCCGTAAAACAGCGTCTTTTGCAGCTGTTCGAAGTCGAAGGCGTAGTTGAGGGCGCGGCGCACCCGCTCGTCCTGGAACTGCGGCTTACGCAGGTTGTAGATGAAGCCGACCATGGCGCCGCTATCAGCCATTGGCTCCTTGTAGCGCTCGCGCACCACCCGGCCGTCCTTGGCTGCCGGGAAGTCGTAGGCGGTGGCCCAGCGCGCGGCGCGGTTCTCGCTCCAATAGTCGAACTGGTCGGCCTTGAAGGCCTCGAAAGCGACGTCGGTATCGCGGAAGAACTCGTAGCGCAGGGTATCGAAATTGTTGGTGCCGATCTCGCTCGGCTTGTCGGCGGCCCAGTAGTCCTCGACCCGCTTGTAGGTTACCGACGTGCCGGCGTTGAAAGAGTCCAGCCGATAGGGACCCGACCCCATCGGGATTTCCAGCGTTGAGGCACCGATGTCGCGCTGCTTGCCGCTAGCATCGGTTCCTTCCCACCAATGCTTAGGCAGGATCGGGAACTCGCCGACGATCATCGGCAGCTCGCGGTTGCCGGTTTCCTTGAAGGTGAAGGTGACCTCGCCCTCGCCAGTGGCTTCTACCTTCTCCACGTTGGCGTAGTAGCTGGCCATGAACTTGTTGAGCTCGATCGCCTTCTCAAAACTCCAGATCACATCGTCGGCGGTGATCGGCTGGCCGTCCCACCACTTCGCATCCGGATCGAGCCGGAAGGTGGCCGACGAGAAATCGTCGGGGTAGGACAGGGCCTCGGCAATCAGGCCGTAGGCGGTCGAGGTTTCGTCAAGGGTGTGTGTCAGCAGAGACTCGTAGACGAGCCCTGCGGTCGGCGCGGCCTCTCCCTTGTCGAGGATCGGGTTGAAAGTGTCGAAGCTGCCGAAGCCGGCCAGCCGCACCGTGCCGCCCTTGGGCGCGTCAGGATTGACATAGTCCAGATGCGTGAAGCCCTCGGGGTACTTCAACTCGCCCATCAGCGTGATGCCGTGGTGCCAAACCTTTTCGCCGGCCGCTGGCGTGGCGGTGTCCTGTGCGAAGGCCGGTGTGACGACGAGGGCGGCGGCGAAAGCAAATTGGGCGAAGGATTTCATCTTCTTGTTCTGTCCTCGGGCCAAGGGTTGTGAGGCAGTCTAGGGGTCGAGACGGCCAAGTCGAGAGGGTTTCCCGGCATTGTGTTCAAGTTACGGACGCCTCATTGCCGCAGCCCGTCAGCTTTTTCGGAGCGCAGATCGAAAGCCGCTGCCATGAGGGCGCGGGTATAGTCGGACTTGGGGCGCTCGAAGATCTCAACCGCCGGCCCATATTCCACCGCCTTGCCGTCCCGCATCACCAGGATGTCGTTGGCGAGGGCGCGAACCACGCGCAAATCGTGGGAGATGAAAAGGTAGGAGAGATTGTGCTTGCGCTGCAGCGCTCGCAGCAGGTCGACGACATTGGCCTGCACGCTCATGTCGAGCGCCGAGGTCGGCTCGTCCAGTACGACGAATTTCGGCTTGAGCGCCAAGGCGCGGGCGATGGCAATGCGTTGGCGCTGGCCGCCGGAGAATTCGTGCGGGTAACGGAAGCGGGTGTCGGGGTCGAGCCCGACCTCGGTCAGCGCCTGCACGACCCGGGCATCGATCTCGGCGCGGCCAAGGTCCTTCTGGTGCACCTGCAGCCCCTCGGCGACTATCTCGGCAATCGCCATGCGCGGGCTCAGCGAGCCGAACGGGTCCTGGAACACGATCTGCATGTCCTTGCGCAGCGGCCGCAGCGCTTGCCACGACAGTGTGTCGATTGGCCGGCCGATAAAGGCAATGTCGCCCTTGGACGCTATCAGCCGGAGCAGGGCGCGTCCCAGCGTGGTCTTCCCCGAGCCGCTTTCGCCGACGACGCCGAGGGTCTCGCCCTCGCGAACGATGATGTCGATGTCGTCGACGGCCTTGAAGTGGCCGGTGGCGCGCATAAGGATGCCGCTCCGCACGGGAAACCATACCTTCAAGCCCTTGGCTTCGATGACAGGTTTACTTCCGGTTTCCGGTTGGGGCGGTGTGCCGCGTGGTTCGGCGGCCAGCAGCTTCTTGGTATAGGCGTGCTGCGGAGAGGCGAAAATCTGCTCGGTCGGACCGCTCTCGACGATCTCACCACCGGTCATCACATGGGTGATGTCCGCCATCTTCCGAACGATGCCGAGGTCGTGGGTGATGAAGAGGATGGCCATGCCGTGTCGCGCCTGCAGCATGCGCAGGAGTTCGAGGATCTGCGCCTGCACGGTAACGTCCAAGGCGGTGGTCGGCTCGTCGGCGATCAATAAGTCGGGATTGTTGGCAAGCGCCATGGCGATCATTACGCGCTGGCGCTGCCCGCCCGACAACTGGTGCGGAAAGGCCTGGAGTTTCGCTTCAGGATCGGGGATGCCGACTTCGCGTAGCAGCTCAAGCGTCCGGATCCGCGCTGCGGTCCGGCCGAGCCCCTGATGCGTCTTCAGCGCTTCGCCTATCTGGCGTTCGACCCGGTGCAGCGGGTTGAGCGAGCTCATCGGTTCCTGAAAGATCATCGAGATCGGACCGCCGCGGACGCCGCGCAATTCCTGCGCCCCCGCCGTCATGAGGTCCTTGCCCTTGAACAAGATCTGCCCGCCGGGATGCTGCGCCTGCGGGTAGGGCAGCAGCTTGAGGATCGATAGCGCGGTCACGGACTTGCCGGAGCCGCTTTCGCCCACCAACGCCACCGTCTCGCCACGGCCGATATCAAACGATACACCCCTGACAGCCGCTAGCACCTGGTCGCCGGAGCGGAAATCGACCTTGAGGCCGCGGATGGAGAGCAGGGGGGCGGTCATCGGAAGCTTTTCCGCGGATCGAAGGCGTCACGGACGCCTTCACCGGCAAAGACGACGAGCGTGAGAATGAGCGAGATGACGACGAAGCCGGTGATCCCCAGCCACGGCGCTTGCAGGTTCTCCTTGCCTTGGCTCAGGAGCTCACCCAGCGACGGCGAGCCAACGGGCAGGCCATAGCCGAGGAAGTCGAGCGAGGTCAGCGTGGTGATCGAGCCCGAGAGGATGAAGGGCATGAATGTCACCGTTGCCACCATGGCGTTGGGCAGCAGGTGTCGCACCATGATGGTCCAGTTGGACACGCCGAGCGCCCGGGCAGCGGCGACATACTCGAAATTGCGGGCGCGGAGGAATTCGGCGCGCACCACGCCCACCAGCGTGACCCACGAGAACAGTAGCAGGATGATCAGCAGTGACCAGAAGCTCGGCACGATGACGCTGGAGACGATCAGCAGCAGGTAAAGCGAAGGCACCGAAGACCAGATCTCGATGAGCCGCTGCCCGATGAGATCAATCCAGCCGCCGAAAAAGCCCTGCACGGCGCCGGCGAGAATGCCGACCACGGAGGAGGCGATGGTCAGCATCAGGCCGAACAGCACCGAAATGCGGAAGCCGTAGAGCACGCGCGCAAGCACGTCGCGGCCCTGGTCGTCGGTTCCCAGCCAGTGGAAGTTGCCCATGTTGCAGCCGGGGTCGTCGATGCCCTGCGGATAGGTCTTGCAGCGGGTGAGCGCGTCCATGGTCCACGATGGGGGCGACGGCGCAGCAGTGGGCAATTCGGTGTCGACGGTGCGGTAGTTGAAGCGGATCGGCGGCCAGAGCATCCAGCCATTGGCGTTTATCTCGTCGGCGATAAAGGGGTCACGATACTGCGTCTCGGAGAGGAAGCCACCAAACTTGCTCTCCGGGTAATTCACCACCACTGGAAACAGCAGTTCGCCCTTGTAGGAGACGACGATGGGCCGATCATTGGCGAGCAGTTCGCAAAAGAGTGTCAGCACAAAGAGGACGAGGAAGATCCACAGCGACCACACCGCCCGCCGATTGGCCTTGAAGGCCGCAAGTCTCCGCTGGTTGATCGGCGAGATCATGCTGGAGCGGGGCGCGTCGGCGGGCGCGAAAGCGAGGTAGGGAGTGCCGAAGATCGTCGCCGCGGGCATCAGACCTCCCGGCTCTCGAAGTCGATACGCGGGTCGATCCACATATAGATGAGGTCCGACACTAGCCCGATGACGAGCCCCATCAGCGAGAAGATGTAGAGCGTGGCAAAGACCACCGGATA
>JAEZKB010000230.1 GCA_023415605.1 Pseudomonadota bacterium
CGCACCGAGGCCGAGGCCTCGATCCCGAGCCTGTTCGACCTCGACAAGGTCGACGACCAGGACGCGGAGCTTCCGCCCGACATCGCTGCAGCGGAGTGAGCCATGCCTGATGGTCACGCCCACTCGCGACGCGAGCGTCTCGCTGAGTTAACTGCCATGGCGTGGCCGTCTAATCGGCATGATGAATATGTCCGCGGCGCTATTGCCTGGATCGAGTTCTCGGAAGGCCGAGCGCCCGATCCTCTCGACCTGGCGCTGCACACGACACTGCTGGGCTTCGACGACCGATACTACAGCGGGCTGATGCGGCTGTTCACGTTGTTGCGCTTGGGCGATCGATGACCAGCAGCAAGACTTTCGTCATTGGCGTGAAGCCGCGCGACGTGCTGGTCGACATCAAGGGCCTGCCCGACTACGCCACGAACGCCTACCTGCGCTTCTGGATGCTGCACGCCCTGCATGGCGAGCCGCTGCCACCGCGCGAGGAGAAGAAGCCGCGCGAGGAATGGGACGCCTGGTTCCGCGACAAGCTCGACATGAAGAACGTGCGCACCTGGATCAAGGCGCGCGACGAGCTGCTGCGGCTCAGCAAGATCAGGATGACCGACGACGGCCGGCTCTATATCGGCCGCACCATGCGTGACGCCGAAAAGCGCCGCGGCGGCGATGCCTCGAAGTGGGGCGGCCCTGCCGACCCGCAGGGCAATCTCGAGCTCGTCGGCGTGCACTGGGCACAGACGGCAGCGGGCCGGGCTGTGCATGGTCCTGTGGACAGCCCTGTGGATGCGCCGGGAGAACCGGACACATCGCCGGAAGTTCGCCCGAACTTCGGCCGAACTTCGGGCGATGTTCGGCCGATCTTGCTTCCCAAGCCGTTGATTTTCCACGAAAGGCGGCCCGCCTATTCATGCTCATGGTCCAAGTCAGATCATGAGTCTGTAGCAGCCATTCCCTTTGGCTCCGCGCGCGCGAGGGCAGGTCCCGCCTGGGCTCGAGCCGGCCCGTTGCCGGCATCGGCATGAGGCTTGGCAAGACGGTGTTTTTGAGCGGAGAGCGTGCGATGCGAGACAAGCAAGTCGACGTGGTCGACACGGAATTCGGCCCTTGGCGGGGCACACGGCTGGTCGATCGGAAGCCGGTGACGGTCATCGAACCACCCAAGGCACCGGAGGTCGGCGATCCATGGTGTCCGCTCACGGTGCGAGCGCGGCTGCACCGCATCGGCTGGCTGTTGCGCAAGGACCCTCGCGTGCGGCCTCAGCAGGAGCGCTCGTGCATGCCTAAGCCTTTGCGGGAGATGTGGAAGGACCTGCCCGGCGAGCCGATGCGCATTCCCGTGCCGGCCGCCGACCAGGATGCGGTCAACCAGGCGCTGAGTGACCTGATGCGCTTCTGGAACGATGATGAAGCCAAGGTCGTGATCTACGCCATCATCCTCAAGGCCTCGGGCGATGACCTGGCTGAGCAGCTCGGCTGTTCCGACACGCATGCGCGCAAGCAGATCAAGCTCATGCTCGATCGATTGGCCGTCGATTGGAACAAGTTGCCGTGGCGGCCCGACGCCAAGGACGTCGAGCGCGCGAAGAAGCTCATCCACAGAAATATCAAATAGTCCGTTTCCATCGTTTCCAAATTTCGGGCATTGTTCAGGCATCGTCGGGCCGCGTAGCGCATTCAGCGCCGCGGCCCTTCTTTTTGCCCAAAACTCGTGGAGCCCTTCCATGGCCGCGCTAACCATCACGGCGGCGCAGGTGCTGCCCGGCACCGCGCCGCGCGAAACCGGTATTGCCGGCGAGGCCATCACTCAGGGCCAGTCCGTCTACTTCAGCTCGGCCGGCAAGTGGCTGAAGGCGCAGGGCGACGGCACGACGATCGAGGCGGGGGCGCTGGGCTATGGCATCGCGCTCACGGCGACCGGCGCCGACGGCCAGCCCATTGTCGTCGCGCGGCCCGGTGGCACCGTGACCCTTGGGGCCGGCGCCGCTCCCGCGTCGGGCGTGGTCTACTATGTCGGCGATACGGCGGGCGGTATCCATCCGGTCGCCGATATCGGCTCGGGCGACAAGGTGCTGCCGCTCTGCATCGGCGTCGGCAGCAACCAGGTGCTGATCCTCGACGACGCCTACCACGCCGGCGCCGTCCTGGGCTGATGCTGCAGTTCGACATCCGGTCGAACGCGAGCGCCCTCCAGCAGCAACTCACTGACCTGCAGAAGAAGCACCTGCCCAAGGCGCAGCTCGCTGCTGCTGCTCGCACCGGCCGATACGTGCACGGCGCCATCCGCTCGGAGATGCAGGAGGTCTTCGATCGGCCGACGCCTTGGACCTTGGGCGGACTGCGCTTCAAGCAGCCGTCCATGGGCAAGCCGGTGGTGTCGATCTGGCTGGAGGAGTTCGGAGGCAAGGGCATCCCGGCCGCCGTGTTCCTGCGGCCGCAGATCGAAGGCGGCAGGCGAAGGCACAAGCGCTTCGAGCGCGCGCTGATCGCCAAGGGACTGATGTCGCCTTTGGCCTATGCCGTGCCCGGTGGACAGGCGCCGCTCGATGCCTACGGCAACGTGCCGGGCTCGTTCATCGTGCGCATGATGTCGGACCTGCAGGCGTTCGGCGAAGAGGGCTATCGCGCCAACCGCAAGGGCGCGAGGCGTGGTGCGCGCAAGAGCAACTACTTCTTCGTCGGGGGACGACGCGGCAAGGGTGAGCACCTGAAGCCCGGCATCTACTGGAAGATGCCCGGCGGCCTGCTCGGTGTGGTGTTCCACTTCGTGGGCAGCGTGTCGTACCAGAAGCGCCTGGACTTCTACGGAGTAGGGGAGCGTGCCTACAACAGGGTCGCTCTTCGGTTCATGACCGAGGAGCTGGCCAAGCTCGTGCGGCTGGACAACCGATAGCAACGTATCTTTACGCTGCGGTTGAACTGTCGCCACAACCTGCGGCCAGCATCGGCATCGTCATGCTGCGCCTCGTCCTTGCCATCGGGCTCGGTCTGGCAGCGTTGCGTTCGCCTGAGCCATCGCCCCCGTCGTCATCGTGCTGGTGTGTGCTTGCCATCCCGCCGAGCCAGGTGGCACCCATCCCTCGGCTCGAGCTGGTCTATCACCATCCACCCCTCGGCTGGCTCGCCATCACCGACCCCTTCGCCTGCGACTGATCTCGCGAGAGCGAGATCGATGCGGCCCACGGGTCTCGCATCGGCGAGATCGGCGGGTCCTTCCGCCCCGCCCCCTGCAGCAGGTAATTCGAACCGCGTGGGGTCGGCAGTTTCAGCGGGTTTTTAGAGGCTAAACTCGGAGCCTAAAGAGCAGCTAAAATGGTAGTCACCAAGGGTCGGTTCGCCGAGATCTGCAATGTCTCGGCGGGGCGGGTCTCGCAGTGGCTCGCCGACGGCAAGATCTCGGGCGACGCCATCGTCGGCGAAGGCCGTGGCGCTCAGATCGACGTCGAGAAGGCGCAGGCGCAGCTGCGCGGCAAGCTGGACATCGACCAGCGCCACTCGGGCAACGGGCTCGCGACCAACCTCGGCGGCGAGAGCGGGCCGGTCGACCGGCCGGACACCGTCGAAAGCCAGATCGCCAAAGAACGACTGATCGGGCTGCAACGTGCCAAC
>JAEZKB010000282.1 GCA_023415605.1 Pseudomonadota bacterium
TGACGCGTGGCTACGCCACGCCGGGCTGACTCGCTGAGTCGCGTAGCGACGACACAACACAAGACGTGGACTTCATTCCCTTCATTCCAAGGACCAGGATCGGTGTTCCTCACGAGCCCAGGCATCGCTCTGCGGGATCGTGACGGGCAGCGCGTTCTGAAAGCTCACGACGACTTGCTGGTGCAAGTCCAGTCAAAGGAGGGGCCACGCCACCTTTGTAGCAGCCCGCCGGCGTTCGGAGAGATCTGGGCGTCGAAGCGCGGGGTCAAGCCCTCACTGGGAGGCCAGGGGAGGGTGCAAGCCACCAGTCCGCAGCATGAAGCGAAGCCTGCCGCGTCGAGAGTTCTTGCCCGCAAGGGACGAACCGGGAGCCGAGTCGCGTGTCCGTAGGCGAAGGCCAAGGAAGGGGCGAAGACCGTGGAGGTGCAGCCCCGAGGAACCCGGCGGCGTAGAGGGCGCGGAATGGTGGGACAGCCGTCGTGGGAACAGAAGAGACCCGTCTCCGCCCCAGCCGTGAGCCGCCAGGAACGCCACTCCAGGCGGTGGTTTGGGAAGCGGCGACCTCGATAAGCAGTGATCCTGTGAAACGGGGGCGAGCGGAGCGGGAGTCGGAGCGGCCCAGAGTACCGGTGATGCCGTGGACAACAGAACCACGGTGGAGGGAAGGGGCCGTACTTGGTCGGCGTGCTCGGAGGAGGTAAGCGCTGGTGAATGCCCACAAGGCTAACGACACCATCGACGCTGCGCGACGACTCCAGCGAGCACTGTATCGGGCCGCGAAGGCGCGTCCTGCGCGGCGGTTCCACGCGCTCTACGACAAGGTGTTCCGACAGGACATCCTGGCGCGAGCGTGGAGGGAGGTACAAGCGAACGCTGGGGTGGCCGGCGTTGATGGGCAGACCATCGAGGACATCGAGCGAGGTGGGGTCGAGGGGTTCCTGGAGGAGCTGGCGACCGAGCTGCGGGAGGGACGGTATCGGCCGCGACCAGTGCGGCGGGTACTGATCCCGAAGGCCGACGGCACGCAGCGACCGCTGGGGATCCCGACGGTGCGGGATCGGGTGGTCCAGGCCGCCGCCAAGGTGGTGCTGGAGCCGATCTTCGAAGCCGACTTCCGGGACAGCTCGTACGGGTTCCGGCCGAAGCGGTCTGCCCACCAGGCGGTGGAGCAGGTCCGCCAGGCCGTGAATCGCGGTGGGGGCTGGGTGGTGGACGCCGATATCGCGGCGTTCTTCGACCGGATCGACCGGGCCAAGCTCGTGGCCCTCGTGGAAAAGCGCGTCAGCGACCGGCGGCTGCTGAAGCTGCTCCGGCAGTGGCTGGCAGCCGGCGTGCTGGTCGATGGGGAGTTGCTCCCCACCGACCAGGGGGTGCCCCAGGGTTCGGTGATCTCGCCGTTGCTGGCGAATGTGGTGCTTCATGAGCTGGATCGGCTCTGGGAGGATCGCTGCCGCCAGCTCGGCCAACGGGTCAGGTATGCGGACGACTTCGTCATCGTGTGCCGCACGGAGGCCGATGCCCGAGAAGGGCTCCGACGGGTGGGGCTGATCCTCGCTCGCCTGGGCCTCACGCTCCATCCCGACAAGACCCGCGTGGTCGACGTGCGGGATGGCACGCAGGGCTTCGACTTCCTGGGGTTCCACTGCCGCAAGGTGGAGTCCTGGCGCTGGCGTGGGAAACGGTATCTGCACCGGTGGCCGAGCCGTCGGGCGATGCAGCGGGTCCGGGACCGCATCAAAGCGATCACGGCACCGCGACATCGCCTGCCAGAACCGGTCGGGCCGATCGTGGCGGAGCTGAATGCGGTGCTGCGCGGCTGGGGTGCCTACTTCCGAGTGAGCAACGCCAGCCGCCAGTTCCAGCAGCTTGACAGCTACGTCCGCAAGCGGCTCGGCCTGTTCCTGAACAAGAAGGCGGGACGCCGAGGCACCCGACGCATCATCCCGACAGCGGCGCTGTGTCGTGGCCTCGGCGTGGACACCCTGAGTGGAACCGTGGCATGGGCATCGGCAACGCCGACAGCGGCGCGGTGAACGATCTCGGACAGCCGTGTGCGGGAGAACCGCACGCACGGTTGGATGAGGGGGGGCTGGAAACGGGGCACGGCCGTCGTAGGACTGCAAGCACTCGGAAGGGTCACGCGCTGCGACGCTCCACTACCGCGCCAGTCCTCCACTCTACCCCATCGTCCCTCGTGAACTGCTCCGAGGGCCTCATTCGCCACAGGAGCGGCATCCGTCAAGCGGCGGTCATGCCGTGTTCCAAACCCGCCCGTCGGCCCCGCTTCGACTGGGGGGATCGCCGAGCCGCTCCCCCGGTTACGTCATGGTGACGGATGGCTCGCCCGGCACTCGCGCTTCAGGTACAGAATGGCGTACTCCTCCGGCGAGGCGCCCGGCTCACGATCGTAGGCGTGCCAGCCCTGGGCCTCGGCTCGGTCGAGCGCGACGGCCGCATCCGGGCCATCACGCCAGTTGGGAACCTCGCTCCCTTCGATGAAGCGGACCTTCAGACGCAGTCGAGGGCCGCCGGCATCGTACAGGTGCCAGGTCGCGTATTCGGCGTCCCCCATCGAGCCGTCAGGGTCGTGGTACATCGTCAGTCATGCCGTGCGCGGCTGTTTGA
>JAEZKB010000293.1 GCA_023415605.1 Pseudomonadota bacterium
TTCCAGATCACCTTCACCATCATGTATGTGGGTCTCGCGCTTGTGCTGCTGCTGGCGGCGCTCTGGATCGGTATCGCGCTCGCCAACCGCTTCGTCGACCCGATCAGGAACCTCATGATTGCCTCGAGCCGCGTCTCCGAAGGCGACCTCGACGTGCAGGTGCCGGTGCAGGAGGGCAGGGGTGACCTGCGCGACCTCTCCAATCGCTTCAACACCATGACCCAGCAGCTCAAATCGCAGCGCGTCGCGCTGATGCAGGCGAGCGAGACGAACGAGAAGCGCCGGCAGTTCACGGAAGCCGTGGTGGAGGGTGTGTCGGCCGGCATTGTCGGCCTCGACGCCGTCGGCGCCCTCACTCTGGTCAACGCCCGTGCCGCCGAAATGGTCGGCAGTGACGAGATCACTCTCGTCGGCCAGAAGATCGAGGATGTCATTCCCGCCTTGGCGCCGATCATCGAGCGCGCCAAGTCTGCCCGTCGCGGCCAGATCCGCGACCAGATCGAGATTGGCTCCGGTCCCGACTATCGCACTTACCAAGTGCAGCTCACGCGCGAAGGCACCATCGCGGAATCGAAGGGTTACGTGGTGACCCTCGATGACATTACTGACCTGCTTTCGGCCCAGCGCACCGGCGCCTGGGCGGACGTGGCCCGCCGCATTGCTCACGAGATCAAGAATCCGCTGACACCGATCCAGCTCTCGGCCGAACGCCTGCGCCGGCGGTATGCATCAAAGCTCGCGGACGATTTCGACGTCTTCGACAAGTGCATCAACACCATCATCCGCCAGGTCGGCGACATCGGCCGCATGGTCGACGAGTTCTCGTCCTTCGCCCGCATGCCTGAGGCAAAGCTGGAGAAGGGCGACCTCTCTGACGCCATGCGCCAGTCGGTCTTCCTCGAAAGTGTGCGCCTGCCCGAAGTGAAGGTCACGGTTGATCTCCCTGAGGAGCCGATCATCGCCTGGTTCGACAACCGGCTGATCAGCCAGGTGCTGACGAACCTTATCAAGAATGCGGTGGAAGCCATTGAAGGCGCCGGCCTCGAGGCCATCAAGAACCCGACAATCGTCGCTTCAGCGCGCATCGAAGGCGAGATGGTCCGCGTTTCAATTTCCGACAACGGCAAGGGTTGGCCGAAGGAAAACCGCAACCGGCTGCTCGAGCCCTATATTACGACACGCGAAAAGGGTACCGGCCTCGGCCTTGCCATTGTCGCAAAAATCATCGAGCAGCATGGCGGCAAGGTCGAGCTGATCGACGCGGAGCCTGACGAGAGTGGCCGGGTCGGGGCGTGCTTCACGTTCACCCTGCCGCTGCGCGGTCCGGAGAAGGACGACAACGAACCGGTGGAGGAGCCGGTGGCTGTAGCAGCAGCCGAGACGACGAACGACGCGGGTGGGGCGACACCTAAGGCGGAAAAGCAAGAGGAGCCGCAAGTGAAAGCGGTCGAAACTACCTGATGGCGCTCGATATCCTGATCATCGACGACGAAGACGATATTCGCGACCTCATCGCCGGTATCCTGGAGGACGAGGGCTACGAAACCCGGCAGGCGCATGATGCCGATTCCGGTCTCAACGAAATCGCCCGGCGGCGGCCGAGCCTGGTGTTTCTCGATATCTGGATGCAGGGCTCGCGGCTCGATGGACTGCAACTGCTCGACGTGTTCCAGAGCCAGCACCCTGACATGCCGGTGGTGATGATCTCGGGCCACGGCAATGTCGAAACTGCTGTCTCGGCGATCCGCCGCGGCGCTTACGACTACATCGAAAAGCCGTTCAAGATCGACCGCCTGCTGCTGATCACGCAGCGCGCCATGGAGGCCACGCGCCTCAAGTCCGAGGTCGCGGACCTGCGCGAACGCGCCACCAGCAAGGCCACCGATATGGTGGGCAACTCGCCCGCTTTGCAGCAGGTGCGGGGCATCATCGAGAAGTCAGCGCCGACCAACTCGCGCATCTTCATCGCCGGCGCCTCGGGCACCGGCAAGGGTCTCGTCGCCCGGCAGTTGCACATGCGCTCGCAGCGGGCCGAAGCCCCCTTTGTCGAGATCAACTGTTCGCTCTATTCGCCCGACGAAGTGCAGGTCGTGCTCTTCGGCCGCGAGACACGGGAAAAGACGGGCGTGCTGCGCACCGAGGTTGGCGCCCTCGAGCGCGCCCATGGCGGCACGCTCTACCTCTCCGAGGTTGCCTCACTGCCGCCCGCCGCGCAGCAGGCGCTTCTCCGCACGCTGGTCGAGAACAAGTTCAACCGGGTCGGCGGCACAGTGCCGGTCCCGATCGACGTGCGCATCATCTCGTCGAGCTCGCAGAACGTGGCGCAGCTCATCGAAGAGGGGCAGTTCCGCTCCGACCTCTTCCACCGGCTCTCGATCGTTCCGATCCAGCTGACGCCGCTCAAGGAGCGGCGCGAGGGCGTGCCGCCGCTGGTGGACGTGTTTATCGAGCAGATCTGCCGCATGCATAACCTGCGCAGCCTCTCGGTGGGGCCGGATGCCGTGGCCGTGCTGCAGGCCCAGGATTGGCCCGGCAACGCCCGCCAGCTGCGCAACTCGATCGAGCGGCTGCTGATCCTCGTCAAGGACCAGGCGCCGCCCGA
>JAEZKB010000331.1 GCA_023415605.1 Pseudomonadota bacterium
CCTTTGCCACTGTCGCCGCTGTCTGGGCCCTTGCCGGAGTCGCCCTTGTCCGCACCTTTACCGCTATCGCTACCGATACCTGAGGTCTGCCCGCCGGCTCTCTCTTCAGCCCGCGCCTCCTTCTCGGCGGCCTTAGCCTCCTCCTTGACTTCCTTGGCCGCTTCCTTCGCTTCGCGTTCAGCCTGTTTGGGGCTGGCGCCGTTGGCGATGGCGGTCTGATAAGCAACGGCCGCAGCCTGCTTTTCGGCCGCTTTGGCCTCGGCCTTCGCCTCCTTTTCAGCGGCCTTCGCCGCCTGGTCGGCCTCACGCTTGCTGGCGCCAGCGGCGAGGGCAGCCTCACGCGCGGCAGCAGCCGCAGCCTTGGGCGACAAAACCTGATCGGGCGCTCTGCCCCCTTTGCCTGCTTCTGGGCTCACCGGCTTGCCATTGGCGGCGTAGACAGTCGGCAGCTCGCCCTTTCCTTCAACATGCAACGGCGTACCGTTCGAAGTCTCGGCGCTTTGCCCAACTGCGAGGAGCGTCGTTTGCTGAGTGTCCCTATCTTCAACCGCCACGTGGCCACGCTCGACCGAGACCCTGGCGCCACTCTTGCCGGATGTCACCGTGAACCTGGTACCTTTGACCACTGCCGCCATCTGCGGCGTGGTCACGGCGAAGTGCTGCACATTTCTAACGTCGGCCTCAACAATGACAGTACCAAAGTGCTCCTGCACGGTGGTGAACTGCTGGCCTGATCTATCTCTGATTTGGATTTGTGTGTTGGCGCCAACGTCGATGGTTTCGTTGCCGCGTTGGAAGGTCACGCGGCCGCCCTTGACTGTTCGAATGACACGATCA
Organism: Pseudomonadota bacterium; assembly: GCA_023415605.1. GTDB lineage: Bacteria > Pseudomonadota > Alphaproteobacteria > Rhizobiales > Devosiaceae > Devosia_A. The sequence goes on from JAEZKB010000331.1 coordinate 838, forward strand.
TCGGAAATCACGTCGCCGCGGCCAAGCGGCGCCCACTGGTTGCCGACAAGCTGCAGCACGTGTCCGCGCAACTTCGTGGCAACCCAATCATCTGCAAGGGCAATAGATGGCACCACCAGCGCCATGGCGGCAGAGCCAGCCATAAGGAACGTCGTCAACCGCATGTCGCAGCCCGGTGGCTTCTGCCACCCCTCCCCATTTCTGCTGCTGACGCTGCGCCCACACTGGAACCCCGACGCCTAACAAAGGTTAGTAGCCGGAGCGCGAATTGCTCCGAATGGTGATCGGAAGGTTAATGCGATGAACCATTTTCGGCCAGAGAAGGCCTTATCTTTGTCACCACTGCAAGAAGAATTGGAACTCGCACTGCACGAAGAGGCGATGTTCGCCGGGACCCTCCTTGGGGAAGTCGCGACTGTCCGAGCTTCTAAACTAGCCGATCGGTTGGAGGTGGATCGTCGTCGCAGTCGCGGTGCGGTGCTTTCCAGCCAGGACCGACATGATGCATGGGAAGCGTACTTCACCCGGCTTAAGTTTTGACTGCCTAGTCGGAGGCAAAACTGCCCTGCAGTCGCATTTACTCCGTCGTAACCATAACAGCGCCAATCTCAAGTGCCGCTTCCCGAGTGGCGCCTCGAAGTTTACGGCCAATCCGGTTCGTCCCCGGATTGGCCTCTTACTTTTTCTATTCGGTCCGCGTCGACTTCGGCTTATCCCGGCCGACCTTCTCGGCTTTCAGGGCCTTTGCCGTGGGGCTGCAGTCCAGCCCTGCCATCTTGGCGACCTCTCCCGACGATAAGTTGGGATTCTCCGCAGCGATGACGCGCGCTTCGCTCTTTCGCTTTCTGTCGACCGGCATCAGACCTTGTTCTCGCCGAGCAGGTATTTGGCATCGGCGGTGGCGGGTATTTCGAAGCCGGGGATCTGAACCATGACACGTCTCCGGTGTCATGTGGTTACGCCCGATGAGGGTAACTCTGATCGGACCGTGATGGTATCGCCGACCTTCGGCAGGCGGCTGGCTTTGACAGTGTCTTTGGGAAGCGTGATATGCCCAGAATGTAAGGCGGCCCATCTGGATTGTAGAGTTCCTAAAGAGTGCAACTTGGAGGCCAGCAACTAAGTTCTGCGCCTCGCACGAGGGGAACTCCAACCGCAATCAACCGCCCCCACACAGATGCGGCCCCTCGTGCAACATGCTCAATGTAGAGTCCGCTTCTGCGCTTGGAGGGCGGATCAAGCTTGTTGCTCTTCTCTATACAGGCCAAGGGCAACGTTGGCGTCGTGGTTTCGCGGTTGATGGGGGAGTGCGATCAGTTGCCGCTTCTGATCCTGAACCCGAGTTCTGCAGTCAGCAGGACAGCGCCCATTTCATCCCTGACACTGACCCTCATGTACTTGGCAGGGCTGCCTCTCGGGAGGATGTCGGAGGCGGCCTCGGTCAGTATGGTCACGGCGTGATCCGTGGCCGAATCAAAGTCGGCCATCTCCCGGCCCTGATCGTCGATCAGCAGGTAATCATCAAGCAGGTCAAAGAAGTAGCGCTTCATCCCGCATCAAGCGTGGCGCCCACGGTCGGTTCCCTGCCCCCCAGCACCACGTTCACGGCCGTGACGTCGAGGCGCGTGCAGGAAAGCGGGCCTGGTAGAGAAAATTCTGGTCAAACTGTCCCACCTCCGCAAGCTGTTGCCACTCGAGAATTTCGACCAGCCCTCCTGCCCAGGTGACAAGGCCGAGGTCTCGTAATCGCCTCAGTGTGCGGTTGACGTGAACAGGAGAGAGGCCGAGGACGTCGGACAGCTGTTCCTGGGTCATGGGCAGGTCCATCTTGTGGGCGCTGGCCAGTCCCACACTTTCCATGCGCAGGTAGAGTTCGCAGATCAGGTGGGCCATGTGGCTTTCTGCCGACGTGCGGCCCTTGGAAACCAACCATCTGCGAACGATGGCAGCGTCCAGAAGCGTAAGCATCCATAAAAGGCGCGTCAGATGCGGCAGCTTCTGCGTGATATCGAGGAGCTTTTCGTGCGGAAAATGCAGTACCGTGCAGTCGCTCAATGCATCGATACTGTGGTCAAGCGCAGCGAGAGGAAAGGTTTCCAGGTCCACAAAATCGCCGGGCAGATGAATGGCCGTGGTCTGTCTACCTCCGTCGTCTGTCATGTTGAAACGGGTTGCAAAGCCGTTCACCAGCAATGCGCTAGTCGTTGGTTCTTCGCCTTCCTGCCGGATCGACGAACCGGCCGGGTGCGTGCGAAGTTCCCCTGCTGCCGCCGTCAACGCCGACTCCTCCTCCTCTGATAGACTGTCGCGCATCTGCAGACGCCTGAAAAGGACAGCTAGGGCCGAAGATTTATGCTCTTGCATGTGTTCCCCGCCAACCGAGCGACCCTTCCCTAGCATCGCTCATAGTTGCGGACGATTAACGTAAGTTAAGACAGCTTTCCCGGAACGGTTCATCATGCTGCTGGTTGACGCAAGCGACTGCTTGCCCTTGGTGGATTTACCGCTACCCCCTTGACCTTGCTGTGCCGATGCGGGGCACCACGCTTATCAGAGGTGGCAAGATGCCCCGATATTTTTTCGACGTCTACGAACCTGAGGCGTCCACCGTGGACATCGACGGGTTGCAACTGAGCGACGTCGAGGCGGTACGGGCCGAAGCGGGCAGAGTTCTTGGCGATATCATAAGGGACTGCCGCCTGCCCGTTGATGCGCACCAATTGATCGTGCGGGTCCGTGACGACGAAGGTACGCCCGTGCTGACGGCGACAGGGACGGTTGAGATTGAACTTGCTTAAAGAAAGCCCGCCGCTGCGCTAGGCAGGGCGGGCTCAAGGTGCTGCTCTCCAAAAAGAGCTAGGGAAAAAGTCTATAGCGCCAACGGCCTAGGAGGCCTCATCGTTCCCTCTTGACCATTGTTGTGATCAGCACCTCGGGGTTATACTGAGCCCTTCATAAGAGCGAGGGCGGGATGCAACTTCTTGTTTTCGTGACCGACGATGGAAATGGCGGGACAACGGGTCCGACGCTCTATGTCGCTGAGGATAAGCAGGCCACCCTGCCGCCAAACCCCCGATCCCTTGAATGGCGCTACTTCGCCACCATCAGCGACCAGGATGAGCTGCTTGCACACAGCCCTGGAGCGCTGGAGGTGATCGCGCAGGAGGGCCACTACATGACCAATCGAATGATCTGAGAACAGCAAAAAGCCCGCCCTGCCGGAGCAGAGCGGGCCAGGAGACTATCACCACGGCTATTCAACCCCGATGGAACCGCGAGGTCAAGCTTGCTGAGCGGGTGGGGGCTCGCACCGCTGGATTGCGCGGAGCCTCAGGACTTCACAAATGTAAGTTCCGGCAAGCAAAACAGAAGGCAAACTCTTAGTTGCCGGAGCGTACCGTACCGGCATGGTTGAGCCGGAGGCGTTTCAGGGAGGGGGCCTCCGGTTCCCACCGCTTGGACGAGGCGAGGGTTTTCCGCTAGTGAACTGCACGACCCACTTGATTGGCCAAGCTCTGGAGATTGGCGAGCATGTTCTGGGCCGAGCGTGCCGCATCCGCAACTCGCCCAGTTGTGTCGACCTCCGACAAGCCTTCGTCCTACGCATCTACCGCCGTGGTGATCTCTTCGATGAGCGCCTCAATTTCCGCTTCCATCAGCCAAGCGCCTTTATGGCGCAACAGAAGGTGATGACCTTGGCTTGAAGCTTGGCAGCGCGGGCGTGCCAACCAATCAACTCTTTTGCGATTGGGGCTGCCGCTGCGCGTCCCTTGCGGGCGGCTACGACATCTTCGCGAAGGGCTCTTATGCGACGAGACTCGTCCATGGGCACGATCCTGCTGTTATCACTTACCGTTGCCCCTGAAGTGAGACTGGCAGACCAAAGTCCCCATGGCGCTAACAAAGATCAAGACAAGGGCAGGAGCGTCGCCTGCTCAAAAGCGGATGCGTCCCCAACCCCGCGGCTTGGAAGAGGGGGCCGGTTCGCTCGCCGTTACGCGTAGGGCGTTGATATCTAACAGTTGCCCGTCGAACCGCCTGATCGTGATCATGGATGCCCCCGCGGCGAGGATTCGTCGTAGGCCTGAACGGCGTCCTTCGCGGTTCTGGCATCGCGCGTCAGAATACCAATCATCATCTGGTAGGTGAGCACTTACATGGGCCACCGCGATCCATGCACGCTACAGAGCTACTGTGGAATGTACCGTCTCGCAATTGCTCAAAGCAAAGCTCGCCAGATTTGATGACCGAGCTGATGGTGAGGTGTACCGCGGCAGAGCAGCGATCATCCGCTTGCGAACCCACTCCAACTAACCTTTGTAATCGACCGCCGGGGAGGCCAGGGCAACATAGCCTCATGCCTCGATACTACTTCGACTTGCGAGACGGCGAACTGGTTGTTTTGGACCCCGAAGGAATGGTGTTCGGGACGCTTGGGCTTGCCAGGCGCGAAGCAAAGAGAGCGCTCCATGAGATGGCCGGCGACGATCCCGATGTCGACCATTCGGAGCTGAGTATCGACATTCGAGAAGGGGTGGTCGTCACGGTAACGTCTACGACCACTGTCGTTCCGCTCCCTGCAAGGAGGTCGAACTCCACGAGGTAGCCGGAACTCCACACCACGCATCTGCCAAGCGACCGACCATAACGTGATCGATGCACTTGATCCAAATCAATCGGGCCGCGCGTCAATTCTCGAGAAGCAAATACGCACCTGGAGGGTTTGATGGCAACTTATCGTGTCGAGCACATAGAGTACGGCGAAGTCGCCGCCGCCACTGAGCCGCTCGACCTCCCCGGAATCAACGACGCCTACCGCCTTGCCGGAGTAGCAGCGTCAGAGAGAGCGGCCGAAGTTGCGAGAACCGATCCCCAGGGTCTGGTTGTCGTTCGAGCGGTAGATGTTCTGAATGGCCAGAAGGCATTGGCGTGGGTGCGCTGGGGACAATCGCCCCGTAGCGATTCCCCAGGAGACGAGGCGATCATAGATCACGGGACATATGGAGCGTTCCCTAACGATCGAACGCTGAAGTCCGCACCTGCCAGCTAAACAATTGTGATTGGCTGGTAGGCTTGCTGAGCCTATGGTGCATCTATTCCGGTCGCCAATGGGAGACCGTCCGGGCCGCGCTCAGGCATCCAGCGCAAGAGACGGGATGGGCTAGCCGTGCAGCTATCGTGCTGCGGGGTCCTCGCACCGAAAGCGCCTACATCATGAATACCCTGGCTCCTAAGGCGCTCGTCGTTGATGACGAGGGCATGGTTTCAATGCTTATCGAGGATATCCTTACCGACCGCGGCTACGCAGTGACGGTAGTGAACACACGTGCTCAGCTTGAAAAGGCCCTGAAACAAGACGGCTGGACACTTGCCGTGACAGACACGGATCTAGCCACTCATGAGGAAATGCAGAGGTGGAACGTGGACAGGAT
>JAEZKB010000350.1 GCA_023415605.1 Pseudomonadota bacterium
CGTCTGATCAGGCCGACTTCTTCTTGTCGTCATCCTCGACTTCGGTGAATTCCGCGTCGACGACATCGTCTTTCTTGGCATCAGCCGCAGCATCGGCATGCGCCGCGCCTTCCTGCTGCGACTTGTACATCGCTTCGCCCAGCTTCATCGACGCCTCTGCCAGCGCACCGGTCTTTTCCTTGATCGCATCGGCATCGTCGCCGTCGATCACTGCCTTGAGATCGGCAATAGCGGTCTCGATGGCGCCCTTCTCCTCGGCCGTAACCTTGTCGCCATAGTCCTTGAGCGACTTCTCAGTCGAGTGGATCAGGCTCTCGCCCTGGTTCTTGGCTTCGACAGCTTCGCGCTTCTTCTTGTCGGCTTCGGCGTTCGCCTCGGCTTCCTTGACCATGCGCTCGATGTCGGCGTCCGAAAGACCACCGGACGCCTGGATGCGGATCTGCTGCTCCTTGCCGGTGCCCTTGTCCTTGGCCGAAACGTTGACAATGCCATTGGCGTCGATGTCGAACGTCACTTCGATCTGCGGCACGCCGCGCGGCGCCGGTGGAATACCCGCGAGGTCGAAGTTACCCAGGAGCTTGTTGTTGGCGGCCATCTCGCGCTCGCCCTGGAACACGCGGATCGTCACCGCGCTCTGGTTGTCCTCGGCGGTCGAGAAGGTCTGGCTCTTCTTGGTCGGGATCGTGGTGTTGCGGTCGATCAGGCGGGTGAACACGCCACCCAGCGTCTCGATGCCCAGCGACAGCGGGGTCACGTCGAGCAGCAGCACGTCCTTGACGTCGCCCTGCAGCACGCCGGCCTGGATGGCAGCGCCGAGCGCCACGACTTCATCCGGGTTGACGCCCTTGTGCGGCTCCTTGCCGAACAGCGACTTCACCACGTCCTGCACCTTGGGCATGCGGCTCATGCCGCCCACCAGCACCACTTCGTCGATCTGCGCGGCGGTGACGCCGGCATCCTTGAGCGCCTGCTTGCAGGGCTCGATGGTCTTCTGGATCAGGTCGTCGACGAGGCTCTCCAGCTTGGCGCGGGTGAGCTTCAGCGTCAGGTGCTTCGGGCCAGAAGCGTCGGCGGTGATGAAGGGCAGGTTGACCTCGGTCTGGGTCGAGCTAGAGAGCTCGATCTTGGCCTTTTCCGCAGCTTCCTTGAGGCGCTGCAGCGCCAGCTTGTCCTTGCGCAGGTCGATGCCCTGCTCTTTCTTGAACTCCTCCGAGAAGTAGTCGACCAGACGCATGTCGAAGTCTTCGCCGCCCAGGAACGTGTCGCCGTTCGTGGACTTCACTTCGAACACGCCGTCGCCGATCTCGAGCACCGAGACGTCGAACGTGCCGCCGCCAAGGTCATAGACCGCGATCAGGCCGTTGTTCTTCTTGTCGAGGCCATAGGCAAGCGCCGCGGCCGTCGGTTCGTTGATGATGCGCAGCACTTCAAGGCCGGCAATCTTGCCTGCGTCCTTGGTGGCCTGGCGCTGGGAATCGTTGAAATAGGCCGGGACGGTGATCACGGCCTGCGTGACGGTCTCGCCGAGATACGACTCGGCGGTTTCCTTCATCTTGGTGAGGATCATCGCCGACACTTCCGAGGGCGAATACTTCTTGTTGTCGACCTCGACCCAGGCGTCGCCATTGTCGGCCTTGGTGATCTTGAACGGCACGAGGCTCTTGTCCTTCTCGACCATCGGATCATCGTAGCGGCGGCCGATCAGGCGCTTCACCGCAAACAGCGTGCCTTCCGGATTGGTGACGGCCTGGCGCTTGGCCGGCTGGCCGACAAGGCGCTCGCCGTCCTTGGAGAACGCAACCATCGACGGCGTCGTACGCGCGCCTTCCGTATTCTCGATCACCTTGGGGTTGGTGCCGTCCATCACTGCAACGCAGCTATTGGTGGTCCCGAGGTCGATACCGATAACTTTAGCCATGACGTAGCCTCTTTCCTGGCGAACCCGGTGGAAACCCCTGACGGCGGTTTCATTGCCCTGGCCGGGCCGGGTTCCTCTTCTTGGATTTGCCCGTCGCCGGGCCTCAAGGCGCTATATAGGGGGGGTGTTAAACCCCTGCAAGCGGCGGACGGGACGAAAAATTCCAGTCGATCCGGGCTTTTTTCGAGGGGCTAGCACGGAACCTTTGCGATTCTTTCACGAAGTCGCGATTGGCGCGCCGCGCCGCGCATCCTTTTTGGGGCGTTCCGAGTTGGCTTGCAATCGGGAGCCCGGCTCCCGGCGGTTCAACCCAAGAAAAGGGAGCCGGTCAATGCGCTCCGCATCTATACCTTTGCTGCTCGCCGCCAGCCTTGTCCTCGCGGCTCCCGCCTCGGCCCAGCTCGATATGCCGACGCCCCCCGACGTGCCCCTGCCGGGCCTTTCGGAACAGGCGGATCAGTCGCTCTGGTGCGCCACCATGGCCAGCCAGCTGGCGCAGACGGCGCTCGACGCCGGCGACCAGCAGACGTTCGAGATCCTTTCGCCGCTCGCCATGCAGCTCTCGCGTCAGGTCTCGACCCTGTTCGTGGCCATGCATTTCGATGAGCCCGACATTCGCTCCTATCTCGATCTCTATTCCCTCGAGATCAGCGCCGTGCTCGCCGGCACCTCGCCCGAGCGCTATGCGCCCGAGCAGTGCCGTGGCATCGCAGTTCCGGACGTCGTGGCCTGACCGCACACGCAGCGTCGCATAGCTTTGGCAACCATTCTGTGGTCTAAACGGGTCCGCCGCTGACCCCGAAAGCACTCAATGCGACGCCTAGCGATTATTCTTGCCGCTGCATCTCTGGCCGGGCCTGGCTTCGGCCAGGAGGTGCCGGAAGCAAGCCGCAAGGATCTCTGGTGCGGGCTGGCTTTCACCATGGCCGCACGCGACGTGCCGGCCGACGCGGCGCCCGAGATTCTAGCCGTCACCGACCCCTACAAAAAGGGCGCGGAAGTGCTGGTGGGCCGCGCCAAGGCTGTCCACCTCGAATCCGGTTATACCGAAGAGGCGTTCGATGCCCTCGCGACCAAGACCGAGGCCGACATTGCCGCCCAACTGTCCAGTACCGATCCTGCCATTGCACCTCTCTATAGTTTCGAGGATTGTGCCGCGCTGATCGGCCTATAAGGTTTGCCCATCGATGTGGATTACCCCCCGTCCCGACGACATCTTCATCGCCGTCGATCTTCAGTATGATTTCCTGCCGGGCGGCAGCCTCGCCGTCGCCGGTGGCGACGAGATCATCGCCCCCATCAACGAACTGGCGCAGAAATTCCGCCACGTGGTGATGACGCAGGACTGGCATCCGCAGGGCCACATCTCCTTTGCGTCCAACCACAAGGATGCCAAGCCCTTCCAGGTCATCGGCCTGCCTTACGGCCCGCAGGTTCTCTGGCCCGACCACTGCGTCTGGAACACCCGCGGCGCCCAATTCTCGCGCGAGGTCGACATCCCGCACTGCGAAATGGTGATCCGAAAGGGCTACAACGAAGTCGTCGATTCCTATTCTGGGTTCCAGGAAGCCGATCGAAAGACCAAGACCGGCCTCGAAGGCTATCTGCGCGAGCGCGGCTTCAAACGCCTGTTCGTCGCCGGCCTCGCCACCGACTTTTGCGTCAATTGGACGGCAGTGGACGCACGGACGGCCGGATTTGAGACATTTGTCGTCGAAGATTTGACACGAGCTATCGATACGAACGGATCTCTCGCCGCCGCGTGGAACGATATGACCATGGCGGGCGTCCGCCGGATTTCATCGAACGATATTGCCTGATGCATCGACTCATCGCCCTCATCGCGGCCCTTTTCCTCGTCGCGGCGCCCGTCGCGGCCGAGGAAATTTCCGCTGAGGCCGATCACATCCTCTGGTGCGCAAGCGCCTTCGCGCTGCTCGCCAACGATGCCTCGGAGCAATCCGACGTCATCGAAACCGAACTCTACGACCAGATGGCCGCGACCCTCACCCAGAAGGGCATAGAGATGCTGCGCGCCCAGAAGATCGCCGATACGCGCATCGGCGCTATCATCCAGGCCTACGACGACGCCGTCTATGTGCAGCTGGACACCCCGAAGGCGCGATACGCCGTCGAAACCTGCGAGCCCCTGGCAAGCAGCTAACCAAGAAAAAGGGCGCCGTGCGGCGCCCCTCTCAGTTCTATTCCTGCGCTAGTCTCAGACCGACTTGTCGATCCCGCCGTCCGCGGCGTGGTCGGCGGTGGCCGGAGCGCCCTTGGCCACCCCGACCATGGCGGGGCGGAGGACGCGGTCGCCGATGGCAAAACCCGCCTGCACCACCTGGACCACTGTGCCTTCCGGCCGGCTGGGGTCGGGAACCTCGAACATCGCCTGGTGGCGGTGCGGGTCGAACTTCTGGCCCTCGGCTTCGATCGGCTTGACGCCGTGCTTGGCCAAAAGCCGCTGCATCTCGCGCTCGGTCATCTCGATGCCTTCGATCAGCGACTTCATCGTGCCGTCGGCCGTCTCCCGGGCTTCCGCCGGCAGCACCATCAGGGCGCGGCTCAGCGAGTCGGTCGCCGTCAGCATGTCCCGGGCAAAGCCGGCAATGGCATAGGAGCGGGTGTCCTCGATCTCACGCTGCGTGCGCTTGCGGAGGTTCTCCATCTCGGCAACCGTGCGCAGCAGCCGGTCACGAAGGTCGTTGTTCTCTGCGGTGAGCGCTGCCACGGGATCGACCGCAGCCTCGGCAGGGGCTTCCGCCGTGGCCTCGGCCTCCGGGTTCACGTCCTCTGGCGCAGCAGTCTCGTCACTCATCATCTCGTCGCAACCTGTTGTCTGGATTGCCCCGCATATCGGCCAACGGGCCGGAAGTTTCAAGCCTTGCGGTCGGGGGCGGCTTTTCGGGCCAGCATCGAGCTGATGACATTGGCCGTGTAGTCGACAACGGGAACGATGCGCGCATAGTTCAATCGGGTCGGCCCGATGACACCTAATACGCCCACCACTTTCTCATTGGCGTCCTTGTAGGGCGAGAGAATCACCGACGAGCCGGAGAGCGAGAAAAGCTTGTTCTCCGAGCCGATGAAGATCTTCACTCCCTGCGCCTTCTCGGCGTCACCCAGGAGTTCGATCAGCCCGTCCTTGCTCTCGAGTTCGTCGAAGAGCTGGCGGATGCGACTCAGTTCTTCCGACGCCATGGTGTCGTTGATGAGGTTGGCGCGGCCGCGCACGATCACCGTCGGCGTCGATTGCCCGTTGTTCGAGAGCTGCGCCATCCCGGCTTCGACGAGTTTGCGGGTCAGGTCGTCGAGTTCAGCCAGCTGCTCGGCCCGCTGGCTCTGCAGCGCCAGCTTGGCTTCACTGAGTGTCCGCCCGACGGCGAGATGCGCCAGGTAGTTGCCCGCCTGCGCCAGCGCGCTCGACGTCAGCCCCGGCGGCAGCTGGACGATGCGGTTTTCCACCGAGCCGTCCTGCCCGACGAGAATCGCCATCGCCTGCTGCGCATCGAGCCGGACGAATTCGATGTGCTTGAGCACCAGGTCCGACTTGTGCGCGATCACCACCCCGGCCCCGTGGCTGAGGCCGGAGAGCAGCTGGCTGGCTTCGCTCAGCACATCCTCCACCCGACCCTCGCGCGCCGGCCCGTGGATCTGCTTCTCGATCGCCTGCCGCTCGCGCTCGTCAACGGCGCCCACTTCCAGCATCGCGTCGACGAAGAAGCGCAGCCCCTCCTGGGTCGGCGCCCGTCCGGCCGACGTATGCGGCGCCGCGATCAGACCCAGGTCCTCGAGATCGGCCATGACATTGCGGACCGAGGCCGGCGACAGGCCGACCGAGAGCATGCGGCTGAGGTCTCGCGAGCCGACCGGCGCGCCGGTTTCGAGATAGCGCTCGACCAGGCGTTTGAAGATATCCTGGCTGCGGTTGTTGAGAACCGACAGAAAATCTTCCGGAATCTTGTTCATCTGTCGTTCATCGGCCTGGCAAAGCTGCGGCAGTCCCGCTCTTCACCATTTAGGCAAAAACCCCGGTTTGCGAAAGCGCGTCGCCATTGTTCCCCCGTCCGACTAGGGTTAAGAGGCGGTTAACAGCAACGACTCGGGTGATTTGATGCGGCCTTCCGGACGGGCTCCAGACCAGATGCGGGCCGTGACGCTCGAACGCAACGTCGCCCCGAAGGCAGAAGGCTCCTGCCTCGTAAGCTTCGGATCGACAAAGGTTTTCGTCACCGCCTCGGTCGAAACCAGCCTCCCGTCATGGCGTCGCGGCCAAGGCCTGGGCTGGGTCACGGCCGAATACGGCATGCTGCCCCGCGCTACCGGCAGCCGCACCCGGCGCGAGGCCGCCGCCGGCAAGCAATCCGGTCGTACCCAGGAAATCCAGCGCCTCATCGGCCGCTCCCTGCGCGCCGTCGTCGACATGGCGGCGCTCGGCGAAAACCAGATTACCCTGGACTGCGACGTTCTCGAAGCAGATGGCGGCACCCGCACGGCCTCCATCACCGGCGCCTATGTGGCTCTGGCCGATGCGATTTCGTGGCTCAAGGCCCGCGGCCTCACCAAGGGTGAACCGCTGCGCGATTCGGTAGCCGCCATCTCCTGCGGCATCTTCCGCGGCGAGCCCGTGCTCGACCTCGATTATCTCGAAGACGTCGAAGCCCATACCGACGCCAACTTCGTCCTGACCGGCACCGGCAAGTTCGTCGAAATCCAGGGGACCGCCGAACAGGTGCCGTTCAGCCGCGACGAGCTCGAAAGCCTGATGAAGCTTGCCGAGAAGGGCATCTCCGACCTCACCCTGATGCAGCAGGCGGCTCTCGCAGGATGAGCGACAAGCTCACATTGAAGCGTGGCGACCGACTCGTGCTGGCTACGCACAATGCGGGCAAGCTCGCCGAGTTCAAGGAGCTGCTGGCTGAGTTCGACCTCGATCTGGTTTCCGCCGGCCAGCTGGGCCTGCCCGAACCCGACGAAACCGGCACCACCTTCATCGACAATGCCCGCATCAAGGCGCATGCCGCCGCCAAGGCCTCCGGCAATATCGCGCTGGCCGACGATTCAGGCATGATGGTTGATGCGCTGGGTGGCCAGCCCGGCGTCTACACTGCCAACTGGGCCGAGACTCCCCATGGCCGCGACTTCTCGGTCGGCATGCGCCGGGTCGAGGATTCGCTCCAGGCCGCCGGGGCGCAGAGCCCCTCCGAGCGCCGTGGTTCGTTCAACGCCACGCTCTGCCTCGCCCATCCAGACGGGCGCGACCAGCTCTATATCGGCAAGGTCGAAGGCACCATCGTCTGGCCGCCCCGCGGCGACATGGGGCACGGCTTCGATCCGGTGTTCATGCCCGACGGCTATGACATCACATTCGGCGAAATGCCGTCCTCCACCAAGCACAGCTTCGTGCGCGGCCAATCGGGACTCAGCCATCGCGCCCGCGCCTTCGTGAAATTCGTCGACGATGTTCTCGGAGGCGCGCTTGAGCACTAACGAGGGTAGAGGCAACGGGCTTTTCGGCATCTACGTCCATTGGCCCTTCTGCGCCGCCAAGTGCCCCTACTGCGATTTCAACTCGCACGTGCACCGCGGCGAGTTCGATGAATCACGTTATGTGGAGAGCTACGCTGCCGAGATCGCTCACTATGCCCGGCTCGTGCCCGGTCGCATGGTGAATTCGGTCTTCTTCGGTGGCGGCACGCCGTCCTTAATGGATCCGCGCTCGGTCGCCGCCATCCTGGACGCGATCGGCGCCCACTGGGAAGTCGACAAGGACGTCGAGGTGACGCTGGAAGCCAACCCGACCTCCGTCGAGGCTGACCGCTTCCGTGGCTACAAGGCGGCCGGTGTCAATCGCGTGTCGCTCGGGGTGCAGTCCTTGCGCGAAGAACCGCTGGCCGAACTGGGCCGCCGCCACACCGTAGACGAAGCCATCGCCGCCGTCCGGCTGGCGCAGTCGATCTTCCCACGGTCGAGCTTTGATCTCATCTATGCCCGCCCGCGCCAGACCCTGGACGAATGGCAGGACGAGCTGACCGAGGCGCTCTGGCTCGCCCAGGGGCACCTCTCGCTCTACCAGCTCACCATCGAGATGGGCACGCGCTACTACGACCTCTTCAACGCCGGCAAACTCAAGATGCCGGACGAAGAGCTCAGCGCCGATTTCTATGAGCTGACCCAGGAGCTGACTGCCAAGGCGGGATTGCCGGCCTACGAAATCTCCAACCATGCCCGTCCGGGGCAGGAGAGCCGGCACAATCTGCTCTATTGGCGCTATGGCGAATATGTCGGAATCGGACCCGGCGCCCATGGCCGGCTGATCATCGACAACCAGCGCCATGCCACCGCCGCCGAAAAGATGCCGTTCGAGTGGCAGAAGAAGGTCGCCGCCCGCGGCCACGGCCTCGTCACCGACGATATCCTCACCTGGGAAGAAGAAGGCGACGAACTGCTGGTCATGGGCCTCCGTCTCCGCGAGGGTATCGACCCCCGCCGCTTCACCAAGCTCTCCGGCCGCACCATCTCGCCCCAGCAGATCAACGAGCTCAAATCCATCGGCTTCGTCGAAACCCTTCCCAATGGCTTTATTCGAGTCACCGACAAAGGCTGGCCAGTGCTCGACGCCGTAGTCGCCGATCTCGCTGCCTAGAAGAATTCCGAGGCCAGGCCACCGGAACCATCGCCATTCTCCCGACTTGAATCAGCGACGCCGTTCCCGGCGCAAGATTTCATGCATGGAGAGAGACAATGGCAGCGGATAAAACCCTGGACGACCTCTTCCTTGATACGCTCAAGGACATCTATTACGCCGAAAAGCAAATCCTGAAGACCCTGCCCAAGATGGCCAAGGCTGCCCAGTCGGAAGAACTCCGCGCGGGCTTCGAGCAGCATGCCGAAGAAACCGAAGGCCAGATCGAACGCCTCGAGCAGGTCTTCGAACTGATCGGCAAGCCGGCGCGTGGCAAGACCTGCGACGCAATCCTCGGCATTATCGAGGAAGGCAAGTCGATCATGGACGAATTCAAGGGCACGTCGGCCCTCGATGCTGGCCTGATCTCGTCGGCGCAGGCCGTCGAGCACTACGAGATCGCCCGCTACGGCACGCTCAAGTCCTGGGCCAACCAGCTCGGCATGAAGGACGCGGTCAAGCTGCTCGAGCAGACGCTCCAGGAAGAGGAAGCGACCGACCAGAAGCTGACCCAGCTTGGCGAGTCGTCGGCCAATCTCAAGGCCGCGTAAGCAGCACGATTTTCTCTGGCAGAGGCCGGGCCAGCCCGGCCTCTAGCTTGTTGAGGCGTCGAGCATCTTGCCGCCCCGGCGCCGCGCCTCGAAGTTCTCTATTCGCTCGGTCAACGCGCGCTTGAACCGATCTTTGTCGCCCTCGGCCGAGTCGAGAATTTCCCGCACCCGCCAGAACTCCAAGATCCCGAAACTGTTGACCGCCGGACGCACATAAACGTCGGGCGGATAGCGCTTGGCCATGTTGGCGATCATCGTCTGCGACATGATCTGGGAGGCCAAGAACCCGGCGTCGAACATGCCCGGCTCAATGCCGGCCAGCTTCCCATCCGCCTCGCCATTGACGTCGATACCCACGAGAATGTCCGAACCGATGGTCGCTCGATCCAACGGCAGCGGATTGGTCGCGCCGCCATCGCAGAAGATCCGGCCCTCGTGCGTCACGGCGCGAAAGAGGCTGGGGATGGCGAGCGATGCAGCGATAGCCGTGCGCAGCGGCCCTTCCCCGATCACCACCTCTTCCCAGGCCCGCAGGTCTGTGGCGATGACGTTGAGTGGAATTTGCAGCGCCGCGAAATCGTCGGGAAAGCCTTGGGGCAGGAAGGCGTCAGTTATGGCGCGCGCATCCACCTGGAACGAGAGGCCGGTCTTGAACACACCGGTGAGCGACGGCAGCGTGCTAAAGATCTTGCCGGTGATCTGCTGGAAGCTGCCCAGCACCTCATAGGCGTGCTCGCGCAGTTCCTTGCCGGTCATGCCGTAAGCCCAGCCGGCGCCGATCAACGCCCCAATCGAGCAGCCGGCGATCATCGACGGCTTGAGTCCCAACTCGTCCATCGCTTCGATATAGATGATGTGCGTCAGGCCACGCGCGGCGCCGCTCCCCAGTGCCACCCCGATCCGCGCCGACGCCATGCCGTCACCCCTAGAGCTTGGGCCCGTCCGCCACGGTCGAGCCGCCGACCGTCACGGCCTTCATCACCAGAGCGTACTCGCTGCGCCCGTCCGGTAGGAAGCGGAAGACCCCGTCGCGACCGTTGAAGCCGCCCGGAAGCGTCAACTGCGCGCGGTCGTATTTCGGCGTCGACATGGAGAGGGACGAGGCGTTCGAGAGGATTGTGGCCGTATAGGCGATAGTCGACAGCGGATGCGGCTGGCCGCCGAACTTGGCGGCATATTCGGGCGCCAGCGCCTGAAAGCCGGTTTCATCGACCGCCGGATAGACCGCGCCAGAGAGTGAAGGCGTATTGGCGATGTTGACGTCGCCATTCCAGTCGGCCGAACCGATGATCTGTACCTTCCCCTGCGGCACGCCCGCTTCGGTCAGCAGCACGCCGAAGCTCGGCGCGGTGGCGCGATCGGGGATGAAGAGCGCATCGATCTGCCCTGCCTGCAGCGCCGGCGCCAGCTGCTGCACCACGGTGCGCGCCTCGGCTTCCGAAGAGAAATTATAGACGGCGCGCGCGTTGAGCCCCAGATCGGCCGTCGCCTGCCGGAACGCGCCTTCCTGGATGCGGCCGAAATCGCTGTTGGGGAAAATCCCCGCATAGGCCTTCTTGCCAATGCCCTTCACGTAACCCAGTGAGCGCTTGACCTCGCTCTCGGGCAGCACGTTGAGGAGATACACGCCCGGCGACGCCGCTCCTGAATTATTGGAAAAGCCGATCAGCGGAATGCCCGCGGACTTCGCCACTGCGCCCGCTGCCGTTACCTGGTCCGCCTTAAGAGGCCCCAGGATGATCGACGAGCCTTCCTGCACCGCCTGCGTCGCCGCCTGCGCGGCGCCGGCCGCGGTCGGCCCGGTATCCTTGAGCACCACCGTGATGTTGTCGGCGATGTTGTCGTTCTTTTCGATGAAGTCGACCGCGAGCTGGCTGGCATTGGCCATCGAGATGCCGACGGTCGAGAGTTTCGGGTCACCCGTCAGCGGTAGCAGCAGCGCCACCCGCACAGGACCCTTGCCGAAACTCTGCCCCGCCGCCAATGGCAGCCCCTGTCCATCGACCTGCGGATTGCCGAACCCGCCCGGCATCGGGTTGAACCCACCCGGCGAACACGCTGCCAGTACAATGGTCGTGGCTGCCGCCAGCCCTAACCAACTCAGCGCCCTGCCCTTGCGCTGCCCCGCGAGAGATTTCACTTGCCGAACCTCTGTAGTCTTCGCAACGTCCCCGCTGCTGACAGGGACCCATTCCGGCTATAGAGGATTTGGGGGTCGGCTTAAAGGCAAGCCTTTACTCTTCGTTAATCATGAGGATTCAAGCGCCGTGAGCGAGACCACCGGCAGGCCGGCCCAGTACTTCGTTTCCGGCACCGCTCTCGATGCCCCGCCACTAGCGCCGGGCCTCTATGTGGTCTCCACTCCGATCGGCAACTTGAAGGACATCACTCTCCGCGCCTTGGAGACCCTGGCCGGCGCCGATGTGGTCTATTGCGAAGATACCCGCATGTCGGCGCGCCTGCTCGACCACTACGGCATCCGCACGCCGAAAAAGGCGCTGCACCAGCACAACGAGCGCGCCCGCATCGACGCCGTGCTCGACGATCTGCGTCGTGGCGGCAAGCTGGCGCTGATCTCCGACGCCGGTACACCACTGCTCTCCGATCCGGGTTTCCCGCTGGTCCGCGCCGTCCGCGAGGCCGACTTGCCGGTCTTCGCCATCCCCGGACCGTCGGCTCTGCTTGCGGCGCTCGCCACTGCAGGCCTGCCGACCGATGCCTTCAGCTTTGTC
The DNA here is from genome assembly GCA_023415605.1 of Pseudomonadota bacterium. Lineage (GTDB taxonomy): Bacteria > Pseudomonadota > Alphaproteobacteria > Rhizobiales > Devosiaceae > Devosia_A. The sequence goes on from JAEZKB010000350.1 coordinate 11,887, forward strand.
GGTTTCCTACCCGCCAAGGCCGGGCAACGCGCCAACGCCCTCGCCGCATGGAAGGATTCACGTGAAACTCTGGTGTTCTACGAGTCGCCTCGCCGCCTCGGCGACAGCCTTGCAGCCATGGCCGCAGCCTTCGGCGCCGACCGCGCTGGTGCCGTAGCACTGGAACTCACCAAGCGCTTCGAACGCCTGCACCGCGGCACCCTGAGCGAACTCGCCGAGATATTCGCTTCCGACGACACCAAGGGCGAAGCCGTCATCCTCGTCGCCGGTGCGAGCGCGGGGGACATCGAAACCGGCGACTGGCAAGCGGCCCTGGCAGAGGCCCTCGTGGATCAGCCGCTGCGTGCCGCGGTCGACGATGTCACGCAGAAGTTCGGACTGAAGCGCAAGGAAGTGTACGATGCCGCCCTCGCCCTCAAAGCTCAAGAATGAGCGCCGTCAGGGCGCCGAACTCTACGGCCGCCGTGGCGAGACCGTCGCGGCGTGGTACCTTCGTCTCAAGGGCTACCGCATCCTCGAAAGCCGCTACAAGACGCCGCTGGGTGAGATCGACCTCATCGCCCGCCGCTTCGGCACCACCGTTTTTGTCGAGGTGAAATCGCGCAAGAGCCGCGATCTAGAAGGCGAGGCGCTGATGGCGGTTCGCACCGACCGCATCGTCCGTGCCGCGAACTACTACATCGCCCGCCACCCGCATCTCGTCGCCGCCCCGCTGCGCTACGATGTTATTTTCCTTGCGCCCCGGATGTGGCCGCGCCATGTGATGAACGCCTTCCAAGCCAGCTAGGACCCGTTCGATATGGCCCTCAAAGTCGCCGTGCAGATGGACCCCATCGCCAGCATCAACCCACGCGGCGATTCGACCTTCGCCATGATGCTCGAGGCCCAGGCGCGTGGTCATCAGCTGGTCTACTACACGCCCGATACGCTGGCCTTGTACGACAACGCGCTCTCGGCCTCTGTGGCGCCGGTCGAGGTCTTCGACAAGGAAAAGGGCCAGCATTTCGCGCTCGGTGAGTTCAGCCGCATCGATCTCTCGACCCAGGACGTGGTGCTGATGCGCCAGGATCCACCCTTCGACATGAACTACATCACCATCTCGCACATGCTCGAGCGGATTCACCCCAAGACCTATGTGGTGAACCCGCCGGCCACCGTTCGCAACGCCCCCGAAAAAATTCTCGTCACCGAATTCCCCGACCTGATGCCCCCGACGCTGGTGACGCGCGACCGCGCGCTGATCCGAGAGTTCCGGCGCGAGCACGGCAACATCATCGTCAAGCCGCTCTACGGCAATGGCGGCGCCGGCGTCTTCTTCATCCAGGAAGGCGACCACAATCTGGCTTCGCTGCTGGAGCTGTTCGAAGCGAACTATCGCGAGCCGTTCATGGTCCAGCGCTACCTGCCGGACGTGCGGAAAGGCGACAAGCGCATCATCATTATCGATGGCGAGCCGGTGGCCGGTCTCAACCGCATTCCCTCCGATGGCGAGGCCCGCTCCAACATGCATGTCGGCGGTCGCCCTGAGCTGAGCGAACTCACCGAGCGCGAGCGCGAGATTTGCGCCCGCATCGCCCCGGCGATCAAGGAGCGCGATATGATCTTCGTGGGTATTGACGTGATCGGCGGCTACCTCACCGAAATCAACGTCACCTCCCCCACCGGCATCCGCGAAATCAAACGCTTCGGCGGCCCCGACATCGCCCCGATGATCTGGGACGCCATCGAGAAGCGGCGGGCTTAGTTCCTCTCCAGCCGCGCCAGCACTGCTTCCGTTACGTCGGCGCCGAGCCGGTAGGTGAACGCCGTCACCGTCGAGAGGTCATCGCTGAGCGTGCAGTCGAAGGCGAGGCCGTACCACTTTTCGCCGGAGCGGAAGATCGCGCCGTTGGCGATCAGACGGGTGCCGATCATCTCCTGCAGAGCGTAGGCTTCCGCCATCACGACGTCGGGCGTGAAACCTTCTCCGGAATAGCCAATCTGCGCCAAGGCCTCGATATTGCACGTCTGCGCCAGCCGCTTCTCCGCTGGCAGTGTTTTGAGCATCTCGCGCGCGCGGGCCAGCCTCGGCGTGCTCAGCATCGCCTCAAGGTAGAAGCGGTCTGCGCTCCGCTCCGCGCCAAGTTCGAGGGTTGCCACGTCCGGCCCCTCCGGCGTTGGGGCGGTGACAGCTCCTTCGGCCACATCGGCGGCGTCGGCGGGCGTCGCGGCGCCATCCTCCGGCGCGCCCGACTCTGCCGTCAGCCCTCGGACGCGGGGGCGAGAAAGGGGGATCGGGGCCACCTTCGCGGTGTCCACCACACCCTGTGGTGGCACTGGTTCTGCACTGTTGGTGGCCTCTGATGCCGTTGGCCCCGCCGGCGCCTCGGTGGCCTCGACAGTCTCAGGTTCAGTGGGTGGCTGCAATGCGGCCTCCTCCGCTGTTCGTTCCTGTCGTGGCGCCTCGGCGCGGGCTACCTCGGCCGGTTCGGCAGCCAAACCGGCTGGTTCCGCTGCAGTCTCACTCGGTTCCTTTTGCGCCGCCGGTTCTGCCGAAGTCGCCTCCGCCGTCGGCGCTGTCGCAGCTGCTGGCTCCGTTGCAGTCCCGTCGGAAGGCTGCTCCTGCACTGGCGCTTGTGCCGAGGGGGCCTCGGCCGGCTGCTCCGCCGCGGCCTCATCGCCCCCGGGTTCTTCCTCCGCTGGTTCTTCGTCCGCCTGCTCGCTCCCGCCGGCCGCCTCGGGCGGCGGCACCAGCTCCACGTCGATGGCCGGCGGCTGCGGCGCCTCGGCGCTCTCGGGCAGCGGTTGCCAAAGCAGGAACGTCAGCAGCCCCGCATGCAGCATCAGCGAGGCCAACGCGGTCCAGACGATCCAGTGGTCACGCCCGGGCAGCTGGGGCAGCATCGGCTCGCGCAGCGTGAGGTCGCTCATAGATCAGCCTTTGCCACGAACTTGTGCCGTTTGCGAGGCGTCCTTTGCTCAGGCATGACTCGGGTCCATCCCTAGCGTCCACGCCCGAACTTGGTTAGCCTTCCGGTATTCGGGGGCGCGATGGCGAGTTTCAATACCTTCCTGGTCGCATTGGCGACGCTGTTCGCGACGGTCGGCGTCGCTGATATCGCCTTCATCTTCGCAGCACTCACCAAGGACAACACGCCGGCGGAACGCTTCGCCATCGCCACGCGCGGCGTCGCTATCGCGACGGCGATCCTCCTGGTCTTCGGCCTCATCGGCAACGCGGTTCTCGAAGTCTTCGGCATCCCCATTCCGG
>JAEZKB010000032.1 GCA_023415605.1 Pseudomonadota bacterium
CACCGCGCCTGCTCAACGACGAGGGTGACGTCGAGGTGCTGCGCCCGCTGATCTACTGCGCCGAGGAGGATCTCGCCCGCTTCGCCGAAGCGATGGCGTTCCCGATCATCCCCTGCGACCTCTGCGGTTCGCAAGAGGGACTGCAGCGCAACGCCATGAAGGCGATGCTCGACGAAATGGAAAAGAAGATGCCTGGCCGGAAAGACGTGATGATCCGGGCGCTGGGCAACATCAACCCGAGTCACATGCTTGACCCCAAACTCTTCGACTTCGCGGGCTTGGCGGCGTCGAAGGCAAACTAGGTCGAACTGCGTCTTTCGCCTGTCGCGGGATCGTGGTTAGTCGGACCGACCCTAGATTCCAGCGAGAGATTCATGTCCGCAATCGACGTCGACGCCCTGATGACTATCCTCCGCGAGGCGGCCAAGGCGGAAATCCTGCCGCGCTTCCGGCGGCTAGACGATTCCATGGTGCGGCAGAAGACCGAGGCCATCGACCTCGTCACCGAAGCCGACGAAAGCGCGGAGCGGATGATCAAGGCCCGGGTCGCCGAACTGGCGCCGGATGCGCTCTTTGTGGGCGAGGAATCGGTTGCGGCCGAGCCGGCGCTGCTCGACCGGCTGGGCGGAGCCGACCTCGCGGTGGTGGTCGATCCGGTCGACGGGACCGCCAACTTCGCCGCCGGACTGCCGCTGTTTGCGGTAATGGCGGCGGTGGTCAGCAAGGGCGAGACGGTTGCCAGCATCATCTACGACCCGATGGGCGACGACTGGTTCGTGGCCGAGAAGGGGGCCGGTGCCTTCATGAAACGGCCCGATGGCGGCTCGGAGCGGCTTACGGTGGCGAACCCACCGGCGCTCGGCCAGATGGTGGGCTCGGTGTCGATCGCCTTCCTGCCCGCCGAGAGCAAGCCCAAGGTGCTCGCCAATCTCGCCAAGGTGCGCGTCGCGGCCAACTATCGGGTGGCCGGGCACGACTACCGGCTGTTTGCATCGGGGCACAGCCATTTCGTCGCCTTCAACAAACTGATGCCGTGGGACCACTTGGCCGGCACGCTGATCTCGCAGGAGGCCGGCGGTTATGCGGCACGCTTCGATGGTTCGCCCTATCTCCCGAGCCATCTGACCGGGGGGCTGCTGCTGGCGCCCGATCGCGAGACCTGGAATCTCCTGCGGAAAGAAGTCTTTACGGTCTAGCCGTGAGGTGACAGGCTAGAGCCATATCGGACCGACAGCGACGGGAGGCGCGGTTGGACCAGCAGCTCTATTGGGCCATCGCCGAGCGCGACATCGAGATCCAGAACCCTGTCACCGACCGCAAGCTGCGGCTGCTCGACGACTATTGCGACATCCGCAGCGGGCTGCATGTGCTCGATATCGGCTGCGGCAAGGCATGGGTCATGCGGCAATGGGCCGAACGCTACGCCATCGACGGGGTGGGTGTGGAGCTCAACCCGATGTTTCTCGATGTGGCGCGGCGGAAAAAGCCCACCACGGGGACAATCGAGTACATCGAGGGGCCGGCAAAGAATTTCCACGCGCCAAAGGAAAGCTTCGACATCGTCATGTGCCTGGGCGCGACCTTCGCGCTCGACGGGTTCGTGTCGGCGATCGAGTGGATGGCGGCGCTGGCCAAGCCGGGGGCGGCGATTGTCGTGGGCGATCTGACGCTCAAGCATCGCCCCGCGGTGCACCGCAACGAGTGGCTGCCCAACGACCCGGTTGAGACCATGGCGGTGATCGAGCGGCATGGGGCGCAGGTCTCGGCGATGATTTCGGCCTCGGATGCCGATTTCGAGCGCTATGCCAGCCATCACCGGCATGCGACGCTGCGCTGGGCCCGTGAACATGCGTCGCACCCGGATCGTGACGACGTGCTCGAAAAGAGCCGGGCGGACTGGAACTATTACCTCAGGACCATCCGGCCCTATCTGGGCTGGACGATCTTCGTGGCGCACAAGGCTTAGTGGCCCGGGTCGGCCGGTTCGACATGGACCGTTTCCGTGCCGACGCCGAAGAGCCTGCCCTTTTCGGCGACCAGTACGCAGATCAGCACCAAGAACCCCATGGTGGCATAGCCGGTGGCATTGGGCACCAGCGTGCCGTCATAGTGCTGGCCGATATAGGTGCCGATCAGCGCGCCGCCCACGGTCTGGATGAATCCGAAAACGGATGCTGCCGTACCGGCAACGCGACCGAGCGGCTCCATCGACAGCGAGTTCATGTTCGAGGCCGCCCAGCCGAAGACGAACTGGATGATCAGCAGGTTGGCGAAGAACACCGGGAACGGGATGGGGCCCGCCAGCGCCATGGCCAGCCAGACGACGGCAGCGGCCAGGTAGACGAGGATGGCCGAGTGGGCGATGCGACGCATGCCGAGGCGCTTGACGACGCGCGAATTGATGAACTGTGCCACCGCGATGAAGCCGGCCATCGCAGCGAAGGCGACAGGGAAATAAGGCCCGAGGCCATAGATTTCAACGAAGATTTGCTGGCTGGCCGAGATGAAGCCGAACATGGCGCCGAACAGGAACGTGCCAGCGAGGCCATAGGAAAAAGCGGCGCGGTTGGTGACGACGATGCGAAAGCCATCGATCACCGATTTGACACTGAGCGGCCGCCGATGTTCGGGATGCATGGTCTCGGGCAGGCGCAGGTAAGCCCAGAGAGCGATCACCAGAGCCAACCCGCCCATGAAGATGAAGATGTTCTGCCACGGGCCGGAGAGGAGGATCACCTGCCCGATGCCGGGCGCGATGATCGGGATAGCCATGAAGATCATGAAGGTGAGCGACATCACCTCGGCCATCTCTCGTCCCGAGAATCTGTCGCGGACCACCGCGGTGGCGATGACGCGGGTGCCCGCAGCGCCGAGGCCTTGCGTGAAGCGCAACGCCAGCAGCACGGCAAAGGTCGGCGCGAAGATCGCGGCGAAAGCGCAGACCAGATAGATGGCCAGGCCGACAAAGAGCGGCGCCCGGCGGCCGAACCGATCCGTGATCGGCCCGAAGACGAGCTGTGCTATGCCGAACCCCAGCATGTAGGCGCCCACAACGAGCTGGCGCTCGTTCTCGTGACTGATGCCAAGTGCCTCGCCCATATAGGGCAGGGCGGGCAACATGACGTCGATAGCCAGGGCATTGAGCCCCATCAACGCAGCCACAAGAACGATGAATTCGACGCGGGAGACCTCCCGTGCCGGGGCAATAGTATCGGTCATGAATAATCTCGAAGGGCGTCGAGGAGGAGGTCCGGACCATGCGCCCGCACCCACCCTTTGACAAGTCGGCCGCCAGTATTCTGTTCCCTGAGCCGGTTAGACTTAAGCCGCAAGGGGCCTTTGAAAGTTGCCGGCAATGGCCTCGCGGATAGGCAAATGCACTGCCGCCGAGCCCAGGCCGAGCAGAATGCCGAGGTACCAGACCAGACTGTACGATCCGGTGGCATCGTAGACGTAGCCGCCCAGCCAGACGCCGACGAAAGAGCCGACCTGGTGGCTTAGGAAGGCCACGCCATAGAGCATGCCCATATAGCGGGCACCAAAGAACATGGTCACCAGCCCGGCGGTCAGCGGCACCGTGGACAGCCAGAGCAGGCCCATTGCGGCGGCGAAGATATAGGCGGACAGCTCGGTTACGGGAAACAGCACGAATAGCCCGATGGCGACGGCGCGGGCGAAGTAGATCGAGGCCAGCAGCAGCTGCTTGGGCAGGCGGCTGCCGAGGTAGCCCGAGAGCAGGGAGCCGACGACATTGAAGAGGCCGATCACTGCGATCGACCAGCTGCCGACTTCCGGCGGCAGGCCGCACTGCACCAGGTAGGCCGGCATGTGCACGTTGATGAAGGCGAGGTGGAAGCCGCAAACGAAAAAGCCGATGACCAGCAACTTGTAGGAGCCGTGGCCCCAGGCGCGCGATAGTGCCTGCATGAAGGGCATGTCGGCTTGGCCGGTGGCGTTCTCGGTGCGGCCGCGCAGCGCAAAGGTCAGCGGGATCACAAGTGCCAGGATCAGCGCCAGATAGAGCAGGGCATTGGCCCAGCCGAAGGCCGAAATGAAGCCCTGGCCGATCGGGGCGAAGGCAAACTGGCCGAAGGATGAGGCTGCGGTGGCGATGCCGAAGATCATCGCCCGCTTCTCCTGCGGGACGTTGCGGCCGAAGGCGGCCATGACGATGGAGAAGGACGACGAGGCGATGCCGACCCCGACGATGAGGCCGGCGGTGATATTGAGCAGGCCGCCCGAGGGCGAATAGATCATCAGCACCATGCCCAGCGCGTAGATCAGCAGGCCGCCGATCACCACCTTGGCGGTGCCGTAGCGATCGGCAAGGCCGCCGGCGATGGGTTGCGCGACGCCCCAGGCGAGATTCTGGATGGCCATGGCGAGGCCCCAGGCCTCGCGCGACACACCGAGATCGGCAGTCATCGGCAGGGTGAAGAGACCGAACGTGGTGCGGATGCCGTTGGTCACCGCGGCGATGATGCATCCGGCGATCACCAAGACGAGCAGTGGAACGGCAACGGACGAGCGGGGCGCGGCGATAGACGACATGGTGATCGGCCTCAGGAGGAGTCACATTCTCCTACACCCGCGTCGCCTGCGTCGGAAATGCCAAGTTGCAATGGGCCTTATCACCGCATTTGATCTGCGCAGGGCAACCATGCGGCGGGGCGATTGCGTTTTCCCTCCGGATGCTTACCTAGGCGGCAGATATTCAGGACCGACCATGATCCGCCACATCGTCTTTTTCACCGCGCGCGACCGCAATGACCTCGATGCCATCGTCGAGGGGCTCGAGTTGCTCGGCACCATTCCCCACAGCACCCATTTCGAGGTGGTGCGGAATTCCAAGGTCGATCAGATCGGCAACGATGTGGACGTGGTGGTCTATGGCGAGTTCGCCGACGAGGCGGCGTTGGCCGCCTACAAGGCGCACCCGACCTATGCAGAGGCCACCAAAAGAGTTCGGCCGCTGCGCGAATTGCGCTACGCGGCCGACATCAGGTCGAATGCAGAGGCCGTGCGGCTCAAGCGGTCTGCTTGACGGCGATGCCCTTCTCAGCCAGGTGCGTCTGCAGCTCGCCCGCCTGGAACATTTCAGTGACGATATCGGCGCCGCCGATGAATTCGCCCTTCACGTAGAGCTGCGGAATGGTCGGCCAGTTGGTGTAGGCTTTGATGCCTTCGCGTAGTTCCTGGCTTTCCAGCACGTTGGCGCTACCGTAATCGACGCCCAGGTAGTTCAGGATCTGGACGACGCGGCCCGAGAAACCACACTGCGGGAAGTCCGGCGAGCCCTTCATGAACAGGAACACGTCGTTGTTCTTCACCTTGTCGTCGATGAAAGTATTGATATCGGTCATTTCGGCAGCCTTTCGTCGCGCGGCGTGGGATGCGCCGGGCAGTTTATGCCTAGATAGTACTGCAATGCGGCTCTGTCGAGGCCGTTCATCGTAAAACGGCGATGCTCAGCGGATCCACATTGACATGCCGATGGAGGCCGGCGCCGTGGGCGCAAAGCCGTACTGGGCGTAGAGATCCTTGGCCGGCCCGTCCGCGATCAGGCTGACATAGGCAGATTTCGGCGCATTGTCCTGGAGCCAGCCGACAAGGGCCGCGACGATGCGCTTGCCTAGCCCTTTGCCCTGGTGCTCGGGGAGTACGGCGATATCGACGAGTTGATACGCGGTGCCGCCGTCGCCGATGACGCGACCCATGCCGATGGCGATGCCTGCGGCCTCAATCACCACCGCGTGCTGGGAATTGGGCAGGCCGCGGGCGGCGGCTTCACGGGATTTCTCGCTCAGTCCCGAAGACGGCGCAAATCGCAGAACTCGTCGATCGTCGGAATTCGTTCGACAAGGGTGTAGTCCGTCACTTGAGGCGCTCCGCGATCCAGGGGTGGTCAATGCAATCTGCGATGGTGTTGTAGAGCGCCGCCTCCCAGCCATGCCGCTGCGCGCCAGTAATGACCTTGGGCGAGTCGTCGAAGAAAAGCGGGGTTTCGGTTTGCGGGCCGATGCGGCGCTCGATCTCGGCGAAGAAGCCGGGTTCGGGTTTGGCAATGCCGAAACGGGCGGCATAGAACATGTCGTCGAAAAGCTCGCCGAGCCGCAGCCCCTGCCAGAGCCATTGCGCCCGCAGGTGTTCCTGATTGGTGGCGATGTAGAGCTTGACGTCGCCCTTGGCGCGCAGCCGGCGCACCACATCGATCAACTCGACATTGAGCCGGCTGTCGTGCTCGAGCCAATAGGCGACGATGCGCTGCGTCGGACCTTTGTAGCCGAGTTGCGGCAGCACGCGATCGAGCGCCTCGACCAGCCCCACCTTGCCGACCAGCACCTTTTTGACGAACACGTCATAAATGAACTTGTCCTTGAAGGCTTCCGGGTCGATCCCGACGTCGGCCAGCAGGTTCTCATCCCACCGAACCTGCAATTCCGGCCGAGCGTGATAGCCGTGCACCAGCACACCATCGACGTCGAAGAAAACGGCGCGGGTCAATCCGGGGCGCGAGTCTGGACCGACAGGGCGTGCAGCACGGTGCCGAGATCGGCGCCGAAGGCCGCGTTCACGATCTGGTGCTGTTGGACGCGGGTCTTGCCGCGGAAACTCTCGGAAATTACCGTCGCGGCCCAGTGGTCGCCGTCACCGGCCAAGTCGCGGACTTCCACCTGCGCATCGGGAATGGCCGCCTTGATGCGGCGCTCGATTTCATGGGCAGCCATCGGCATGTCGGAATCTCCCGGTGTGGTCACGTCATGAGAGATATGGCACCCGGGCAGGGCCTTCTCAAGCCGTCGGCGTGCGGCGGAACGTCAGCCGCGCGGGTCGGCTGGATCGACGCAGCAGGTGCCGTCCGAGCGGGTAGAGAAATTGGCGACGAGGAAGTCGATCATCGGTCGGGCGTCGGCGGCTTCACTGAGGTCGACGATGCACTGTATGGCGTAGTTTCGACCTCCATCAACGGCTTCCGCGTAAACTATCTTGGCCGGCACACCGAATGGCGAATTGTCGGCCTCGGCCTCATAGATCAGCGCCGGGCCGCTCTGGAAATTCGTCGTCGACTGATTGGTGATGCGGAAACCGGGGAAGTCGGGACTCCAGGTGGATATGATCTCGCCGGTATTGAGGTTGGCGAGCGCCGACTCAGCCGTCCAGTCCGCCGGCGCCCCGTCACCCACCAAGGCATCGCACTGCATGATCGCGTTCGGATGCTGAAGGGTGATGACGGTAACATCACTGCCGTCATCGATGACCCGCAGGACATCCGGATAGATCACGGTGAAAGGGCGCTCGGGAGTGGAGCCCTGAATGATCTGCATGGGCACACTCTCCTGGGCGATCACCGGTGGCGTCGCGGCCAGAGCGAGTGCTGCAAGAAGGGTCACGCCCTGCGGCACGCCGAACTTTTTCATGGGCTTCCCCTATACTGATACTGAGGGTCTGGCAGTCAAAGACGACGGCAAAGTGACCGTAACGGAAACGCTCCGACCTGCAAACCCGGCCTGTGAAGAAGCGCTATTCGCCTTTCATGAACTCTGGGAACCAGCCTTCATACGCGGCCTTGAGTTCGGCGACCGGGATCGGACGGGCCTCGCCCAGCGTCAGGTCCGTGCCGCCGGTGGTGCCGATCCAGGGCGCGAATATGCCGGCGTATGGGTAGATCTCCTCGAAGAAGTGGTCGAGCTTGTCCATCGGCAGAGTGACGAGATAGCGACCCTGGTCCTCGCCGAAGAACAGCGGGATCGGGTCACCGCCATCGAGCTGGTTGACCTTTGCGCCGATGCCCGAGGCGATCGCCATCTCGGCCAGACCCACGGCGAGACCACCGTCGGAAAGATCGTGCACGGCGGTGGCGAGCCCATCGCGGATGAGGATACGGACGAGGTCGCCGACCTTCTTTTCGTGGTCGAGATTGACCGGCGGCGGCGGCCCGTCGGCGCGGCCGAAGATGTCGCGCAGGTAGATGGACTGTCCCAGATGCGTGCCCCACCAGTCGGGGGCTCCGAACAGCAGGATGGCTTCACCCTCAGCGGCAAAGCTGGCTCTCGCCATTTTGCTCCAGTCGGGGATCAGGCCGACACCCCCAATGGTCGGGGTCGGCAGAATGCCGCGGCCGTTGGTCTCGTTGTAGAGCGAGACGTTGCCAGAAACGATGGGGAAGCCCAGCGCCCGGCAGGCCTCGCCGATGCCGCGCACGGCCTCGACCAATTGGCCCATGATTTCGGGACGTTCGGGGTTACCGAAGTTGAGGTTGTCAGTGGCGGCGAGAGGATCCGCACCGGTTGCGGTGAGGTTCCGCCAGCATTCGGCGACCGCCTGCTTGCCGCCCTCGAAGGGGTCGGCCTCGACGTAGCGCGGGGTGACGTCGGAAGTAAACGCGAGTGCCTTGGTCGGGTGGGCCTCGACGCGGATTACGCCGGCATCGCCGCCGGGACGCTGCAGCGAGTTGCCCTGGATCAGGGTGTCGTACTGTTCGTAGACCCAGCGGCGCGACGACCCGTGGTGCCCGCCGATGAGGCGGAGCAGGGCATCGGCGATATCCATCTGCGGGATGTCGTCTTCCGCCAGCGACGCGGGCGGTACCGGCTTGGTCCAGGGGCGGTCGTATTCCGGCGCTTCGTCCCCAAGCTCCTTGATCGGCAGGTTGGCGACTTCTTCGCCCTTCCAGAGCACGCGGAAGCGGAGGTCGTCTGTGGTGACGCCGACGGTGGCGAAGTCGAGCTCCCACTTCTCGAAGACGGCGCGCGCTTCGGCTTCCTTTTCCGGATGCAGCACCATGAGCATGCGCTCCTGGCTTTCCGACAGCATCATCTCGTAGGGCGTCATCGCCTCTTCGCGCACCGGCACATTATCGAGGTTGAGCTCGATGCCCAGGTCGCCCTTGGCGCCCATCTCGACGGCTGAGCAGGTGAGGCCGGCGGCGCCCATGTCCTGGATGGCGATGACGGCGCCCGTTGCCATCAGTTCAAGACAGGCTTCGAGGAGGCGCTTCTCGGTGAAGGGGTCCCCGACCTGCACGGTCGGGCGCTTTTCGTCGATGTCGTCGCCGAATTCAGCCGAGGCCATGGTCGCGCCGCCGACGCCATCGCGGCCGGTCTTGGCGCCCAGATAGACCACGGGCAGGCCGACACCTTCCGCCTTGGAATAGAAGATCTTGTCGGCGTCGGCGAGGCCGGCGGCAAAGGCGTTGACGAGGATGTTGCCGTTGTAGCGGGCGTCGAACTCGACCTCGCCCCCGACGGTCGGCACGCCGAAGGCATTGCCATAGCCGCCGACGCCGGCAACGACGCCGGAGACGAGGTGCTTCGTCTTTTCATGCTCGGGGGCGCCGAAGCGCAGGGCGTTCATCGCCGCCACCGGCCGCGCGCCCATGGTGAAGACATCGCGCAGAATGCCGCCGACCCCCGTCGCCGCGCCCTGGTAGGGTTCGATGTAACTGGGGTGGTTGTGCGATTCCATCTTGAAGACGATGGCCTGACCGTCGCCGATATCGACCACGCCCGCATTTTCGCCCGGGCCCTGGATGACGCGCTCGCCGGTCGTGGGCAGGGTGCGGAGCCACTTCTTGGAGCTCTTGTACGAGCAGTGCTCGTTCCACATGGCGGAAAAGATGCCGAGCTCGGTATAGGTCGGGTTGCGGCCGATCAGCTGCAGGATCTTGCCGTACTCATCGGGCTTGAGCCCATGGTCGGCGACCATCTTTCCGGTGATATCGACATTGTTGTCGAAGACGGTGGAGCTCACGGTCGATTCCTCTGCGGCGACAATGGCGCCTCCATAACCGATGCGGCGCCCGATGGCACGGGCAGATTGCGATTTCCCCGCCCTCAGACGGTGCGGCGCCGCGCCAGCCAGCGATCGAAACAGATCACGATGGCGAAAAGCCCCACGAGCGCCGCCAGCACGACGAGGCAGTTGAGCACCACCTGTACGTAGCCGAGACGGTTGGCTTCGAGGATGGGGTAGGGATATTCGCCGACCACTGCGCCACGCAACATTGTCCAGACGAGCCACAGGGCAATCGGCAACAGCATCCAGCCGATGTCGCCAAACCGCAGCGAACCCTTGGGCTGGAACGCCAGCCACCAGGCGACATAGAGGACCGGTGCACCGTAGTGCAGGGCCGTGTCGGCGACCTTGGCCCAACCTTGCGGCGCCCAGAGGCCTGCCAGCAGCAAGTGGTAGAACACCATGACGAGGACGATGGCGCCGACCATCATGCCGCGCGTCACCGGCGATCGCCACCAGCCCAGCCAGCGCCAGTCGACCAGCGTGCTCATGTAGATAGCGACCAACATCAGGTTGGTGAGGATGGTGAAGTAGGTGAAGAAGAATACGAGCGCATCAACCAGATTGTGGCCGTTGCTTATTCGGAGGCCGATACTGATCGAGCCCTGCAGGATCACCGCGGCGAGTCCGAGTACAACACCCGCCATCGCCACGATCCGACCCATCAGGCTACCCTCCGCCTCTTGCCCAGAATCCCGTCGAGCCAGACCAGCACCGCACAAAAGAGCGTCACGGCGACGAAGATGATGCCGACACCGATGGCGACGCCGCCATAGCCGAGCTTGTCGGGGTTGAGGATGTCATAGGGATATTCGTGCGCCCAGAGGGCGCCGCGGAGCAAAACCCAGGCGACGTAAACCAGACCTGGAATCCACATCACCGGGATGTCGCGGAATTTGAGCGTGCCGTGTCCGGCGAACAGCGCCCACCACACGAGGTAGGCGATGGGTGTCACGTAGTGGAGAAGGAAGGTCGCGACGGCGAGAGCGCCCTCCATCTTGTAGTAGGGCGCCAGCATGAAGTGGTAAAACACCATCACCAGTGTGATGAACCCGGCCATCAGCGCCTGCGTCTTCGGCTGGCGGAACCAGCCGAGCCATCGCCAGCCCGTCAGTTCGCTCAGATAGACCAGCACCAGCCCCAGATTGGTGAGGTGGGTGAAATAGGTCCAGAAATTGATGAACGCGTCCGGGAAGGATCGGGCGACCGGATTAACAGCCGAGACCGTCAGCAATGACGGAAAGATCATCCAGGCGTCGATGACGAGGCCGGCGATGCCGACGAGCAACGCCAGGAGGGCAAACAATTTCGGCAATTGATCGATCAGGCAACCTGTTGAAGCAGCCCGGAGAATAGGGCGCGGCCGTCCGATCCGCCATGGGCGGATTCGATCAAATTCTCGGGGTGCGGCATCAGTCCGAGCACCGTCTTATCCCGGTTGAAGACGCCGGCAATGTCGTTGATCGAGCCGTTGGGGTTGGTGCCTTCGGCATAGCGGAACGCTACCTGATCATTGCCTTCGATCGCGGCCAGCGTCTCGGCGTCGGCGAAATAGTTGCCGTCATGATGGGCGACGGGGCAGCGGATGATCTGGCCCTTGGTATAGCCGCGCGTGAACTCGGTGTTGGCATTGGTCACTTCGAGTTTCACTTCCCGACAGACGAATTTGAGCGAGGTGTTGCGCATCAGCGCCCCCGGCAACAGGCCGGCTTCGATGAGGATCTGGAAGCCGTTGCAGACGCCGAGCACCTTGACGCCCTTTTCGGCCCGCTCGCGCACAACGTCCATCACCGGCGAACGCGCCGCGATGGCGCCGCAGCGCAGGTA
>JAEZKB010000041.1 GCA_023415605.1 Pseudomonadota bacterium
AACGTTCGTCGCGCTTCCCGTCGCGTGGGGTTGATGCGCTTATTTTACGAGGGCGCGGGGGAGCGGGGATAAGCGAAGCGAAGATTCTCGCAAGGGACTGAGCGATCGGCTCTTTCACCACACTATCCCGACACTTGATTGTCATCCCTGCGCAAAGCAGGGACCCACTCATCGGTACGAGTGGAGGAGGGATGGGTCCCGGGTTAGGTCCGGGATGACAAGTGGTGGGTGTACTCGACCAGTACCGCTACGTCAGCGGGCTGGTATGGCTATGCAGCCACTCCTCGAGCACATCTTTTCGGAACGTGCCGGCCTCGAGGTGCCCGTAGATGAACCGCTCAAGTTCGTCATTGCTTGCTGCAACGTCGATGCTGTTCATCCCGAGGAAGAGTTCCAGGCAGGCATAGGCGACGCGCTTGTTGCCATCGATGAAGCCATGATTCATCGCGAGGCTCTCCCAGAGGGCGGCCGCCTCCTCGATGATGTCGGCATAATAGCCTGTCTGCGGGCGCAGCAACGCGGACTCGATCAAGCCGAGATCGCGTACGCCTTTAGCGCCGCCGAACACCTCAATGAGGACTTCGTGGATGCGAAGCGCCTCGTCGATAGTCAGGTAGAGGGTCATGTTCGCTACCGCGCGAGCGCCTCATAAAGCGACTTGCGCCGCTCGATGCTCTTGGCCAGCAGCTGCTCCACGATCGGCCGCACCTTTGGTTCAGCTGCGCGTTCCGTCAGTGCCGCGTATTGCTCGGGCGACAGCAGGACGCCTACGTCGCGCCCGTTCTTCTGTATGTGGACCGGCTCCGTCCTCGCCATTTCGAGGAGTTGCCCGAACTTGTTCTTTGCGTCGGTGGCGGTCATTTCGGCCATGATCAACTCCATTAGCTAGATCAGCTAAAATAGGCGATGTGATCAGAGTGCGCAACCCCAAACAAAAAGGCCCGCTATTGCTCGCGGGCCTTTGCGTTCGTTCCGTCCGTTGTGCTGCTATTCGGCAGCCTGGCGGGAGACGATGGTGACGCCGTCCTGTTCGGTTTCGACCAGGCCGGTGCCGTCCTTGGTCATGTACTTGGCGGCCGAGTTGGCGTCTGCCGGGATCTCGATCGTTGCCCCCTCAGGCGTTACCGCCGTGCGGCGGCGCGGCAGGAGGTTGGTGACGAAGCCCCACACGGCGCCGAACAGACGCTTGGCCGAGGCGCCGATCACATGCGGCGCGGTGAGCATCACCGGCACCATGACCAGCGTCAGCGCGGTCGAGACGAAGAGACCCGAGACCAGCGCGGCCGAGAGGTGGACGAACCACGAGCCGGCGAGACCGCCCACAACCACCTCGCGGCGGATGAAGTCGAACTCGATGTTGAGCGCCATCGGGATGACGCCCAGCGCCGTCACGGTGGCGGTGAGCAGCACCGGCCGCACACGCTGGCTGGCGGTGATCAGCATCGCCTTGATTGGCTCGACATGGTCGTCACGCCGGTAGTGGTTGTAGGTGTCGATCAGCACGATGCCGTTCTTCACCACGATGCCGGCCAGAGCCACGATGCCCAAGCCCGTCATGATCGCAGAGAAGCTCAAGCCGGTGACCAGCATGCCGAGCAGCACGCCCGCCAGGGACATGATGACCGTCGTGAGGGTCACCAGCACCTGGTAGAAGCTGTTGTACTCAAGCAGCAGGATCAGGAAGATCAGGAACATCGCCGCACCGAACGCCGAGACGATGAAGGCGTTGGTGTCGCCGATCTGCTCTTCCGCACCGCCATAGACGATGGTCACGGCAGACGGCCATTCCTGGGTCTTTTCCCACTTCTGGAGCTGCGCGATCTTCTGGTCGGCCGGAACGCCCGGCTCGAGATTGGCAGCCACGGTCATCGCATAGACGCCGTTGCGGCGGCTGATGTTGGCGACCTTGGGCACGGCTTTGCGCTCGATGAAGTTCGAGACCGGGATCAGGCCCTGGGCCGTCACGATCTTGAGCGAGTCGAGCGTATCGAACGTGCGCTCCTCGAGCGGCAGGCGAACGCGGATGTCGAGTTCGTCGGGCGCGTCGTCCGGCCGGTAGGTGCCGAGCTTGACGCCCGAGGTCACCAGCTGGACGTAGGGGCTGAGCTCACGCACGCCGATGCCGTACTTGGCCGCTTCCACGCGGTCGATCGTCACTTCCCAGTCGATACCCGGCGAGGGCCGGCCATCCTCGACGTCGATGGTCTGGCCGAGGTCGTTCTCCACATAGTCCCGCAGCTTGGTCACGGCGGGGATGAGGTCGTCGTAGTTGGTGGAGTCGACGCGCAGATTGACAGCCTTGCCCGCCGGGGGACCGTTTTCCTGCGCCGCGATCTGCACCTGGAGACCCGAGATGTCGGCGACGCGGTCGCGGATATTCTGGAAAATCTCCTCGGCCTTGATGCGCGCGTTCCACGGCATCAGCTGCAGGTTGAACTGACCGATCGTGTCCGGCGGACCACCCGAGCTCATCATATCGCCACCGCCGCCGCCGGCGAAGGTCATGATGACATCCTGGATGCCCTGCACCTGCAGGATTTCCTGCTCCACCTCGACCAGGAGGTCACGGATTTCGGTCGGCGAATAGTTGCCGCGAGCCACGACGTTCACGGTGCCGAACTCCGGCTCGGACGCCGGGAAGGCTTCCGATCCGGTCGGGTTCATGCCGTAGGCGACGAAGATACCGATGACGATGCCGAAGCCGAGCGTCAGCGTGATGATCGGGTGACGGATGAGGATTTGCAGCATGCGGACATAGCCGCCGGTGAAGCCCTTGACCTTCTTCACGTCGAACTTGTCGGGATACATGACGATGTCCGCGGCTTCCTTGGCCTTGGGGTCGACATGGGTCGAAGCGATGATCGCACCGATGATCGGCATGAACACCAGCGCCGAGAGCAGCGAGGCACACATCACCACGATCACGATGATCGGCAGATAGCTCATGAACTTGCCGATGATGCCGGGCCAGAACAACAGGGGCACGAAGGCACCCAGCGTAGTGAACGTCGCCGACACCACCGGCACGAACATCTTGCGGGCGGCAAGGATGAAGGCTTCCTTCTTGGGCACGCCTTCCTGCAGCTTTCGTTCGGCATATTCGACGACCACGATCGGGTCGTCGACGAGCACACCCACCGCCAGCACCAGACCGAACATGATCATCATGTTGATGGTCATGCCGAGCATCTGAACGACGAGGAACGCAATCATGAACGAGATCGGGATCGAGGTGCCGATCATGAGGGCAGGGCGGATGCCGAGCGTCGCCACGCAGGTGATCATCACCAGCGCCACGGCGGTCAGCACGGCGGCTTCGAGCGAGCGGAACAGCGACTTGGTCGAGTCCGCCTGGTCGATCAGGAACGAGTGGCCGATGCCCGACGGCCAGTCGGCCGTGAAGGCTTCGGTCTTGGCCCGCACCGTATCGGAAATGTCGATGACGTTGGTGCCGAGCTTCTTGATCACGCCCAGGGTGATGGCCGGCTGGCCGTTCACATGGGCGAATTCGGTCGCATCCTTGAAGGTACGGGTGATGGTCGCCACGTCCCCGAAGGTGACGACGGTGTCGCCGTCGGTCTTCAGCGGCAAGTTGTAGACGTCCTCGGCCGTGGTGATCAGGCCCGGGACTTCGACGTTGAACGAACCATTGCCGGTGTCGAGCGTACCGCCGGGCACCACCATGTTGTTCTTGGCCAGGGCGTCGAACAGCTGGCTGGCGGTAAGATTATAGGCCTCGAGCCGGTTGGTATCGATGGTCACGGCCAGCATTTCGTCACGTGAGCCCGAAAGGGTCACGCTCTGCACGGCCGGGATGGATTCGAGTTCGTCCTGCAGGTCCTTGGCGCGCTGCACCAGCGTGCGCTCCGGCACATCGCCATAGATGGCGACCGAGATGGTCGGCATGTTCGAGAACGAGATTTCCGTGACGCTCGGCTCGGTGGCGTCCTCGGGCAACTGGCTCGACACGCCGTCCAGCTTGGCGCGGATGTCGGCGAGCGCCTTGTCCTTGTCGGCATTCACGTTGAACTCGAGGAAGACCGATGCGTGGCCCGTCGTCGACGTGGAGGTGTAGTTCTCCAGGCCATCGATGTCCTTGACGCGGTCTTCGATCGGCTTGGCCAGAAGGCGCTCGGCGTCGTAGGGCGAGACGCCGGTCTGGCTGGTCGACACATAGAAATAGGGGATGTCGATCGCCGGGAAGCTCTCCTTGGGCAGCGACGTATAGGCCCCGAAGCCGGCAACGAGCAGCAGCACCATTACCGTCAGGACAACCCGCGGCATGCGCAGGATGCGTTCGAGAAAGTCCATCATGATTGCACGCCCTCAGCTTTGGCTTCCTCGGCCGCATCGTTGGCCGAAACATTTGTCGCCTTGACGGTCTGGCCCGGGATCACGAATTCCTGGCCCACCGTGATGACATCGACGGTCGGGGGCAGGCCGGTGACCCACACGCCTTCGCGGCTGTCCATGACGATGGTGATCGGGTAGAACGCCACCTTGC
>JAEZKB010000052.1 GCA_023415605.1 Pseudomonadota bacterium
TCCTTGCCGAGAGTGCGGCTGAGCACCTCACGGATCAGGGCGGAATCGTCAACGATCAGCACCTTGATGGTCATGCTGCATCTCTCGTCTTTTGCATGGATTTGGATTGATAAATGGTCTTGCCGACCAGCCGGAAACCTTCGCTGCCTGAGCCTAGGTTTTCCGAGTGGCCGATATAAAGGAAGCCTTCGGGCACGATGAGTTTGCCCAGACGGCCGAACAGTTCACCCTGCGTGGGCTTATCGAAATAGATCGCCACGTTGCGGCAGAATATGGCGTCGAACGGGCCTCGCATCGGCCAGGGGTTGTGCATCAGGTTGAGCGGCTTGAACGAAACCAGCGAGCGGATGGCCATCGGTATCCGCACGGTGCCGTCGCCGACGCGCTCGAACTGGCGCTGCCGCTCCGCGCTCAGACCGTTGAGTTCGGCTTCCGGGTAGACGCCTGTCGCCGCCTTGGCGAGCACATTGGTGTCGATGTCGGTCGCGAGGATTTTAAAGTCCCAGCGCCTCAAGTCCGGATAGGCCGCATAGAGGCACATGCCGATCGTGTAGGGCTCCGGCCCGGTCGAGCAGCCGGCTGACCAGATGCGCAACTTGGGCTTGCCGTCGGGTCCCATCCGCGGCCGCCGCTCCATGAGTTGGCCGACATAGCCCACCAGATGCTCGAAATGGTGATCCTCGCGATAGAACCGGGTGAGGTTCGTGGTCAGCGCATTGACGAAGTCCTGCGCGTCGCGCTCCGTGCCGCCCCGCTCGAGATAATCGAGATAGGCGTCGAATGAATCGAGCCGCAACTGCCGCACGATCTTGGAGAGCCGCGACACCACCAGGGTTCGCTTGGCGTCGGAAAGCGAGATGCCGGCCTGCGCGTAGACGCGCGCCTTGACGCGGGAGAACTCGCGATCGCTGAGGGCTATTTCGCCCTGTTCCATGAAATACTTCCCCGTTGCCCCATCTTCGGTCCAGGGATGATCCGCTAGGCCGTTTTTCTGCGCGCTGGTAGCAGCAGGGCCCGTTCGGCTTCATGTCCCAATGCATCGACATTGTTGTCGAGCCGGGTGATGGCGCCGCTGCCCTCGTCCAGTGCACCGGCGATCATGTCAGTTTCATTGCTTAGATTTTCTAAATGTTCGCCGAGATCACTGAGGATTTTTTTGAGGTTGTCGGCTTCGCTGACGCTCGACCCGGATTGATTGCGGCTTGAACTGACCAGCTGGCGGATTTCTTTGGCGGTCTTCTGAGTTGTTTGCGCCAGGGTGCGCACTTCCTCTGCCACGACTGCAAAGCCCGCACCCTTTTCGCCTGCCCGCGCCGCTTCGACTGCGGCGTTGAGCGCCAAGAGGTTGGTGCGGAAGCTGACGTCTTCGATTGCCGCCATCATCTTGTCGATCTCGGCAGTCGTCGCGTCGACCCCTTCAACCGCTGCTTCAGCGCGGCGGGCGGCAAGGCCTGCGTCAGTCGCCATCACCCGCGCCTGCCGCTCGAGGTCGCGCACTGCCTTGGTGCGAACGCGGCTCTTTTCGATGGCGTCGCTGGCGACCACCAGGCCGGTGCGGCTCTTGTCGGCATATTCGGCCATCGCCGTCACCGTGGCGCGGTAGCGGTCGATGGCATTGAGCACCGCCTGCATCTTGGCTTCCAGGCGGTCGCGCTCATGCGCCAGCTCGTCGCGCTCCTCAAGGATGGCGTAGAGCGTGTCGTGCAGTTCGCGCACCTGCGGGGCAAGACCTTGGTTGGAATTGAGATAGGCCGGATCGACCAGCTCACCCGCCAGCATCTGCGCCATGGCTCGGGCGCCGCGATCGAAACTTTCGATCCCGGCCTGTAGCGCCCGCAACGCCTCCGATTTTTGCACCGCTCGCTTGTCGAAGCGGAAGCTGGTCTGCCCGTTTTCAAGCGCGGCCGTGAAGGCGTCAAAATCGTCGTCGGCGATGAAATGCCCTGCCGGTATGAGCTCGATGACGCTGCGGCCATGGCCGGTATCGCGCTGCCGCGCGTGATACCGCAGGTCCCCTAAGGCGATCAGCGCGTCAGGTGCCAGCCCCTGGTCAAGGAAGCCGCGGCCGAAGAGGATGTCAGCCGGCTGCCCCTCCACCGCCCGCGGCTCGATGGCGATCGTTCCCTGGCTCGCCCCCACGATCTCGCCGTCCGCGGAGAGCAGCACGGCCGGCTGCCTCAAGCCGGTGAAGGCGACCTTGAACTGATTGGCCCGCTCGAGCCGCGCACAGAGATTCTTGACGATCGCCTCGACGCTGACGCCCTCGCCCGCATGCGATACACCCACCGCCTGGCCGAGCACCTCGAGCTTTTCGTGATGCGCGCGCTCGATCGTCGCGCCGACCCAGAGACTCGCGCTAAAGCCCACCAGCAGCGCCACGCCGCTCACGACAAGGCCGACGGCACCGGGACCGAAGACAGAGAGCCCCGCTCCCGCCACGACAACGGCGGCGAGCCAGCAGAAATTGACGAGCAGCGCTAGGCGCGTGCAAGACATGGAGGCGGCTGTCCGTAGGCAAATCGGCCGATCATGGGCCGACACTAGCCGCGCAATGGTTAACCAAATCTATAGAGGCCCACCGGCCAGTAACCATCCGCTAACCACGAGCGGGCCGGAGCTAGAACAGTTCGATATCATCCACCGGCGGCTTGACCACCGGACGCCGCACGATCAGCAATTCTTCCTTGGCCAGCGCCGCATTGGCGGTGTTGTCGAGCCGCTTGACGAAGGCCCGACCCGAAGCCGGTTTGAACATTACCCGGCGCGCATAGGTGCCGCCCAGATCCTCCTTGTCGAGGCTGTAGCCTTCGTCGGCGAGGAACTGGCGCACGAACTCGATATTCTTGGCCCCGACATCGTCGAGCGCCGCATTGATCTTGCCGCCGCCGAATACCTTGATCTCGAGGTTCTGCTTGCGGCCTGTCCCCTTGCTCAGCACCTTGTTGATGAGCTGTTCCATGGCGAAGGCCCCATAGCGCGCCGAGGCACCGTAGCGATCCTTGGCCGACCCGGACTGCTCGGCGAGGAGAAAGTGGTTCATGCCCCCCACATTGGCAACGCGGTCGCGCACGCAGGCCGAGATGCAGCTCCCCAGCACGGTTGAGTAGGTAAGGTCGGTGTCGTTGGAAACCAGGCAGTCGCCTTGATGTACGGTCGTCACCACGCCACGGTCGAATTCCGGCGGGAGAGAACTAGGCACTGCCATTTTATGCGAACACCTCGACGCAGTAGAGTCTCATTGGTACGTGCAAATCGTTAGGGAAGCGCTAACCACGAGCCCCAACCTTTGTGACACCATGGCGGCTGGCAACCAGCGCTTTAGAAATTTCGTCTAGGGTCGTCGGTGCTAATCCGGGGGTTAGGTCTAGATGTCACTGCAAAGACTCGCTCGCGAGCTCGATGAAACGGCGCGCCAGTCTGCGGCCATGGTCGAGGGTATTACGCTTGCGCTCGAAGTGCTTGCCGACAAGAACCTGACTTTCGATCAGGCCAAGAAGGAAGCGGTCGCCATGATCGTTTCCGCGCTGCAGGGTCAGGATCGCATCGAACAGCGCTGCCAGAACATGGCACTGGCCGTGCGCCAGTTTGCGCTGCTGCCGCCCAATGCGCCCGAGTCCGTCCATGACGAGATCTGGGCGAGCCTCGTCCTCGACGAGCTCCGCGTCCCCGCCCTTTCCGGCGTCGCCGCCCGCGGCGTCCACGGCGAAGCCGAACTTTTCTAGTGCCCCCCGCCACCGGCCCTGCTGCTTCGCGCGGCTGGCCGCCGTCTCCACCTCTCGCCGCGGCACTGCTCGCGGCGGTCGTCGTTCTGGCGGCGCTGCTCCGTTTCGGCGGCATCACCGGGCAGAGCCTCTGGTGGGACGAAGTCGTGACCTGGCAGCAATCTCGGCTGACCTTCGGCGACATGCTCGCCGCCACCGCCGCCGACAATTACCCGCCGCTCTACAACATCCTTGCCATGGCCTCGATGGCGATCCTCGGGGAAACCGAGCTGGCGCTGCGTCTGCCCTCGGCCATCCTCGGCACGCTCAACGTTCTTGCCCTTTATTGGGTCGGTCGCCTGGCTGCCGGTAGACCAGCCGGTCTACTTGCTGCGCTCCTGCTTGCTGTTTCGCCCTATGCCATCTGGTACTCAGATGAGGCGCGCATGTACGCGCTGCTCGCCTGCACGGCGACCGTTTTGGCCGGCTGCGTATTGAGCTTCTCCGAGCGTCCGCGTTGGTGGATGGGTCTTGCCTCGACCGTCGCGGCGACCGCGCTACTCTATAGCCACCCCTACGGCGCCCTGACCTGGGCTGCCATCTGCCTCGGCATGGCCCCACTGCTCATATTTCGCCACGACATCCGCCGCCTGCTGACGCTGGCGGCGCTGCAACTCGCTGCGCTCACCGCCTTCTTACCCTGGATCGGCGTATTGTTGGAACGCGCCGCCGATATCCAGTCCGGCGGCTTCTGGATTGAGCCCGTGACACCCTGGTCGCTGGTCCAGTTGCTGGTGCAATTGAGCAGCGGCCCTTTCCTCTTCGCCGCCATCGCGGTGGGTATCCGCCTCGCCTTCGGCACCGCCGCCATGCCGCCGCTCGCTGACACCGAGCGCCCTCATCTCCCCCTGGTGCTCACCTTTCTGCTGATCTGGGCGCTTCTGCCGGTGCTCGCCGGCGCGATCCTCTCCTGGACCATCCAGCCGATGCTGATCTCGCGTTACGTCATCGGCAGTCTGCCGCCACTGCTGCTTCTCATGGCTATCGGCTTTCTCCGCCTGCCGAAAGGTCGCTCCGGAGCCATCGGTCTCGCGGCACTGGGCATCGCGAGCACCATTGGCCTGTTCGCATACAACCTCCGCCCCCGCGACGACCTCCGCGGCCTCGCCGCATGGCTTGAGATCAATCTCCGCCCCACCGACTGCCTCGTCATGATCCCCGAAGCCGCGATCGGGCTAAGCTACTACTACCGCCAGCAACTGCCCTGCATCGCCACCTTCCGCTCCATCGCCGAGATCCCGCCACTGCCATCACCGCGGCGGGTGTTCATCTTCGAGACGCTGAGCGCAGATATTTCGGGATACGAGAAGCTGGGGACGGAAGTCGGCCGCAGCATGTTCGGACCGTCGGTTCTGATTGAGTTGCGACCCCACTAGATCTCCCACTCGGAGGAACCAGCGCGAGATACCGGCTACCCATCGACTGTCATCCCGGGCCTGACCCGGGACCCATCTCTACCCTACTCGAGCTGATAATTAGGTCCCTGCTTTCGCAGGGATGACAATCGAGTTTGTGGGAGATCCCCCAAAAACAAGAAGGGCGCCCCGCGGGACGCCCCATCAACTGCTGCTGCAGGGAAAACCCTAGCCGTCGAGCTTGGCGCCCGAAACCACGGCGTAGAGGTCGATCAATCCGACCATCCGGCTCTCATGCGTCACGATGCCGTTGAGCAGTTCGGTGTCGATGGAATTGCCTTCCGGCACATTGTGGATGTCGTCCTTGGAGACGGTGAGAATATCGCTCACCGCGTCGACCAGGATGCCGACCCACTTTTCGCCGACCGACATCACCACCACGACATGGTTCTTGGTCGGAGAGGTCTGGCCTTCGCCGAAGCGAGCGCGCAGGTCGAAGATCGGCACGATGGTGCCGCGGAGATTGATCACGCCGCGAACGAACTCGCGGGTGTTCGGCAGCGGGGTCGCGCCGTTCCAGGCGCGGATTTCGCGCACCGTGGTAATTTCCACGCCATAGGTCTGTTCGCCGATCGAGAAGGCGATGAGCTGAAGCGTGTTGGCGGCGGCAGCGGCGGCGGCCGCGCTGGCCGAGTCGTCCTTGAAGCCGAGGTTTTCCATGTTCTGCCTTTCCTGCCGCCGGTTCTAGGCGGCGCTCTTGTGAGTGATCGTAGACTTGAGGCCCTGAACGTCCACGATAAGGGCGACGTTACCGTCCCCGAGGATGGTGCCGCCGGCGATGCCATCGATCGACTGGAAGTTTTCCTCGAGGGATTTGATGACGACCTGCTGCTGGCCGATGATGTCGTCGACGATCAGCGCCACCTTGACGCCGCCTTCGGCCTCGCAGAGCACCACGAAGCGGCTGTCGGGCGCGGCGTCGGTCTGCATCTCGAAGCGCGACGCGAGGTCGACGACCTGCACATATTCGCCACGCACCTGCAGCACCTGGTTGCCAGTGGGCATGCGCGAGAAATTGGCGCGCGAGCACTGGATGGTCTCGACGATCGACGAGAGCGGAATGACGTAGGGTGAGGTGGCAACCTTGACTAGCATGACGTCGAGCACGGCGAGCGTCAGCGGCAGTCGCAGCGTCATGCGCGTGCCCTTGCCGGTCCAGCTCTTCACATGCACCGAACCGCCGATCTTCTTGATGTTCGAGAGCACCACGTCCATGCCGACGCCACGGCCGGAAATATCGGAGATTTCCGAAGCGGTCGAGAAGCCCGGCGCGAAGATCAGCTGATCGATCTGCTCTTCGGTGAGCTGCTGGTCCTGGCCGATCACCAGCCGGTCGCGCGCCACCTGCAGCACGCGCTCGCGGTTGATGCCGGCGCCGTCGTCCTCGACGATGATGAGGATGTTGCCGCCCGCCTGCTCGGCCGAAAGACGGATGGTGCCCATTTCCGGCTTGCCGGCGGCAAGGCGCTTCTCCGGCGTCTCGATGCCGTGATCGGCCGAGTTGCGGATCATGTGGGTCAGCGGATCGGAGAGCTGCTCGATGATCGTCTTGTCGATCTCGGTATTCTCGCCGATGGTTTCGAGCTTAATCTTCTTGCCGGTCTTGCTTGCGAGTTCGCGGATCAGGCGCGGCATACGGCTGAACACTGACTTGACCGGTTGTGCGCGGATCGACATCACCGAGTCCTGCAGACCACGGGTGGTCTGCGCCAGGACTTCGAGCCCGCGCACCAGTTCCTGGTAGCGGGCGCGCAGCACTTCGTCCATCTGCTGGGTGAGCATGGACTGGGTGATCACCAGTTCGCCAACCATGTTGACCACGCGATCGATCTTGTCGAGGTCGACACGGATCGACTGCACGCCATTGCGCCGATCCTCTGGACCCGAGCGGCGGTCTTCACCCGCCTCGTCGTCGTTCTGCACGGCGCGCAACGGCGTCGGCGCGGCGGCCGCCTGGGCGGGCGCGGGCTTGGGAGCCGGCTTGATGGTCTCGGCAAGCTCGGCAAAGCTCAGCGCCTCTTCCTCAGCCGCCATCGCTTCGTCGGCCGCCAGTTCCGCTGCATCCAGCGCCGGTTCGGGCAACAGGTCGGCGAAGGAGGGTCCGGCGACAGCGGCAGAGACCGGCGCCGGCGCAGCCAAGGCCGGAGCGGCCGCAACCTGCGCAATCGAGAGATCGCAATTGCCTTCGACAAACTCGAACACTTCGGCGATCGAGGCTTCGGTCGCGGTCGGCGAGTTGAGCGAAATTTCCCACGAGCAATACACGCCAAAGGGCTCGAAATCGGCGAGCGGCGGCACCTCGTCGAACACGGCGCGAACCTGAATCGCGCCCAGTGTCGCAAGTTCGCGGAACAACAGCAGCGGATCATTGGCCCGCGCGTAGAGTTCGCTGTGCGGCGTGAACTTGATTTCCCAGTGGCCCGGCTCGACCGCGGCAAGCGGCGCCGCGGCAAAGCTGTCGGCAGCATCTTCGGGCACGTGGGCGACCGGCACTTCAGGCTCGTCGGCGTCGTCCCCGATCTTGACCATCACCGGGGTAAAGTCGATGTCGAACTCTTCCATCGGCTCGCCCGACTCGTCGTCAGCGTCGCCGCGGGTCAAGGCGTCGAACTGCGCCTTCTCGTCGGCGCCATAGTCGGCGGCAAGATCGGTGCCGTCCTGCGCGGCCTTGACGAAATCGGCGATGATGTCATTGGCGCGGATGCAGAGCGCCGTGGTGCTCTCTGAAAGCTCGACACGGCCATCGCGCACATAGTCGAGCAGCGTCTCATAGGCATGCGCGAAGCCGACCAGGCCCGCAAAACCGAACGCGCCACCGCCACCCTTGATCGAGTGGATGGCGCGGAACACCGCGTTGAGCCGGCTGCTGGAATGATCGCCGGCCTCGATGGCTGCGAACTGTTCTTCCAGTTCGAGCAGAAGCTCGGAGCACTCGTCGAAATAGGTGGCTTTGAAATCGTCGAGATCGCTCATCGGAAATGCGGCTCGGCCGGACCCTTCTGGGTTTAAACTACGACTAGTGGACCACGCGATGGATAACGCTGATCAGCTTTTCCGGGTCGAACGGCTTGACGATCCAGCCCGTGCCGCCCGCAGCGCGACCCTGGTCGCGCTTGTCCTGGCTGGTCTCGGTCGTGAGGATCAGGATCGGCAGGCTGTTGTGCAGGCCCGTGGCGCGCACGTTCTTGATGAACTCGATGCCATCCATGACCGGCATGTTGATGTCGGTGATAACCACGTCGACGCTCTCGTTCTTGAGCACGTCGAGGCCTTTCTGCCCGTCTTCGGCCTGCAGTACCTCGAACCCGGCATTGCTCAGCGTGTGATGCAGCATCGCGAGAATGGTGCGGGAATCGTCAACAGTCAGAACGCGCATCAGCAGATCATCCTTTCATCATGCCGGCGAAGCTTGGGCCAAAGCCCAACCGGTCGATGGCCGAGAGCATTGGCGGGCTCGCTTCGGCAACGTGAAAATCGAAATTATTGCGGCGGGCGGTTTCGCCTGCGCTGATCAGCATCACCAGCGCATTGGTCGACACGCGTTCGACGGCGCGGCCGTCAACGTCCACCGGACCGGATTCCACGGCGTCGATCAGCGTATCGCGCACGCCATCGAGCGCATCGAGATCGACGATCGCCGGTAGAGCGATGGTTTTGATCGACGTTTCGGCCATGAACAGGCTGCCCCCGGGAGAATTTCCCGGAAGTCAGTGTCCATGGGAACGGTTTAAGAAGTGCTAACCTTGATGCAAATCAGCGGGGTCAACCTGCAACCGCCTGCGCAATTTGCTGATGGGGGATTTCCCTGCTCCAGCGTGGCTTGTGATCCTTGTCGACCAGCACCGCCCGCACCCCTTCGCTGAAGTCCGGCAATCCGGCGAGCAGCGTCGCCAACCGCGTATCGATGGCAAGAATTTCCTCGATCGTCCCCGCCCGCCGGGCCGCCAGATGACTCTGCAAGATGGCCTCCTGGCTCGTCGGC
Source organism: Pseudomonadota bacterium (assembly GCA_023415605.1). Lineage (GTDB taxonomy): Bacteria > Pseudomonadota > Alphaproteobacteria > Rhizobiales > Devosiaceae > Devosia_A. The sequence continues at coordinate 9,159 of JAEZKB010000052.1, forward strand.
GAACGTGCGGCGAGAAGCGACGCCAACTCCGGCGCCTCCCCGGAATCGGTAATTGCTGCGACGATCTCCGCCGCCGTCCCCAACCGCAACTCGTCCTCCAGCCCGTCCGCAAGGTCGCAGAGCACGCGATCGCCCGCCTGGATGCTCTCAGCCTCCATGACCCCGACCAACGCCTGCTCGACATTGGTCGCTCCCGCCGCCGCCACGATGCTCGCCCGGACCTCACCCAGTCGCTCCGGCGCCACCGCGCAATCGGTAAGTCCGAGCGCCAGGGCGTCGGCGGCGCCAACCGCCTGGCCGCTGAGCTCAAACAGCAGCGCGCGCTGCACCGGCGCTTTCCGCAAGATCGCGTTGACGCCCACGTCGCAGACGAAGCCGATCGCCGCCTCGGGCATGGCAAAGCGGGCATTGGGGGTCGTGAACCGGAACTGGGCATGTCCGGCAATGCCGATGCCGCCGCCCATCACCACCCCATCGGCGATGACCGCCACAGGCTTGGGATAAGAGGCGATCCGGCCGTTCATAATGTATTCATCTACGAAGAAGCGGGCCCAATCTGGGTCGCCTTTCAGCACGGATTCACGCACCGCACGCACGTCGCCACCGGCGCAGAAGCCGCGGGTGCCCCGCGCCTCGAACAGCACTGCCCGGACCTTGTCGTCCTGCTCCCAGAGCTGCAGCACGCCGGAAATCGCCTCGATCATCGAGTGGTTTAGCGCGTTGATCGCTTCCGGCCGGTTGAGCGCAATCACTCCCAACTGCCCTTCGATGCTGCTCTCGATCTGCATGCCGCCTCCTCTCGCCCGGAACAACAATCAGCCTTTGCCGGTTCCCAAGGCAAGTCCGCAATGCTAGACCGCCGCCATGCACCCGCTGATCCCCGCCAAGCCGCTGACCAACGTCCATCTGACCGGCATCGCCCGCGACCTCGCGGCCCGCGCCGAGGCCGGAAAACCCATCCGGGTCGGGGTGATAGGCTCGGGCGAGATGGGCACGGACCTGGTGACCCAGGGCGCCCTGATGCGCGGCATCGAGATCGCCGCCGTGGCGACCCGCCGCCCCCACACGGTGCGCGATGCCCTCAAGATCGCCTATGGCAACGACGATCGCGCCGCCGAGGCCGATAGTCCATCGAAGGTGTCCGCCGCTCTCGAAGCCGGGAAGCTCGCTATCTGCTCGGCTGAAACCCTTGTCACCACGCCACAAATCGACGTCGTCATCGATGCAACCGGTAAGCCCGGCGTCGCCGCCGACTATGACCTGATGGCCATGGAACACGGCAAGCACCTCGTGATGATGAATGTCGAGGCCGACGTCACCATCGGGCCGTACCTGAAGCAGCAGGCCGACCGCCTCGGCGTAATCTACTCCGTCGGCGCCGGCGACGAACCCAGCTCCTGCATGGAGCTGATCGAGTTCGCGACGGCCCTCGGCTATCGCATCGTCTCCGCCGGCAAGGGCAAGAACAACCCGCTCAACCACGATGCCGTGCCGGACGACTACCGCGAGGAAGCCACCCGGCGGAACATGAACCCGCGCATGCTGGTCGAGTTCGTCGATGGGTCGAAGACCATGGTCGAGATGTGCGCTATCGCCAACGCCACCGGCCTTGTGCCGGACGTGCCGGGCATGCACGGCCCCAAGGCCGACCGCGACGATATGGTCAAGGTGCTGATCCCTAAGGCCGACGGCGGCATCCTGAACAAAAAGGGCGTTGTCGATTTCACCATCGGCAAGGGTGTCGCGCCGGGCGTCTTCGTCATCGTCGAGGCCGAACACCCCCGCATCATCGAGCGCATGGATGACCTCCATGTCGGCAAGGGTCCCTATTATAGCTTCTTCCGCCCCTATCACCTGACCTCGCTCGAAGTGCCGCTGACCGCCGCCCGCATCATGCTCTACGGCAAACCCGACATGGTGCCGCTGCCCAATCCGGTGGCCGAAGTTTGCGCCGTAGCCAAGCGCGATCTCGCGGTGGGCGAGACCTTCGATGCCATCGGCGAGACCTGCTACCGCAGCTTCATCATGACCATCGGCGACGCCCGCGCGAAGCAGGCCGTGCCGGTCGGCCTCCTCGAAGGGGGCAAGGTCATCGCGCCGGTGAAGAAGGGTGACCTGCTCACCCGGGCCAACGCCGCCCCCGACGCCACCACTCGCCTCTATGCCCTGCGGCTGCTGCAGGACCAGATGCTCGGGGTTTCCGCATGACCATCATCTCGTTGGCGCCATGGGCAATATCGGCCGGCGCCTGATGACGGCCTTCCCCGAAACCATCGGGATCGACCGCGTGGCCGGAGCCGACATCGTCGCCTCGCTCGCCGAGATCGACTTTGAGGCGCCTGAGGTAAAAGCCGCCTTCGAAAAGGCCGATGGCCTCATCCATGTCGCCACCAGCGCCAATGTAGGCGACCCGGACGCGGTGCACTGGCAGGCCGTCGTCGACACCGCCCGCCTTCTCGCCGCTTGCGACCGCTACGGCATCCGACGCGTCGTCATCCCGTCCTCCGACTGGGCCGACCCGAAGACCCGCTGGGCCGCTCACAACCAGAACGCCTATGGCCATTCCAAGCGCGTCTTCGAGGAGATGGCCCACATGTACAATGTGGGCCACCCTGACCGGCACTGCGTTGCCCTCCGCATCGGCTGGGTCGCCCGCAATCCTGCCGAAGTCGAAGCAGCGGACCAATGGCTGCAAGCGAACTACTGGGACGACGCCCGCCTCATCGGCCAGATGCAAGCTGCGCTCGGCGACTAGGGTCGGAGCGCGATCTTGCCTTGGCGGCCCTTGGCATTGCTGGCCTCCGCCGCTTCGGCCGCCTGATCGAGCGGGAAGACCTCGGCAACAGCGAGCTTCAACGAACCCTCCGCTGCGCGGCGAACGAGGTCGATCCTGGCGGCGGCGAGTTCGGCCGGCGTCATCTTGAGCTCGGGCTTGGCGCCCCAGAACGCCGAAATCGTCGTCTGCTTGAACAGAAGGTTCTCGGCGGTCACCTGGATCGGACGCCCGCTGAGCGCCCCGAACGACACCAGCCGTCCGCCCTCGGCGACGAGATCCATCAGCTCGTCCGAAGCCCGGCCGCCGATCGAGTCCACGGCACGGATCACCGGCGCGCCGCCCGTGACCGCCCTTGCCCTATCCTGCCAGTCGGCATGCTCGGACGAAACCACATGTCCGATACCCTCGGCGGCGAGCTCGGCCACTGCCTCCTCGCGACGGACGATGTTGAGCACGTTGATGCCCCTCTCGGTCGCAAGCTTGGCCAGCATCTTGCCGACCGCGCCATTAGCGGCATTCTGCACGATCCAGTCGCCGGCCTTGACCTCCAGATCGGCGAGCAACCGTACCGCGCTCATCGGCATGGCCGTCAGCTGGCAGGCAGTTGCATCATCGATCGACGCCGGCACCACCACCAGCCCGGCCGTTTGGCTGAGGTAGTACTCCGACCACGCCCCGCTCGCGCCGCCGGTGACCCGGTCGCCGACCGCCACATTGGTGACGCCCTCGCCGAGCTTGTCGACAATGCCGAGCCCCTCGGTGCCCGGGTGGTGCGGCAGCGGCGGCTTCACGCCGTAGTGACCGGTGACGATCATCAGGTCGTGGTTGTGGATCGGTGACAGCACCAGCCTGACCCCCACCTGGCCCTTGCCCGGCTCAGGCAGGGGCAGGTCCTCGACCCGCAGCACCTTGCCGGGACTGCCATAAGCATCGAACACCACGCTCTTCATCGTCTCACTCCATTGCTGCGGCAGAACTGCTATCGCATCGGGGCGGCGTCAGAGAAAGTCCTTCATCAGCTCGAAGCGCCTGGCCAGCACATTGACGAAGCCGCGCACCTTGGGCGTGATGTTGCGGTTGGACGGATAGACCGCATTGATGTCCACCGCCTGGATCTTCCAGTCGGTGAGCACGCGCACCAGTTGCCCCGCGCGCAGGGCGTCCCCCGTAATGAACTCGGGCAGGTAGGTGATGCCGAGCCCGGCCACCGCCGCCGCGCAGAGAAGCGCGCCGGCATTGGCCTGCACGGTCGTATGCACCGGCACCCGGCGCTCTTCTTCTCCGCGCCGCATCACCCACAGCGCCCCGGCCTTGAGCCCGGTATGGTGGACAATGTCATGCGCGTGCAGGTCTTCGACCTCCACCAGGGCGCCACGCCGCGCCAGATAGTCCGGCGATGCAGTGAGCGTGACCGAGGAAACCGCCAGCCGCCGCACGATGAGATTGGGCTCAACCGCCAGCGAGGCTCGGATGGCGAGATCGAACCCCTCCTTGATGATGTCGACGCGCCGGGCCGACAGGTCGAGCTCGATCGAGAGCCCGGGCTGCTCGGCCATGAACTCGGCCATCGCCGGCACGATGAAGCGCTCGCCCAGTTCCTCCGGCGCCGTGATGCGGATCTTGCCCACCGCCTCGGTCTGATAGCTCTCTGCCACCTGCCTTGCCTGCGTCACCTGCCCGATCACGCCACCCAGTGCATTTCGATAGGCCTCGCCCGCCTCGGTAAGCCGGACATGGCGGGTCGATCGCTGGAACAGCCGCACACCGAGCCGCCTCTCTAGATCGGCGATCTGCGCCGAAAGTGTTGCCCGACCCATGCCAAGGCGTTCAGCAGCAGCGCCAAAATTGAGCGTTTCTGAAAGCGCGATGAACGAAGACACGCCAGCGAGCGGATCGAGCGTTTTCATTGGACAGATCATCCGGATAATCTGATCAGATCATCGGGATTATCATGTCCGCGAGCCCGGCGTAACTCCTTGCCATCAAAACGCGGCACCCCGCCGCCACCAAAGGAGAACCCAAATGACCTTCAATACTGCCGCCGTCTCGCCTGCCGGTTCGGCCCAGCGCGTCAACTCGATCAGCACCATCGACATCCGAGTGCCAACCGTCGCCACCGCGGGCGCCATGTGCATCTTCGAAAGCTTGGTTTCCGCCAATGACGGCCCGCCGATGCACATCCACGGCCGCGAGGACGAGATGTTCTACGTGCTCGACGGCCACTTCCAGTTCTGGTGCGGCGACGAGACCTTCAGCGGCGGCCCCGGCACCACGGCGCTGCTGCCGCGCGGCGTACCGCACACCTACAAGAACATTGGCAGCACCGAAGGCCGCCTGCTGGTCACCGTCACCCCCGGCGGCTTCGAGAACTTCTTCGTCGATATTGCTAACGAGAAAGCCGTTGAACCCGCCGCTCTGATGGCCATCGGCGCCCGCTACGGTCTCACCTTCCTGCCCCCCAAGGCCGAAGCTGCGTGATCCAACAGTCGGCGATCTCTCCCGCTTCCGGGCGAGGGGACCGACGATAGGCCGGTCGAGGGGGGTGCCACTGGCGCGACAAGCACAAACTGCTCCCCCTCCTCCGTCGGCTTGGCCGCCACCTTCTCCCGCAAACGGGAGAAGGATGCGACTGAGACATCAATCCAGCGTCTGCCGGTAGCGCAGCATGGCAATCCCCGAGATCGCCACCAGGATCACGCCGAGCGCCAGGAACTGTGGCGCGACATCGGCGACGTCGCCGCCCTTGAGCATCACGGCCCGAACAACGCGCAGGAAGTGCGTCGCCGGTACACCGGTGCCGAGGAACTGGGCCCAGCCCGGCATACCGGCAAAGGGGAACATGAAGCCCGAGAGCAGGATCGAGGGCAGGATGGTGAAGAACGAGAGCTGCATCGCCTGCATCTGGCTGCGCGCCACCGTAGAGATCAGGAAGCCGAGCGCCAGGTTGACCACGATGAAGAGGTTGAAGCCAATAAAGAAGGCGAGCCAGCTGCCCTCGAACGGCACGCCGAAGACCAACCCGGCTGCAACCAGGAACACCACCGCCTGCACATAACCCACGAAGACATAGGGCAGGATCTTGCCCAGCATGACCTCGAGCGGTCTGGCCGGCGTGGCGATCAGCATCTCCATGGTGCCGCGCTCGCTCTCCTTGACGATGGCGACCGCGGTGATCATCACCATCGTCATCGAGAGGATGATGGCCAGCAGCCCCGGCACGATGTTGGTCGAGGTCTTGCCCTCGGGATTGTATTCGCGATGCACCACCACCGAGAAGGCAGGCGGCGCACCGGCTGTGGTCGCCAGCGGCCCTTGCAGCACATCCTTGATGGCGACGTTTACGATGCCCGACAGCGCCGACGCGGCGCCACCCACCGCCGACGGATCCGAAGCATCGGCGGCGATGAGAATGTCCGGATGCCGGCCGCGGATCACGTCGCGTTCGAAGTCTTGCGGAATGACGACGACGAAGTTTGCTTCGCCCCGGCGCAAGGCTTCCTCGCCCTCGGCAACGCCCATCACCGGCCCGCGGAAATCGAAATAGCCCGATTGCTGCATGCCCGAAATGACCGCCCGGGTGAGCGGACCGTCGTCGCCCATTTCCACCAGTGTCGGCAGGTGGCGCGGATCGGCATTGATGGCGAAACCGAACAGCAGAAGTTGCACGATGGGGAGGCCGATCATCATCGCGAAGGTGACATGGTCCCTCCGCATCTGGATGAACTCCTTGTAGAGCACCGCGCCGAAGCGGCTGAGCGAGAAGGCGCTCATGCGGCGACCTTGCCGGAGTCTGCGGCGAAATTGTCGCGTGCGCCCGCCATCAGATAGATGAACGCCTCTTCGAGCCCGGCCACCTGCAGGCTCCAGCGATGCGTGCCCTCGGCCTTGAACCGCTCGACCGTTGCTTCCAGCGCCGCCTTGTCGGTGCCTGAGACATGAAGCACGGCGCCGAACCGCGCCACCTGTTCGACGCCGGGTTCCTTGCTCAGCCTGTCCTCGAGTGCCGCCAGGTCGGGCCCTTCCACCCGCCAGGTTTCGAGCCCGACCATTTTCGGAATATCGGCCGAGCGCCCGTCGATCAGCTTCTTGCCATAAGCGATGTAGGTAATGAAATCGCACTGCACCGCCTCGTCCATGTAGTGGGTCGAGACCAGCACGGTGACGCCCTTGGCCGACAGCCGGCGGATTTCGTCCCAGAAGTCGCGCCGCGCCTTGGGATCGACGCCGGCGGTGGGCTCGTCGAGCAGCAGCAACTGCGGGTTGTGGAGGAGGCACGCCGCCAGCGCCAGCCGCTGCTTCCAGCCACCCGATAGTGATCCGGCGAGCTGCTTCTGCCGATCCGCGAGGCCGAGATCGCGCAGCGCCTCTTCTACCCGCTGCTTGCGCCTGTCGAGCCGGTACATGCGGGCGACGAAATCTAGGTTCTCGCGGATACTGAGGTCCTCGTAGTACGAGAACTTCTGCGTCATGTAGCCGACCTCTTCCTTGATCCGGTCGGCTTCCTTGCGCACGTCGAACCCCAGGCACGTGCCCTCGCCCTCGTCCGGCGTCAGCAGCCCGCAGAGCATGCGGATGGTCGTAGTCTTGCCCGAGCCATTGGGGCCCAGAAAGCCATAGATGGCGCCGCGCGGCACCTGGATGTCGAAATGGTCGACCACGCGCTTCTCACCGAAGTTCTTGGTGAGGCCTCGGACATCGATGACCGGTTCACCGTTCATTTCGCCACCGTCACCGGCTGCCCCGGATGCAGCGACGACGCGTCGCTGAGTGTCGCTTCGGCAAGGAATGTGAGCCGGCTGCGCTCGTCGCGCGAATAGATCACCGGCGGAGTGAACTGCGGATCGGAGGCGAAGTAGCTGACCGTGGCCGCCAGTCCCGCGCCGCATCCGTCGCAGCTGACCCTGAGCGTCTCGCCCAGCGAGAACGCCGGCCGGTCCGCCTGGGCAAGGTAAAACTTGACCTTGAGTGCATCGGCGGGCTGCAGCGCCACCACCGGCGTACCCGCCTGGGCCAGCTCGCCACCCGAGAAATAGAGCCGCTCGACCCGCCCGTCCTGCGGCGCCAGCACCGTGCGGTCGGCGAGATCGGCCCGCGCCCTGTCCGCATCGGCTTCGGCCGCCACCAGCGTCGCCTCGGCGGCAACGCGTTGCGGATCGCGCGCCGGCAATTCGGCGACGCGCAACTGCGCTTCGAGTTGGTGAACCTGCGCCTCAGCGCTGCGCAGTGTCGCGCGGTCCTGGTCGGCTTTGGCCTGCGGCACCAGCCCCTCCGCCAGGAGCTTATCGCTCCGCTCGGACTGGCTCTGTGCCAGCGACAGGTCGGCATTGGCCTTGTCGAGATTGGCGCGAATGACGTCAATCTCGGCGTCGCGGCTGCCGGTGGCGAGGTTCTCGGCATTGGCACGCGCTGCCTCCACACGCGCTTCGGCCGCCCGCAGCACCGCCTGCTGCTGCCGGCTGTCGAGGATGAACAGCACCTCGCCCGCCTTCACCGCCTGGCCCTCGCGCGCCACCACCGTCTCGATGGTCCCCGGACTGGGCGCGCCAACATAGACATAATCAGCCTCGACATAGCCGTTCCAGCTCGGCTCCGGCGCCGGACCCATGCCGGGCACCAGCGCCAGCAGACCCGCGAAGAATGTCATGACTTCGTCCATCGGAAGCCTCCGTTACGAGCTCGACCACTGCTTGGCGCTGGGCGGCGCGCTGAGCCCGTCGAAGAGAATGGTGAGATGGTTGTCGACCAGCTTGTCGAACTGCATGCCGCCCTCGGGCATGATCCCGAAGATCTCGGCCATGGCGACATGCAGCACCAGCGGCCCGACGATCGAACGAATGGTCAGATGCGGATCGACCGGCCGCAGATAACCCTGATCGATGCCGCGGGCGATGAGCCGCTCGACCACCGGGATCACCTTGTCGAGCACTTCGCGCCGGTACATTTGCGCCAATTGCGGGAACGCCTTCACCTCACGAAAGACGATGCGCGGGATGGCGGTGGTCTTGGGGTCGCTGAGTCGGTGCGCGGCCATCTTGAGGACCATGGTGATGGTCAGGCGCGGGTCCTGGTCGAGATCGAGAAACTGCAGCGCATTGTCGGCGATCGGCACCACCGCGCGCCGCACCAGCGCCTCCATGATCGCTTCCTTGGACGGGAAGTAGAGGTAGACCGCCCCTTTCGAAATTCCTGCCCGCCTGGCGATATCGTCGACCCGTGTCTGCGTGAACCCCAGTTCGATGAAGAGATCGAGCGCCGCATCCAGCACCTCGTCGGGCCGCGCTTCGGCGCGCCGTCTGAATTTCGGAACCCGTCTGGATGTGTCGTCGGTCATCGGCATCTCTCGCTCGCGGGATATATGACCGCTCGGTCAGCTACGATATAACTGACCGAAGAGTCAGTTGCAAGTACCTTGCGCCGCCTGGTTAGCAAACCGCAAACCAGAAACCGAAGGAACGCTCGCACTATCGTGGCCGTTAGGGCATGGAACGATGTGGATCCTGGAACCTGGCGAACGATGCCCATGCGCAAGTCGATCGTGAGAACTCTGACAGTCGGTACCATCGCCCTGGCGGGCGTTGCCGGTAGCGCTTGGTTTGCGCTCGGGGACTTGCGCCAGCTTCCGGTTGAAACTGAAACCGCTGTCACTGCTACGGCACTGAAGCCGAGCTACCTCGTTTCCGTACGCGCCCCGACGCCCGAAGAACAGGCCCAGCGCGATGCTTTGGCCAAGGCCAAGCCCATCCAGCCGGTCATCGATCTCACCCCGAAGGCGGTCGAAGTCGCCGCGGCCGAGGTGCCGTCCGGACCGCTGGCGACGGTCACCAGCAACGTCAATGTGCGGTCGGGCCCCGGCACCGACAGTGCCGCCCTGACCGTTGCGACCGCCGGCTCGCAATTGCCTGTCGTCGGCGCGCAGGACGGCTGGACCCAGGTTGCCCTGCCCGACGGCGGCAATGGCTGGATCGCCAGCCGGTTCCTGTCGCAGTAACCGCACCACCCGATCTTCCTGCACCCGAAAAGTCGTATATTTCCGTCGTGGACGGACGCGCTCGCTATGGGATAGCGTCCGGCGCCGTCTTGAGGAGGAAATCAATGACTGAATCGCGCAAGGTCCGCTGGGGCATCCTGTCCACCGCCAATATCGGCGTGCAGAAGGTCATTCCGGCCATCCTCAAGTCGCCCCATTCCGAGGTCGTCGCCATGGCCTCGCGCGATCTGGCCCGCGCCCATACAGCGCTGAGTCATCTCGGCCTGCGCAGCCATGCCCGCGCCTATGGCAGCTACGAAGAACTGTTCGCCGATCCCAATATCGACGCCATCTACAACCCGCTGCCCACCCACCTGCACGTCCCCATGACCCTCGCGGCGGCCAAGGCTGGCAAGCACGTGCTCTGTGAAAAGCCGATTGCGCTCAACGCCAGGGAAGCCGAGCAGCTGCGCCAGTGCCCGTCCAACGTCATCGTCATGGAAGCCTTCATGGTCCGCTTCCACCCGCAGTGGCACCGTGCCCGCGAGATCGTCCGCTCGGGTGAACTGGGCGAGTTGCGCGCTATCCGCGCCGCCTTCCTCTACAACAACACCGACCCCAACAATGTCCGCAACCAGGCCGATATCGGCGGTGGCGGCATCATGGATATCGGCTGCTACCCGATCACCGCCGGCCGCTTCCTGTTCGAAGGCGAGCCGCAGCGCGTGGTGTCCCTCGTGGACCGTGATCCCGACTTCAAGACCGACCGCCTGGCTTCCGTCATCGCCGATTTCGGCTATGGCCGGCAGCTGACCTTCACCTGCTCGACCCAGTCGGTGGGCCACCAGACCATCGAGGTCATCGGCACCAAGGGCCGCGTCGAAATCGTCATCCCGTTCAACGCGCCGCCTGACACCGCGACTGCCATTCTGGTCGATAACGGCGCCGCCCTCGACAAGAGCCTCGCCCGCCGCGAGATCATCCGCCCCGTGGACCAATACACCGAGCAGGCCGAAGCTTTCGCTCTCGCCGTTCTCGGCGACAAGCCGCTGCCCTACGGCGTCGAAGACTCCATCCTCAACATGCGGGTCATCGACGCCGTCTTCGAAAGCGAGAAGACCGGCGCCTGGGCGAAGGTTTGAAATCAGCCAATAGGCAGTAGGCATGAGCCAATAGGCTCGCCCTACTGCCTATTTCCTGGTGCCGATAGCCTTTCCAAGCTCCGGCCGCACCAGCCGCTCCACCAGCAACCGCACCGCCGGACCGATCTCGGCGATGTTCTGCGCCTTGCGGCAGATCCCGTAGGACGCCGCTACGATGAGCTGCGCGAGTGGCCGTGGCCGCTGCGCCCCACCGTCTTCCAGCACCCGGGCGATCTGGCCCTCGACGTGGCGCTCGAGCCCACCGAACCGCCCACCCGCGCTCGCTGAGGTTGACTCGTCATAGAGTTCGGCGGCGTGCGGCGACCCCGCCAGCACCCGATTGATCACCTTGTACTTGGCGACGATTGCGGCCGCAATCCGCGCTGGCGTATCGCCGTCCTGCGCCAGCGCCGCATCGAAGGCGCTCCGGATGTCCTCGCCGATTTCGGCGATCAGCGCCTCGAACACAGCTTCCTTGTCCGGGAAGTAGCCATAGAGCGTCGGCTTGGCGACACCTGCTTCCCGCGCCACGGACTCCATCGTCGCCCCGCGTAGCCCCACGCGCAGGATCACCGCCCTCGCCCCATTGAGGATGCGAGTCCGGCGTTCCGGAGACAACTTGCGGGACGATGCAGAAAGCGTGACGGTCATATTGAACGGATTGAACGATTAACATACATGTCGTTCAGTTGATCACGCATGAAAGCCAAACTCATGTCTGCGAACACACCGTCTGACCGTGTCCTCGTCACCGGCATTTCCGGCTTTCTCGGCGGCCATCTCGCACTGCAACTGCTCGAAGCGGGCTTCACGGTACGCGGGAGTGTGCGGAATCTCAACAAGGCCGACAAGGTTCGCCAGACTTTGGCCGGCGCCGGCGCCGACATCTCGCGCCTCGAGTTCGTCGAGCTCGACCTGCTTGCCGATACCGGCTGGGACGCGGCAATGACCGACGTGCGCTACCTCCAGCACACCGCTTCGCCCTTTGTGATCGACCTTCCCGCCGACAAGATGGAGCTGATCCGCCCGGCCGTCGAGGGTACGGAGCGGGCCCTCGACGCCGCGTTGCAGTCGGGCGTGGAGCGCATTGTCCTCACCTCCTCCATGGCCGCTATAGCCTATGGCCACGACAAGCGCCGTACCGCCCCCTTCACCGAGGCAGACTGGACCGACCTCGATGGCCGGGGCGTCAATGCCTACATCGAGTCCAAGACGCGAGCCGAACGCCGTGCGTGGGAAATCGTCGCCGGCTTCGGCCGACGCGAGGCCCTCGCCACCATTAATCCCAGCGCCATCCTCGGACCGCTGCTCGACGAGGACCCCGGCACGTCCGCCCTCCTCGTCAAGCGCCTCCTCAACGGCTCGGTGCCGGCTCTCCCGCGCATCAGCTTCGGCATTGTCGACGTCCGCGACGTGGCCGACGCGCATGTGCGCGCCATGACCAGCCCCGAAGCCGGTGGGCGCCGGTTTCCCATGAGCGAACGGACACTGTTCATGGCCGATGTGGCGCAGGTCCTGCGCGAGACTCTGCCCGGTCGCAGACTGCCTCGCCTTGCCCTGCCCGACTGGGGCGTGCGCCTCTATGGCCTGTTCGACAAGGACGTTCGGGGCCTCATCAACGAACTCGGCGTGGTGAAGCGCCTCGACTCCGCTGCGGCGGTCCGGCTGCTCGGTCATCCGCTGATCCCCGCCCCCGACGCCATTGTCGCCACTGCCAGGAGCCTGCTCGAACACAAGCTCGTCTGATCGAAAAAAGGGGCTAGGCCAACGCCTCGCGATTGGCTACATAGCCACCCATCGGAACGGGGCTGTAGCTCAGTTGGGAGAGCGCGTCGTTCGCAATGACGAGGTCAGCGGTTCGATCCCGCTCAGCTCCACCATTCCGATCCCCTTGACTTTGCTGATGGTCCCGGCGTGCGTCTAGCCTGCCCCGACGCGCGTCGATCATAGCAGCGCTTGGAACCGCCCCCCGAAACTTAGGTTCGATTCCCCGCAGCAATAGGCTGCAAGCAAAAGGGAAGAACCATGAAATCTATGCTTTTGGCCGCCTCCGCGATGGCCTTGCTCTGCGCTGCCGGACCGGCGGTGGCGCAGTCCTCCAGTTCGTCGATGGGCGGCGCGGGAATGCTTTGCTCGGACCTGTCGGCGATGGACTCCGCCGCCCAGACCGCCTTCCTTCAAGGCTATGCTGCCGGACGGCAGGACGCCATGATGTCGGCGGGCGGGACGAGCGGCGCCAGCAGCTCCACCGATGCGGCAGCAGCCGGTTCAACCACGATGGGGACCGACGCCACCGCCGGAACGGCGGGCGCCACTGATACGGCTGCAGCGGGCAGCACCGCCGGCACCACTGGCGCGGCCGGTGGCACGGATGCCACCGCCACCGGCAGCACGGCCTCGACCGATGCGACTGCGAGCGGCGGCGCCTCCAGCGGCACTGCAGCCAGCGGCAGCGGCAACTTCGATGCACTCATAGCCGCATGCGCCAGCTCGCCAAGCAGCAGCATTTCCGATGCCATGGGGAGTTCGGGCACCACATCGCCGTGAGCCAAACCTGATCTGTGGGTGGACGGTCGCCGCCCGCCCACGAAGCTTATTTGCGCGCCCGTGCGAACTATGGACCGCCTGCCAAGGCGCCGACCACCGCCATCACCAGTTCTTCGAGATTGACCGAGCCATCGATGCCGAGACTGCTGTCGTCGCGGTTCACGCGCAGCTCCTGCGGCCGGTCTGCCGCCTGCCGTTCGAGTTCGGCGACGATGGCATCGCGGACTGCATCTTCGATCATCACTGTCCTCCTCGCCGGGCGACCAGCGGGTCACTTCCAACACCCTTCATAAGCTTGACCAACTCGCCTCAAGTCATCCGGTTGCGCGACTACCGCCGGCGCTTTTCGCTGCGCCGCTATCCAGGGTTAGTGCCTTCGTCGGCGCCATGGCGCCTCCTTGCAGTAGGAGGACTTGCATGGAAACCTTCATTCATCGGACTACCCCCGAAATCGTGGACGGCAAGCGGCGGCGGGCCAAGCGCGAGGATGTCCTCATCCGGCAGCGGGCACGGGCCGTGCTCGATCCCATGACCAACCGCATTGGCGAGTGGCAGGTCGCTGTCGCCCGCCTCCACCTCATGTTGACGCGGCCGCAATGCACCGTCGAACAGCGGCAACGCGTCGTCGAACAGATCGCCCGCATCCGTCAGGAAGTCATGATCAGCCGCTCCGATCTCAGCCGGCTCGTCGCCGACTTACCGCCCAAGGCGGCCCAAAGTTCCTGGGTGGGCGATGCCGCTATGGGCCTATCCAGCCTGGAGCAACGCCTCGGCGAGATCAATCTCATGAACTAGGCGACCCCGGACCGGAACCGTCACCGGGCCAACTAGGTTGGGGCTGCGGAACATCATGGTTCCGGGATGATTTTCTGACGGGACGGCCTGCCTCCCACCGCCCCGTCAGCTCCCGCTCTTTTCCACCTGAATCGACCGGTCTATCCTGGATTACCGCCATCAATTCCAACGGCGTGCCCTTCAACGCGTCGCACGTCTACGCCAGCGGAAACGCCGCGGCCGACATGCTGGGCTGCCAAGTTCCAGCAGCCCCCAAAACTGTTCAGAGTTCTTCCCCGCGCCTGTGCTGCTCGCGCACCGCGGCTTCCGTGCGCGCTTCTTCTGCCGGCGTCACCTTCGAGGCGCGGTACTGCGAATAGGCAAGGGCGACACCAAGAATGGCCGTGGCGATCAATACCACCGACGCCCACGGCAACGCCGCCAGATCCATGGCTTGGCCGCTGGTCTCGATCGGCCCGGCCGCCGCGCCCTCTCCGCTATCGCCGGGCACCAGGCCTGACTGCGTGACGATCAGGAAAAGATAGATCGCGCCCGACAGCAGCAGCGCCACCACCAGCGCCATGGTCCATTTCGACGTGCGATGTTCTACCATGATGATGCTCCGTTGCGGTCTTCAAGCCGAACTTCGGCAGGCCCGCCCGGTTCCCCTCGGCTAGAAGCCGTGCATGTGGCTCGCCCACTGCAGGCCCACCACCCCGCCCTTGATCGACGGCAGCATGATGAGCGGCAGGACCACGGAGAGAGCGGCGAGGAGAAGCAGATAGACCCACGGCTCCAGCGTGCCGCCACCGGACTGGAAATGCATCAGCCCGACCACCAGGATATGCCCGACGATCGTGATGGCAATGTAGGCCGGCAGGTCGTCGGCGCGCGCCTTGCTGAGCTCGAGCCCGCAGACCTCGCAGGTCGGCACGATCTTGAGATACCGCCGATAGAGCCGGCCCTCGCCGCAACGCGGACACCTGCAGCGTAGCCCGTTGAGGATCGCCGGCAGTTTTGCGCGCTGTACCGTATCGTCCACGATACTGTCCTCTCAGGGGATGCCCTTCGGCGCTTCGACCTTGCCGGCCTCGACAGCCTCGGCGGTCGCCTTCGAGCGATCCTCGCTGGCCTTGCCGTCGCGGTCCTTCTTGTCTTCTGGCTTCGACTTTGGCGTCTTGTCCTCGGTCATCTCTCAGCCCTTCATCATTGTGGCCAGCGGCTCGGCCGAAATGTTCTGCTCGATCTTGTCGGCTCCGGGCGTCTCCGGCAGCGCCTTGGCGAAATTCTCGCGATAGTCCGGCGGCATTTTCGGCGGCATCATCGGCTCGTACTGGTCGACCAGCGCCTCGATGATCACCGGCCCCGGCTCGGCAAAGGCCGCCGTCAGCGCCGCGTCGATGTCGACCTCCCGCGTGATGGAAAAGCCCCTGCCGCCCATGGCCTGCGCCGCCATGGCGAAGTCGATCGGCTGCAGCTCGCAGCCGAACTGCGGATTGCCCAGGAACATCATCTGCTCCCAGGCGATCTGGTTGAGCATGTTGTTCTTGATCACCAACAGCTTGAGCGGGATGCCGTAGCGCACCGCGGTCGAAAACTCGCCAAGTTGCATGGCAAATCCGCCATCGCCGACCACGGCACAGATCTGCCGCCCCGGGAACGCAATGCCCGCCGCGATCGCATAGGTCAGCCCGCACGACATCGAGGCCAGCGCACCCGAGACGGCAAAGGCATTGCCATCCCTAAGGTCGATGTGCCGCGCCGCCAGCTCCGTATTCTGGCCCGAATCCGACGCCAGCACCGCGTTTGGCGCCATGCGTTCGCCGAAGCGGCGGACCACCATCTGCGGCTTCAGCGGCTCGGCGACCCGCTCGGACGCCTCGCGCATCATCTGCCGCCAGCTCTCCATGCCGCGCTGCGCCATTTCGAGGAAGGAACGATCATCCTTCTGCTGCAGCTGCCGGTTGAGCTGTTCGAGGCACTGCGCCGCATGGCCGACGAGACCGACATCGACCGGACACCGCAGCCCGATCCGCTCCGGGTTCCAGTCGATCTGCACCACCTTGGCCTGCCCCGGCTTGGGGTAGTATTCGATATAGGGAAAGGTCGAGCCGACGATCAGCAGCGCGTCGCAGCTTTCCATGATCTCCTGCGACGGCCGCGTGCCCAGAATGCCGATGCCGCCGGTGCATTGCGGATGGTCGTCGGCGATTACTGCCTTGCCGAGCAGTGCCTTGGCGATCGGAGCACCGAGCAGTTGCGCGGTCCGCTCCAGTTCATCGCGCGCCCCCGCGGCGCCGCGGCCGAGAAGGATGGCCACCCGCTTGGCACCGTTGAGAATGTCCGCGGCTCGGACGACCTCGCCGGCCGGCGGCACCAGCACTGGCGCGAACCACTGGTTGGTGACATGTCCGGGCCGGTTCCGCTTCGAGCGCTTGGCCTCGTCGACCGATTGCTCCTGCACATCGTTGGCGACCGAAATATGAGCCACGCCGTGGCGGCTGAGCGCCGTCCGGCAGGCGAGGCTCGCGGCATTCTCCATGTGCGCCGCATCGCTCACCTGCACGTTGAACTCGGCCACGTCGTTGAAGGCGCGGGTGAGGTCCACATCCTGCTGGGTGAATGTCTCGATGAGGTCGTGGAACTGCATGCCGGTGATCGCCAGCACCGGCACCTGGTCGAGCTTGGCGTCATAGAGTCCCGTGAGCAGATGCGTGCCGCCCGGTCCGGATGTCGCAAGGCAGACGCCGAGCTTGCCCGTCCACTTGGCATAGGCGCAGGCCATGAACGCCGCCGATTCTTCGTGCCGGACCTGGATGAAGCGGATGCGGTCCTGCCGCGTCCGCAGCGCTTCCATGATGCCGTTGATGCCGTCGCCCGGCAGCCCGAAGATCACCTCGACGTCCCAGGCGATCAGCGTCTCGATGAGGATGTCCGCTGCCGTGCTCATGGTGTGGTCCCCGCCAAAACGGGGGCGGGGACGAGGTCCAGCGGATCGGCGTACGGCTGCGCAAGCATGGCAATCTCCTTGCCAGCCGAACTTGGCTGCCGCCGCATCGTTCCAGCCCGCCGCCGACGCAACCCACGCCTGCCCTGGAAGTTCGAGTCGGCAACAGGAGCATAGGATTGGCGACAGGATCACACACGGCGTCGCGTTCGCGGCCCTACCGCATCGATTATTTCATGCAGAAGCACGGCCTGCCCCGCCCGGTGGCCGAGGCCATTCTCGCGGCCCACGGCCACAACCGGGACGCCGCTAACGAGGCCGCCGAGGAGGCGAGCCGCCAGTTGCAGGTCGCCCCTGCTCAATCAGTAGCGTCCCAGGCAGAAACGGCATGACCCAGAAATCCAATATCCCCGTCGATCCCGACTTCGGCCCCAACGATGCCGAGCTCGGCTTCCACGATCGCCGCCGCTCCGGGGCCGAGCCCAAGCACGCCGCCGAGGGCAGCACGACACCCGGCACCTCCGGTCGTCCGCCGCTGACCGAGACACCCGAGGGCTCCGACGCCGTCGAGGACGCGAAATTCCTCGCCGACGCATTCGACATGCCGGCCAACCAGGCCGCCGACCTCGCCACTGCCAATCGTGGCGACGACGCCGAGCGGGTGCGCGACGAGGTCATCGAGCTGCAAAAGGACGAGCAGGATCCGCTGCTTGAGGGCAATCCCCTGCCCGAGCAGCCTGATGAGGCACCCGATCAGCCTAACACCATGCAGAAGCCGGTGGCTGATCGCAGCAATGACCGTGAGGGTGCCGGCTGAGCCTACTTCGTCGTGTCGTCGCGGTGCGCCAGCAGTTCGTCGACCAGTTCGCGGTTGATGAGGTCGAGGCGCATGACTACCCGTCTCGCCGCCTCGCGCGCCGGACCAGGCGGCAGCGCCCTGGCGATCCGCTCCCCATCGATAGCCTCGGACTCGAGGCAGGCAATGACGTCGGGCAGGTTCTCGACCCGCCGGCTCAGGGCGCCGCGCTTGTAGAGGTTCAGCCACGCATGGATGCGACCGCACCAGCCTGCCGGATGTTGCGAGTCGGGCGGTCCCTCGGCAGCGCTCATGGTGCTGCCCTGCCGTCATGGTCCTTGGTCGCACGACCCTGCCGCGAGAGCTCCTTCGGTGCCGACACGAGTGGCACATTGGGCTCCAGTTCTTGGAGACCGCCGTGCTGAATCGATTGGTCCAGCCCCCGCAGCACCACCTGCGCCAACACTGCGACCTTGGCGATCGAAAGGATGACAGGCGGGCGCTCAGCCATTCGGCACCGCCTGTGGTTTCGACAGCCGGAACAGCACGCTCCATGGCGAGAGCGTGGTGCCCGTCGCAAACCCCTCGAGCCAAAGATGGTCCGCCGTCCAGAGTTCCAGTCCATCGACCGGCTCTGGCGATAGGTTGGCGACGAGACAGAGCTCCGAGCCATCGCCCAGCGTCCAACGGACTTCCACTGCCCGGTCATTGATCAGCTGCCAACGCCCGGCATCGGGACCCATATCGTAGAGCCGCGGCACGATCTCGCGCTTACGGATGTCGATGAGCCGGCGATAAAGCTGCAGGAAGGCGATATGCTCTTCTTTCTCCCGCTCATCCCACCGCAACTTGCAGAGGTCGAACGTGCTCTCCGCCATCGGGTCCGGCAGGTCATCCGGCGTGCCCGCGGGGAAATGCTTCAGCTCCTCGCGTCTGCCCGCGCGGATCATTTCCGCCAGATCGTCACCAACATCGGTGAAAAAAGCGAAAGGCGATGTCGCCGCCCACTCCTCGCCCATGAAGAGAAGCGGGATCTGCGGGCTCAGTAGCACGATGGCTGCAGCCGCTCGCACCGCCTCACGGGGCACAAGTGACGTTAGGCGCTCGCCCAGCGGCCTGTTGCCGGCCTGGTCGTGGTTCTGCGCATAGGCGACGAACGCCGTGGGCGGCAGGTGCGTACTGGGCTCGCCCTTGTGGCGGCCTTCGAACTCCATGTATTCGCCCTGCCAGCTCAGGCCTTCCGCCAGTGCCCGCCCCAGAAGATCCGGCCGTCCGGCGAAATCGGCATAGTACCAGTGGCTCTCGCCGGTGAGTGCCGAATGGATCGCGTGGTGGATGTCATCGCTCCACTGCGCCGTATAGAGCCCGGATGTGCCGTCTTCACGCCTGTTCAGCCAGCCGGATTGATTGAGCGCGTTCTCGGCCACTAGATGGATGTGGCGTCCATCGGTTGCGCCCCGGATCTGCTCGGCCAGGTCGTGCAAGAGATGCCTGGGGCCCGTGTCCATGATCTCGTGCACCGCGTCGAAGCGCAGGCCATCGAAGCGATATTCGTTAAGCCAGTAGCGGGCATTGGCGTGCACGAAGTCGCGGATCATGTGCGAGCCTTCATCATCGTAGTTCACAGCGGGGCCCCAAGGCGTCGCGTGCTTGTCGGTCATCACCGGCGCATAGATGCTGAGGTAATTCCCCTTCGGCCCGAAGTGGTTGTAAACCACGTCGAGAAACACCGTCAGCCCGCGGTGATGCGCGGCGTCGATGAAGGCCTTGAGATCGTCCGGCCGGCCATAAAGCGCGTGCGGCGCAAACAGCAGCGCGCCGTCATAGCCCCAGTTCCAGCGCCCGCGGAACTCCGCGATCGGCATCAGCTCGATCGCGGTGATACCCAGGTCCACCAGTTCGTCGAGCCGCTCCATCGCTGCCCGGTAGGTGCCTTCCGGCGTGAAGGTGCCCACGTGGAGCTCATAGAGGATCGTTTCCTCCCATGGCCGGCCGCGCCAGCCGGCATCGTTCCACTCGAAGCTGCGCGGATCGATGACCTCGCTCGGCCCCTCGATCCCCTCCGGCTGATAGCGCGAGGCTGGGTCGGGCACCTCGGTGCCGTCGTCGAGCACGAAGCGATAGAGGTTGCCCGCCCGGGCGCCCTCGACCTCGGCTTCGTACCAGCCGCGCCCGACTGGCAACATCGGTAGCACGCGCGGCGGATTGTAGAGTTTGAGTGAAACGGCTTTGGCGCCGGGCGCCCAGAGCCGGAAGCGGACACCGCCGGGAATGATCTGGGTGCCGAACTTGCTTTCCTGTTCACGGGTGATTGGATAGGTGGGGGAAAAATGCGTGTTCATAGTCTTCGCCGGTTTATGCTCTCAGGATCGGAATATCGGTCGGGCCCAGCGGTTCCCCCATTCAACAAACGTTAGGGGCCCGGCCAACATAAGTTAGGAAACGTTGGCCGGACCCTGGTTCAGAGCACTCATTTTACCGACGCACGCAAGAATAGCGTGGGCGGAGAACCGATCGGCTCGACAGGAGTTGACGAGGGTCCCCCTCTCATCGACCCGGCGAAAATTGACTGCTCATCCCGTCCCCCGCAGCACCTATCGGCTGCAGCTCACCGCTGACTTCACCTTCCAGCATGCTGCCGGACTCGTGCCCTATCTCGACGACCTCGGCATCAGCCATGTCTACCTCTCGCCCATCCTCAAGGCGCGGCGCGGCAGCACGCATGGCTACGACACCGTCGATCACACCCGCATCAGCCCCGAGCTCGGGGGCGAGGACGGCTTCCGCGATCTGGCCAGCCGCTTGAAGCAGCGTGGCATGGGCATCGTCCTCGATATCGTGCCCAATCACATGGGCGTCGGTGGCGACGAGAATGCGCTTTGGCTGGATCTCCTCGAGTGGGGTGAGGCGAGCCGCTACGCCGACTGGTTCGACATCAACTGGTCGCCCTCTGATCCGAGCCTGACCGGTAAGCTGCTGGTACCGTTCCTAGGTTCCACCTATGCCGACGCTCTCGGCAACGGCGCCCTGTCGCTGCGCTTCGACGCAGAAGCCGGCGACTTCTCCATCTGGGCCGAGAACACCCACAAGCTGCCGCTCACCCCCGCAAGCTACCACGACCTTCCGCTCGGTCTCGACAGTCCTCCCGACGCAACGCTCCTGGCCGCGCCCGGCACCGCCGCAGAGGAACTGAAGACCCGGCTACGCGACCTCCCGGCCACCGCCATCGAGAGCCTGGTCTCCGAGGTCAACGCCTCCCCTGACCGCCTGCACAAGCTGATTCAGCAGCAGCACTGGCGCCCCGCCCGCTATTCCGTCGCTGCCGACGACATCAACTATCGCCGCTTCTTCATCGTCTCCGATCTCGCCGCCGTCAGCGTCGAGCGTGACGATGTCTTCGAGCACGTGCACCGCATCCCCCTTCAGCTCGTCGAGGAGGGTCTCGTCGATGGCCTTCGCGTCGACCACATCGATGGCCTCAGGGACCCCAAGGCCTACTGCCTGCGCTTGCGAGAACGCAGTCCGCGCCCGATCTATCTGGTCGTCGAAAAGATCCTTGCCCCGCATGAGCGGCTGCGCGCCGACTGGAACGTCGATGGCACTACCGGCTACGAGTTCGCCACCGCCGTCACCCAGCTGCTGACCGACCCAACGGCAGAGGCGAGCCTCACTCGCCTGTACAAAGAGCAGGCTGGATCGCAGCCCGACGTCCCCAGCATCGAGCGCTCCACCAAGCTCGGTATCATCGACTACGAGATGGCGGCCGAACTTGATGCCCTCACCATGCGCCTTCATGGCCTGGCGCGGCAGAACCTCAAGAGCGCCGACATCACCCGCAACGCGCTCCGCACTGCGCTCCGCGCCTATGTCGCCGCCCTGCCGCTCTACCGCACTTATGTCGACAGCGACCCGTTGCACGAGGTCGACCGGCGCAATATTGCCGTCGCCCTCGCCTCAGCCCGCCGCGAGACCCCGCAGGTCGATCCCGCCGTGTTCGACTTCCTCGAACAGGTTCTACTCTGCGAACTTGCCAGCCCCGATGGCGAGTACGACGCCGCGGACGTCCTCGATATCGCCCAGCGCGTCCAGCAATATACCGGCCCGGTCATGGCCAAGGGCCTCGAGGACACCGCACTCTATCGCTTCCACCGCCTCATCTCGCTCAGCGATGTAGGCGAGAAACCCGACCGCTTCGGTCGCAGCATCGATGCCTTCCACGATTTCTGCCGCGCCCAGGCCGCGGAATTTCCGCACGGCCTGCTCACCACATCGAGCCATGACACCAAGCGCGGCGAAGACACTCGCGCCCGCATAACCGTTCTCAGCGGCTGCGCCGACGAATGGGGCGATCACGTGCGGCACTGGACCGGCCTGCTGGCTGCCGCCGGCGCCCCAGAAATCGACGGCAACGACCGCTACTATTTCTTTCAGATGCTGCTGGGCGCCTGGCCCACCGAGTTCGACCCCATCGGCGAGCTCGACCGCGACCGTCTCGCCCGCTTCGCCGAACGCCTTGACGCCGCCATGCTGAAATCCGTGCGTGAAGCCCGGCAGCGCACCAACTGGACCGTTCCCAAGTCGGACTACGAAGAGGCGGTGAGCCGTTACGTCAAGACGGCGCTCGACCCCGCCGGCGACTTCCTGACCTCATTCCGTGCCTTCGAGCGCAGGGTCGGACCGCTCGGCGCCCAGAACGGCCTGGCGGAGCTCGCCTTGAAGCTCACCGTCCCCGGTGTCCCCGACATCTATCAGGGCGCCGAATATTGGGAGCAGAGCCTCGTCGACCCCGACAATCGCCGGCCCGTCGACTTCGACCGGCGCAGCGCCACATTGGCGGCCGAGGCCGATCTCGAGACCGCCAGCCGCCACTGGCGCACCGGCAGCATCAAGCAAGGGCTGGCGCAGCGCCTGCTCCAACTGCGCCGCGACCTCCCCGACCTCTTCGCCGACGGCGACTATACCCCTCTCGTCGTCGACTATGCCGACGACTCCGTCCTCGCCTTCACCCGGGCGACCAAGACCCATACCCTGCTGGTCTGCGTCCGCCTCTTCCCCTGGCGTCCCCGCCCTTGGGAGGACGCCCGCCTCCGCCTGCCCCATCCCGCAACATCGTGGTCGACCCGGGTCGGCACCCTGGATCGGGAGGACGACACCATTCGCGTGAGTTTCGATCGGCTGCCCGTCGCCATCGCCGTGGCCACGCGTCAGCCCTAGCCGGTTACCGCAACCAGGTCGGTCGGGATCACGTCCGGGTGTAGCCGTCGAGAACACGAACGACACACCGCCTACCGTCGCACGATGAAAGTTCATGGTCCGGGCTGACGACCAACCATGCACTTTCACGGCCAGACCTTGGACTTTCTGGCTGCCAGCGACGCCTTTGATGGGTGGCAAGTCGTCCTCAATCCGCTCAACCTATGTTATTTTGCAACCCTGTGCTCTGCTGCACATTAAGGTTGCAGGTGCTGGCTACCCGTCGCTACGGCGAAAAGGCCAGCCTGGAGGGCGACTATCCGCTTCCTCCCTGATCTTGCGGATGCCGATGCGGGGCATATCAAGACAGGCGAGGTCGACATGAGTACCGTTTCCATAGCTATTTCTCGAACACGCCGACTGGTCGAAGCCCTGCGCGGCAAGGCTTTGCAGTTGCACCATCACGATGCTCAGGAAGAAATCGAGGAGATGGCCGAAGGTCTGCAGATCGTCCTCGACGGGGCGATCGTGCGCCACCGCTTCTTGTCAGATGGCCGCTGCCAGGGCGTCGCCATCTACTATCGCGACGACATCTTCAACCTCGGCCGCTACCTGGATGACGTCGATTTCGGTGACGTCCTGGTGGCGCTCAAAGGCACCGTCACAGCCTCTGTTCATCCCGAAGATCTTGCCGAACTGATCGGCCCGCAAACCGAAGGCCCGGGACTCTCGGCTTTGGTCCTCCGCGAGCTTAACATCGCACGCGAACGCGTCATCTCCCTCGGCCAGCGCAGCTCGTTGGAATCCATGGCACATTTCCTTTGCGAAACCATGATCCGCAACCGGTCGCGGCACGCCAACTCGCCGCAGCTCAGCTGCCGCCTCGCCTTGTCGCAAGATATGCTGGGCGGCATTCTGGGCATCTCGGCAGTCCATACCAACCGCACCCTCAAGGAGCTGCGGGCCTTGGGACTGGCCGACCACTCCGATCACCTCCTCACCATCCACGATTTCGGCGGGCTGGCGAGGGTCGGCGGTTTCGACGACGGTTACCTCGCCGCCTGAATTGCCCCAACCGCGGCAGTACGTGGCTGCGCCACTGCTGGGGCATAGCGTTCGATCATCTGGGCGCAAAAATCAGCAAAGAGCTGCGGATCCCTCGGTGCGCTGGTGTGGTGCGGCGCAAGGCCTTCATGCTCGGGCGTGAAGCAGAAGGTGACGGTGACATCGAAATCCTGCAGCGCCTCCATCTGCCGGTCGAACCAGTCGATCGCATTGGGCCGGAAACTGTCGGCCCACGAAAGGCCGGTCCGCACCTTGGTGACGCCAAGCCGATTGAACCAGCTGACCGCATCCTCCAGCCGATGGTCGTGATAGTGAAACCACTGCATCAGCCCGAGCGGCTCATCGAGCTTCTCGAACTCCGCCAGCGCCGGCTTCGGCGTCCCATCCTCGTGCAGCAACCCCATGTAGAAGTGCCGGTAGTACGATGAGCCCTCCGCCTCGCGATGGCGGGTAGTGGCTTCCCAAGCGCGCGGCAGGTCGTAGAGGCTGTACCAGTGGATGCGCTCGGCCAAGCCCTGCAATAACTCCGCCGTGCGTTTTAGCCCCCACGCCTGCACCTCCTCCGCCCCGAAGCTCGAGACGCCCACTTCGGTGATCCACACCGGCAGGTCGGTCACCGCCCGGATCTCCTCGATCTTGGCCGGCCAATCATCGATCTGCCAGAGGTTCCAGTCGAGCGGAAAGCCATGTACCGCGACCGCATCCATGCGGTCGAGCGCGCCCATCCGCTTCAAGCGTTCGATGAACCCCGGGTCGATCGGTGACATCCCGCCCACCAGCCGCAGCACCGCCGGATTGACATCCGCGATCGCATCGGCCGCCAGCGTGACCATCTGGGCAAACTTGCTCCAGTCCGGGTCCACCTCCGGGTCCCAGTGCGACTTGTTGTTCGGCTCGTTCCAGAGCATCGCTGCTTCGATCATGCATTCCTCCCGCTGTCCGGATAGACCGGTTTGGCGTAGTTCGATTGGTCTGCCGCGCGGCAGATGAACACTTCGTCTTCCGGATGCGCCTCGATGCTGAAACCGGCACTGCGCAGCATTGCCTCGACACAGGCTCGGTTTGGCACCCACCAGTTCGTCGGATCGTTGGCATAGCGATGCTCGATGAAGTGCATCCGCGGAAAGTCCGGCGCGTCGAAGAGGTCCGTGTCCCAGAACTCGTAGTTCTCTCTCACGCCCGCCACCGACGGACTGCCCCTCTGCATCGACTGAAACACCATCAGATCATGGGCGACATGCTCGCGAATGAGGTCGAGCGCCAGCAGCGGATGCCGCAGATGGTAGAGCACGCCCATGAAGATAACGACGTCGAAACTTTCACCGAGCGTGCCGACGTCGTAGACCGAGAGCTTGCGGAACTCGATATCGAGTTCGCTCACCTCGGCGGCGAAGCGGGCCTGCGCCAGATAGGCATCGTCGAAGTCGATGCCCAGCACACGCTCGGCCCCACGACGCTTCATCTCCATCGAATAAAAGCCGCCATTGCAGCCGATATCGAGCACCGTCTTGCCGCTCAGGTCGGCCGGAATGGCATCGGCGAACTTGCGCCACTTGATCGCCGGATAGTCCCCCAGGAAATGTTCGGGGGCGGTCGGCACCCCGCCCAGCTCCATGTTGTGGAACCAGGGACGCAGCGCCTCTACGCGTTGGCGGATTTCTGCGCTTGTCATTTGCATGCGCTGTCTCCCTTTTCCTCGGCTGTCATGGCGTTACCTCGTTGAGTGTCAGGAGCTTTGCTCCCCAGTCTCCGATGACCATTGTGGTGATCGAAGCTGGGCCGATCTCGAACCGTGCCCACGCATCGATCGGCAGGCCCAGCACATGGCTGACGATGGCCTTGATCACCTCCGAATGCGTCACCAGTGCCACAGCCGCCCTCGGATGCCGCGCGCACAGCCTCTCGACGAGGTTCAACGCCCGCGCCTGCACGTCGATCATCCGCTCGCCCGCGGGCGTCCGCGCCAGACTGCGTGTGCTGTTCCACCGGCGCCAGGCGGCATCCTGGTTGAGGGTCGCAAAGTCTTTGCCCTCCCACGTGTCGCCGAAATCCACTTCGTCGAGCTCCGGCTCCGCCACGACGCGTCGGATACCCTGTGCAGCTGCGACCAGCGCGGCCGTCTCCTGCGTCCGCTCGCGCGGACTGGCATGCACTGCCGCGAGGGTTTCCCGCTGCATCCTCGTCGCTAGCCGCTCGGCCTGCGCCCGCCCATCAGGCCCCAGCCAAACGCCCGGCATACGGCCGGCGAGAAAGCCGCCGACATTGTCGTGAGCGGCATGCCGAAGCACGAAGAACGTGGTCGTCACTCCGCCGCCCCGAGCACCGGTTCCTCGATGCCGGCGATGAACTGCTCGGTCCGCCGCCGCGCTTCGTCGTCGGTAAACTGCTGCGGCGGCGACTTCATGAAATAGCTCGACGGCCCCACCAGCGGACCACCGATGCCGCGATCGAGCCCCAGCTTGGCGCAGCGCACCGCATCGATTACCACCCCGGCCGAATTGGGCGAGTCCCAGACCTCGAGCTTGAGCTCGGCATTGAGCGGCACGCCACCAAAGGTCGTGCCCTCGAGCCGGATGTAGGCCCACTTGCGGTCGGTGAGCCACGGCACGTGATCGGACGGTCCGACATGCACATCGTTCGCTGCCAAGGGCACATCGAGTTGACTGGTCACCGCCTGCGTTTTCGAAATCTTCTTGGATTCCAGCCGCTCGCGTTCCAGCATGTTGAGGAAATCGGTATTGCCGCCAAAATTCAGCTGGTACGTTCGGTCTAGTCGCACCCCCCGCTCGCGGAAGAGATTGGCCAACATGCGGTGAATGATGGTTGCGCCAACCTGGCTCTTGATGTCGTCGCCGACGATCGGCAGTCCCTTGGCGGCGAAACGCTGGGCCCATTCTGGCTTGGACGCCAGAAACACCGGGATGCAGTTGACGAAGGCTACACCCGCCTCGAGCGCCTGCCGCGCATAGAACTCCGCCGCCTGCTGCGAGCCGACGGGCAGGTAGCAAACCAATACATCCGTCCCGCTCTGTCGCAGTACCTCGGCGACATCCGCCACCGGTGCCTCCGACTCCGCGATCTCGTCCTTGAGATAGCGCCCGATACCATCGAGCGTTGGCCCGCGCTGGACTACGACACCGGTGTCCGCCACATCGGCAAAACGCTGAGTGTTGTTGGTCCCCGCGTAGATCGCCTCGGCCACATCGCGCCCGACCTTGGCATCAGCCACATCGAAAGCCGCCGAAATCTCAATGTCGCCGATATGGTACCCGCCGAGTTCCACATGCATCAGTCCGGGGACCGGTTCGTTGCCGCTGGCGTCGCGATAATAGGTGAGGCCCTGCACCAGGGAGGAGGCGCAATTGCCCACTCCGATCAGCCCGACGCGTACCTTCCGATCGGCCATCTGGGCCTCCCCATGTGAGGTAAGTTGCTTGGGCTGAACCTAACCTCTGGGGGTTGGTTCCATCGGAGCGGGATGCGCGAACCGACGTTGCTCGACCGCATTGGAGAGCCGCATGCTGGTCTATGGTAAAGTCGAGACGACCCGCGATGCCGCGGCCTTCCAGGCGGAAATCACTACCGCTCTCCAAGCCCTTGCCGACGCTCCGCCCGGCCTCGAACGGCATGCCCGCCTCGCCGGGGCTTTCGTTGACGCCGCGGCCCTCATCTGCGCGCTGATCGATCGCGACGCCTCGACCGAACCTGCCGGCATGGCCGCTCTTACCACCCTCGCCCGCGCTCTCGATGCCTCATGGCGCGGCGCCCCCTTCAACCTTCGTACCGCCATCGCCCGCCTCACGGCCCTGCCGGTGACCGGCACAATCCAGACGAAACCCACCGAAGGCTACGCGTTCTACGGCCTCTACCCCGAGTCCTACGCCGAAGCGGCGCGTCGCTCCGGCCTGCCGCCGACGACCCGCGTCATCGGCATTCGCAGCATCGGTGCCGGCCTCGCCGCCATGGTCGCCGCCGCGCTGAATTCACCGGATCCGCTGACCGTCCGCCCCGGCGGCCACCCCTTTGACCGCCGTATCGAGCCCAGCCCTGAGCTCGCCTCGGCGATGCTCGCCGGTGACCCGCCCGCCTTCGCCGTGGTCGACGAAGGCCCCGGCCTCTCCGGCAGTTCCTTCCTCAGCGTTGTCGAATGGCTGATGGACCATGGCGTCCCCCGCGGCCGCATCCATCTCTTCCCCAGCCATCCAAACGGACCGGGCACCGAGGCAGGTGACCAACGCCGTAACCTCTGGCACACCCTCCAATGGCACGTGGCCGATTTCGACCCCACCATCACGACCCACCTCCCCGCCTGGATCGCCGCCCGTATCGGCCCTCTCGCTGCCCCCCTCCGCGACATCTCCGGCGGCCAATGGCAATCGCTGACCCATAGCACCGCCCCCACCGCCCCCGGAGTCGAACGCCGCAAATATCTTGCTGAAACCGCCTCCGGTCGCTGGCTGGTAAAATTCGCCGGCCTGGGCTCAGTCGGCGAACACAAACTCGCCCTCGCCCGAAAACTCTACGCCGCCGGTTTCGCCCCAGAACCCACCGGCCTCGCCTACGGCTTCCTCCTTCAGCGCTGGCTCGACGCGCCAGACCTCACCCGCGCACCGATGCAGATGGGGGCGCTCATGCCACGGCTTGTGGCCTATCTTGCGTTCCGCGCAACCCTCGCCGCTCCGCACGACGCCGGCGCCACCTTGGATACCCTGGCCAACATGGCGATCTACAACACCGCCCAGGCCCTCGGCGAACTTGCCTCGAGCGCCATGCGCACTCGCCTCGAACTGAATCGACCATCCGGTTCACCGCATCGCGTATGGATCGATGCCCGCCTGCATCCCTGGGAATGGCTCAACATCAATGGCCACCCGATCAAGACCGACGCACTTGATCACGCCACCGCGCATGATTTCATCGGCGCCCAACCCATCGAGTGGGACCTCGCCGGAGCCATCGTCGAACACGACCTTGACGCCGAACTGCTGCCGGCCGCCTTCGAGACCGCCACCGGCACCCAAGTAGACCGCCGTCTACTGGAGTATGTCACCGGCTGCTATCTGAGCTTCCAGCTTGGCCATTGGACGATGTTGGGCAACGAGCCGTACGCGCCCGCCCGCTACCGTGATAAACTCGCGGTCTGGCTTGAGCTCTGATCGAACATAACGAAAGCCTTCACGAACCCGTCTGGCCGGTCGCGCGTCGCATTCAGCGCATCGTCCAGCTGTTCAAGCGCATAGCTATGCGTATAGAGCGGCGTCGGATCCAGACGGCCCGACGTCACCGCCTCGACCGCATCACGAATCCCCTGCACGTAAATGGCCGGATCCCGCTCATGCGCATTGATTACGTCGATCCCCCGCCAGTTCCACATCTGCATGTTGACCTGCCGCGGTCCGTCCTGATGATAGCCGGCAATGATCAGCTTGCCGCGCTCGCGCGTCAGCTCCGCCGCGAGGTCGAGCGGCCACTGCTTGCCCACCGCCTCGATCACCCGATCGCACATCACCTCGCCGGTTAATTCCTTCACCCGCGCGATGATCTGCCAGTGGTTGTCCATCGGGATGGTCTCGTGCGCCCCCATGATTTTCGCCAGTTCAAGCGAGAACGGTCGCCGCGAAATGGCAATCACACGCGCCCCGGCCTTGGCCGCCAGTTGCGTCAGCAGCGCGCCCAGAAAGCCGATGCCCACAATAGCGACAGTCTGCCCCGCAGCTATGTCGGCGCGGCGGAAGATATTCATGGCACAGCCCAGCGGTTCGCCCGGAAACGGCTGCCCGTCCAACACCGCGGGCAACTTCACCACCTCTGCCGCATCAGCCACGTCGTAGCCCGCATAACTGTGGTAGGAGAGCGCCGCGACCCGATCGCCTGGCTTGAAATCCGCAACCTTGGGACCCACGGCGTCTATCCGGCCCCAGCCTTCGTGGCCGAGACCGCCGGGTTCGGTGGGGAACTTCATCCACTCCGGCCCGGCCCAAGGTCCGAGGTTCGAGGCACAGACGCCGCAGCCTTCGAGCTTCACCCGCACTTGGCCCGGCCCGGGCTCTGGAACATCGACGTTGTCGACTCGCATCGTTCCGGCGCCGGTCACCACGGCCGCCTGCATGCTGCGCGATGTGACATCCTCGATCATTTGCCACCCTTCGAGTCGCGCTCGACGAATTTGTTGAATCGGCTCGTGCTGCCGTCCGCCGTCTTGTCCTGGTACAGGAAGGCCAGCTTGTTCTCGTCGAACACCGCGAAGAACTCGTCCCAGCTCACCTCTTCGAGGTTCTCTTCCGGCTCGCCGAAATCAATGCGCAGCACGCCGCCTTTGCCTTTGGTCTTCACCATCGACGGATGCCCGTCGCGCGCCTCGGCCCACTTGCGGATTTCGTCATGATCGGTCGTCGTGTTGGAACTGCTCATGGTTCGTCTCCTTCTTCTCGCGTGCCGCCCGGCTCAGGCAGGCGACGCCACTACCCTGATCCCTGCTCCCGCACCGGCCGCACCTAGAGGCATGCGTCGCAGCGGAGCGTCATGAACCGCGCCGCGGCCCACTGCCATCAACCGAAGCCCGCTGGCCTCTGCCTGCCCGGCGTCCAGCAGGTTGCGGCAATCGAAGATCGTATTTCCGGTCATCAGGCCCGCCAGCTGATCGAGATCGAGCGACCGGTATTCGTCCCATTCGGTAAGGATCACGACGAGGTCGGCGCCGTCGGCCGCCGCGTAGGGTGTCGCGCACCAGCGCGCACCGGGCAGCTCTACCCGGGCCTTTGGATCATGCAGCGTTACCTCGCAGCCCGCCTCCGCCAGCAGTGGCACAATGCTCAGCGCTGCCGCCTCCCGCACATCATCCGTATTGCCCTTGAAGGCGACCCCCAGCACGGCAACGCGCGTGCCGCTGACGACGCCCACCTCTTCGAGAATGCGGCGCGCGATGGCTTCCTTGCGGTCGTCGTTGCGCTCAATCAGTGTCTCGATGATCCGCTGCGGCGCGCCACGCTGCCGCCCAAGCGCCGCCAGCGCCCGCGTGTCCTTTGGGAAACACGAGCCGCCGAAGCCTGGACCGGCGGCAAGGAAGGCCGATCCGATCCGCCGGTCGAGCCCGATGCCCTTGGCGACCGCACCCACATCGCCACCGACCACTTCGCAAAGGTCGGCCACCTCGTTGATGAAACCGATCTTCAGTGCCAGCAGCGCATTGGCCGCATACTTGATCAGTTCCGCATTGGTGGTGCTCGTCGTCAGCCAGTTTGCCCCGTCGGCAATCAGCCGCGCGTAGATTGCCTTCAGCACCCGTGCCGCGCCGGGATCGTCGGCACCGATGACGATGCGATCGGGACACATGAAGTCGCCCACGGCCGAGCCTTCGCGCAGGAACTCTGGGTTCGAGGCGACCGAAAAGTCCAGTCCACCCCGCGTCTCGGCAATGATCTCGCGCAGCCGCCTCGCGGTGCCAGCAACCACGGTGGATTTGACCACCACGATGGCATCGCGCCGCATCGGCTTGGCGATCTGCTGTGCCGCGCGTTCAATGTAGGAGAGATCCACCGACCCATCAGGTCGCGACGGTGTCCCTACGGCAAGAAAGATCGCATCTGCCTCCGCCGCAGCCCGGCTTACATCTGATGAAAAGGTGAGACGGTCCTCGATCCGGTTACGGGCGATGACTGCATCCAGACCCGGTTCATAGATCGGCAGATGGCCGGCTCCGAGCTCTTCGACTCGCCGCTGGTCGACATCCACACAGACTACGGAATGCCCCAGGTCGGCGAGACATGCCCCTGTCGTCAGGCCCACGTAACCCGCTCCGATCATTGCGATTTTCATCATACTCTCCGGTGCTGTCGGGTGGGGAAGGCAAGCTACTTACGTGAGAGGCAACTTAGCTTTTCTCATGCAGTTCCGGCTCGCTAAGCATCGATCGCGGCCTTCGGAATCAGGCCATCTCGGGCTGGAACCCGATTAAGGTAAGTAGATTGCAACCCCTGTCCTCAGATGACGCGGGGTGAGAAGTGACACGTATTCTGGTAACCGGCGGCTGCGGTTTTATCGGCCGCCATGTCGCCCAAGAACTACTTGAACATCAGTATGAAGTTCGTCTCCTCGACTGCTTTGTCGAGCAGGTTCACAACGGCACGCGTCCCGATATTCCTGCGGGCGCCGAGCTGGTAGTCGCCGACGTGCGCGACAAGCAACAGGTGACCGCAGCCCTCTCTGGCATTGACGCTGTGATCCACCTCGCTGCCGAGGTTGGCGTCGGTCAATCCATGTATGAGATCGCCCGCTATGTTGGCGGCAACGATCTTGGTACCGCGGTCCTTCTCGAGGCGATGATCGGTACCCCGATCAGGCGGATCGTCGTCGCCTCATCGATGAGCGTCTACGGTGAGGGCCTCTATGCCGATTCAGATGGGACCCGCTATTCGCGCGTCCGTCGCCGCACCGATCTGATCAAGTCCGGTCGATGGAATCCGCTTGCCGACAACGGCGCTGAACTGATCCCCGTCGCCACCGACGAAGACAAGCCTGTCGATCTGGCCTCGATTTACGCACTCACCAAATTCGCGCAGGAGCGCGAGGTGCTGATCTTCGGCGAGGCCTATAATGTCGATGCCGTTGCGCTACGCCTCTTCAACGTCTTCGGTCCGGGGCAGGCGCTATCCAATCCCTATACTGGCGTTCTCGCCAACTTTGCCTCGCGGCTCGCGAACGGCCAGGCGCCCATGATCTTTGAGGATGGCGAACAACAACGCGACTTCGTTCACGTTCGCGACGTCGCCCGCGCCTTTCGTCTCGCGCTCGAGAAGCCCCAGGCTGCCGGCCACGTCATCAATGTCGGCAGCGGTGAGGCTTACGCCATTCGCGAGGTTGCGGAGCTACTTGCCGATGCCATGGGCGTTCCGCATATCGCGCCCGAGATCATGCAGAAGGCGCGCTCCGGCGATATTCGCAACTGCTTTGCCGACATCTCCCGCGCGCGGGAACTGCTGGGCTACGAACCGCAGTTCCGGCTCGAACACACGCTCGACGAAATCGTCGACTGGGTGCGCGAAGTTGGCGCCATCGATCGCGGTGCGGAGATGAAGCGCGAACTCGAGGCGCGGGGGCTGGTCTCATGAGCAAGTCCACGCGCGACCGGTCCAACATCCTCGTCATTGGCGGGGCGGGCTTCATCGGCTCCAATCTCGCCCACGGCCTTCTCGCTGATGGCTACCACGTCACCGTCTTCGACAATCTCAGTCGCCCTGGGGTTGAGCGGAATCTCGATTGGTTGCGCCGCGATGCGGGTGACCGTCTGCACTTCATCCGTGGCGACATTCGCGATGCGGCCGCCGTCTCTACCGCCGTCAGCGATGTCACCGCAGTCTATCATCTCGCCGCTCAGACCGCCGTCACGACCAGCCTCGAAGACCCACGGGACGATTTCTCCATCAATGCCCAGGGCACCCTTAACGTGCTCGAAGCCATGCGCCGCACCGGCCGCAAGGTCCCGGTCATCTTTTCGAGCACCAATAAGGTCTATGGCAGCCTCGGCGATATGGCCGTGAGGGAGCAAGATGGCCGCTATCTCCCCGCCGACGCGCACCTCAGAGCCCACGGTATCGGCGAGGATCGCCCCCTCGATTTCTGCACCCCCTATGGTTGCTCCAAAGGCGTCGCCGATCAGTATGTCCTCGATTATGCCACCTCCTATGGCCTGCCCACCGCTGTACTGCGCATGAGTTGCATCTACGGTCCGCGCCAGTTCGGAACCGAAGATCAGGGCTGGGTCGCGCATTTCCTTATCGCCGCCCTCAAGGGCCAGCCCATCAACGTCTATGGCGATGGCAAGCAGGTGCGCGACATACTCTTTGTGGACGACGCGATCGCTGCCTATCGTGCCGTTCTCGCCAATATCGGTACCGTTGCCGGCCGCGCTTTCAATCTGGGGGGCGGGCCGGGCAACGACGTGAGTGTCAACCAGGTCCTCGCCGAAATCGCGCGCGTCACCGGGCGCGACCTCGACATTGCTCGCGGCCCCTGGCGCCAAGGTGATCAACACTATTTCGTCGCCGACACCCGCCGCCTGCAGAACGAACTCGGCTGGCAGCCGCGCACCGATTGGCGCAGCGGCATCGCTCGCCTGTTGGATTGGCTCGTCCAAGAACGTGTCGCTACCCGCGCCACGCAGAGGGCGGTCGCGTGACGGCGCCAGTCCGCCGCCTGCTGATGACGGTCGATGCAGTCGGGGGCGTCTGGCGCTACGCCATGGACCTTGCCGTCGGTCTCCAGCAGCAGGGTTCCCAGATCACCTTCGCCTGCTTCGGCCCGCCGCCCTCGCCCGGGCAGATCGCCGAGGCCCAGCGCATCGGCGAGATCATCCGGGGCGACGCTCCCCTCGACTGGACCGCTGTGGACGCGCGCGACCTAGAACATGTCCCGGATCTCATCGCCAAGCTTGCCGCCGGCACCAGCGCCGACCTCATCCACCTTAACCTGCCCTCGCAGGCCGCTGGCCTCGCAGTCGACGTTCCGGTGGTGGTCGTCTCGCATTCCTGCGTCGTCACTTGGTTTCGCGCCGTGCGCGGCACCCCGGTGCACCCTGACTGGCAGTGGCAGCACGACCTCAATCAGGCCGGCTTCGATGCCGCCAATATCATCGTCGCCCCGAGCCAAAGTCACGCCGACCTGCTGTCAGATTGCTACGATCGCGTCGGCTCTATCAACGTAGTGCACAATTCGGTTCGGCCTCTCGCCGAAAGTCAGGTTCATCTGCCGTTCATCATTGCGGCAGGCAGATGGTGGGACGAGGGGAAGAACGCCCGCACTCTTGACGCCGCTGCCCTTGATTGCCGCTGGCCCATTCGTATGGTCGGTAGCCAGCGTGGACCGAATGGCCAGTTCCAGGCCATTGAAAACGCCGACTACCTCGGCGAACTACCGAGTGCCGAGCTCCGCCGCCTGATGGCACAGGCCGCGATCTTTGTCTCCCCTTCGATCTACGAACCTTTTGGCCTTGCACCCCTCGAAGCCGCCAGCGCTGCCCGCCCTCTCCTTCTCTCCGACATCCCGACCTATCGGGAGCTCTGGGACGGCGCCGCGCTCTTTGCTGACGCTGGAAATCCTCGTGAATTCAGTACTTGGCTGAATCGGCTCAGTGAGGACGACGGCCTCCGCGCCGACCTCGGCCAGCGCGCAAAATCTCGCGCCGCCACCTTCACCATCACCCGTCAGGTGGAGGCCATGTCGGCGCTCTACTCCGCCGCTCTCGCACAAGTAAATCGTTGGGCCATGGCATGAAATTTGTCTTCTACACCCATTCCTTGGTCTCGGACTGGAACCACGGCAACGCCCACTTCCTCCGTGGCGTCATGCGTGACCTCATCCGCCGCGGCCACACAGCCATCGCGCTCGAGCCCGTCGGCAGCTGGAGCCGCCAAAATCTGTTAGCCGATCAAGGTCCTACGGCCGTCGCCCGCTTCGCCACCGACTTCCCTAGCCTCCGCTCCATCCGGTACGACGCCGGCTTTGACCACGCCGCCGCGCTCGATGATGCCGACGTCGTTGTCGTTCACGAATGGACCGATCCCTCTCTGGTCGCCCACCTTGGCCGCCTCCGCCAAGAACATGATTTCACGCTGCTTTTCCACGACACGCACCACCGAGCCGTCTCCGCGACGGGCGAGATCGCCGGCCTGGATCTCTCCGGCTACGACGGCATCCTCGCTTTTGGTGCCACTCTTAAGCATCGCTACGAACGCGCCGGCTGGGGCCAATCGGTCTTCGTCTGGCACGAAGCCGCCGACGATACCCTCTTCCACCCACAGCCCGACGCCGTAAGGACGGGCGACCTGATCTGGGTCGGTAACTGGGGTGACAATGAGCGCAGCGCCGAGATCACCGAGTTCCTCATCGAGCCCGTTGAAACCTTGGACCTGTCCGCCACCATCCGCGGTG
Source organism: Pseudomonadota bacterium (assembly GCA_023415605.1). Taxonomy (GTDB): domain Bacteria; phylum Pseudomonadota; class Alphaproteobacteria; order Rhizobiales; family Devosiaceae; genus Devosia_A. The sequence goes on from JAEZKB010000052.1 coordinate 45,291, forward strand.
TCCGCTATCCTGATGCAGCCATTGATCGCCTCGGCACCGCGGGCATCCGCTATGGTGGATGGATCGCCAATGCCGATGTGCCGCGGGCCTTCGCGGCTCACCACGTCACCATCCACATCCCGCGCCGGCCCTATGTCCAGCAACTCCCCGGCATTCCCACCATCCGTGTCTTTGAGGCGCTCGCCTGCGGCATCCCCCTGATCTCTGCCCCCTGGGACGATGCCGAGCACCTCTTCCGCCCCAGCCGCGACTTCCTCTTCGCTCGCAGCGGCAAGGAGATGACCAGGCTCCTCCGGGACGTCCTCAACGATCCGGCTCTCGCCCAGAGCCTTACGCAGTCGGGCCTCGAAACCGTCGCCGCCCGTCACACTTGCCGCCAACGCGTCGACGAACTCTTCGACATCCTGCGCCAGGTCGGCACTGCCCGCACCCTCGATGGCGTCGCCCTTCAGGAGGCCGCCCAATGAAGATCGCTTTTTTCGGCTCGAGCCTGCTCTCCTCCTACTGGAATGGCGCCGCAACGTACTATCGCGGCATCCTCAAGGCTTTAGCCGCCCGTGGCTACGACATCACCTTCTACGAACCCGACGTCTACGACCGTCAGCAACATCGCGACATCGACCCACCGGACTGGTGCCGGGTCGTCGTCTTTGACGGCACCATCGATGCCATGCGCATTGTTGCCGCCAACGCCGCAAACGCCGACATCGTCGTCAAAGCCAGCGGCGTGGGTTTCGAAGACGAGGCGCTGCTGCTCGAAGTCCTCCGCCACGCCCGCCCGGATGCCATCAAGGTGTTCTGGGACGTCGATGCACCAGCGACCCTCCGCGAACTCCGCGCCGCCCCAGACCACCCGCTGCGGCGCGCTCTGCCCAGTCTCGACCTGGTCCTCACCTATGGGGGCGGTGATCCCGTGGTCGCCGCTTATCGCGAGCTTGGCGCCTCGCGATGCGTGCCCATCTACAATGCCCTCGATCCCGAAACCCACCACCCGGTGGGTCCAGACCCGCGCTTTGCCACCGATCTCGCGTTTCTCGGCAACCGACTGCCCGACCGTGAGGCGCGGGTGGAGGCCTTCTTCCTTGCGCCCGCCGCGATAGTCCCCGAACGCAGATTCCTGCTCGGCGGCTCCGGCTGGCAGGACAAGTCCATGCCTGCCAACGTCCAGCACATCGGCCATGTCCCTACGGCCGACCACAATACCTTTAATTGCACGCCACTCGCCGTGCTCAACATCTCGCGCGACAGCATGGCCGACAACGGTTACTCGCCCGCCACTCGAGTCTTCGAGGCCGCCGGAGCCGGCGCTTGCCTCATCACCGATGCTTGGGTGGGCATCGACGTCTTCCTCGAGCCCGGTAGCGAAGTGCTCGTCGCGCGCGACGGGCAGGACGTTGCTTCGATCCTTGCTGGCCTCACCCGCGATGAAGCCTCGGCCATCGGTGCGCGTGCCCTTGCCCGTGTACTCAGCGAGCACACCTACGACCACCGCGCCGCAAAGACAGACCATATCTTCCGGACCTTCGTCCGCTCCAGCATGGAGGCGGCCGAATGAACATCGTCATTGTCGGGTTGAGCCTCTCGTCGTCATGGGGCAACGGCCACGCCACTACCTATCGCAGTCTCATCCCCGGGCTTGTCGAACTCGGTCATCGCGTCCACTTCCTGGAACGCGATGTGCCCTGGTATGCCGGCAACCGCGATCTGCCTGAGCCCAGCTTTTGTCGGCTCGACTACTATACGGGTGTCGATGACCTCATCGGCCGCTTCGGCCTGGAGATTGCCGCAGCCGACGCGGTGATCGTCGGGTCCTACGTGCCCGAAGGTGTCGCCGTCATCGACGCCATCTCTGCGCTGGCGCCACAACACCTCAGCTTCTACGACATCGACACTCCGGTGACGCTCGCCAAGCTCAGCACGGGCGACGAAGACTATCTCGCCGCGCGGCAAATACCGCTGTTCGAGACCTACTTCTCCTTTTCCGGCGGACCGTCTCTGGATCGTCTGGAGACCGAGTTCGCTGCACGGCACGCCGTGCCACTCTACTGCTCGGTCGACCCCGACCGCTACGCGCCGACCGGCGAGCCCATTGAGTGGGATCTCGGCTATCTCGGCACTTACAGCGTCGACCGCCAACCCACGCTACAACGCCTGCTGATCGAACCCGCCCGCCGCCTGCCCGAGAAGCGCTTCGTCGTCGCCGGCCCGATGTACCCCGCCGACATCGTCTGGCCACCCAACGTCGAGCGCATCGAGCATCTGCCGCCGGCGCAGCATGCGTCCTTCTATAGCCGACAGCGCTTCACCCTCAATGTGACGCGCGCCGACATGATCGCCGCTGGCTGGTCCCCCAGCGTGCGCCTTTTCGAAGCTGCCGCCACCGGCACCCCGATCATCAGCGATATCTGGCCGGGTCTCACCGACCTGCTGCCGACGCCGTCTGCCATCTGTCTCGCCGCCACCAGCGACGATGTCGTCGCCGCCCTCAAAGACATCTCCGAGTCCGAGCGGCTCGGCATCGCCGACGCCGCTCGACACATTGTGCTCGCCGGCCATACCGGTCGCGCGCGGGCTCGCGAACTGATCACTGCTTTGCGCCATATCGCGCCGGCCAGGCCGACCCATCTCGTCACCCGCGTAGAAGAAAAGGCAATGCCATGAACAAGCAGTGGACAAGACGCGACATCCCGACCGCGCTGGTTGCTGGGGGGGCCGGCTTCGTCGGCTCTCACCTCTGCGACGAACTGCTGGCGCGTGGCTTCGCGGTGATCTGCGTCGACAGCCTGCTTACCGGGCGCACGAGCAATATCCGGCCGCTGGAAAACCATCCCCGCTTCAGCTTCATCGAACAGGATATCGTCGAGGTGCTGACCGTCGAGACCCGCCTCGACCGCGTCTACAATCTCGCTTGCCCGGCCTCGCCGCCGCACTACCAGGCCGACCCCGTCCACACCATGATGACCAGCGTCGTCGGCACGCGGAACCTGCTCGTCCTCGCCGAGGCCCATGGCGCGCGCTTCCTCCAGGCTTCGACCAGCGAGGTTTACGGTGACCCCGAACAGCACCCCCAGCGCGAGGATTATTGGGGCCACGTCAATCCAACCGGACCGCGCGCCTGTTACGACGAAGGCAAGCGCGCCGCTGAGAGTCTCTGCTTCGATCTCTGGCGCGCCGGCCGCGTAGATGCTCGCGTCGCCCGGATTTTCAACACGTACGGTCCCCGCATGCGGGCGGACGACGGACGCATCGTCTCCAACCTCATCGTTCAGGCGCTGCATGGCGAGCCGCTCACCATCTATGGCAGCGGCGAGCAGACCCGCTCCTTCTGCTATGTCAGCGACCTCGTCGCTGGCCTGATCGCCCTGATGGAGCAGCCAGAGAATCCGGCCGGTCCGGTCAACCTTGGCAACCCGGGCGAGTTCACCATTCTCGAACTCGCTCAGATGGTGACTGCTGCCACCGATACTGGTTCCGAAGTCGTCCACCACCCGCTCCCCGTGGATGATCCGCAGCGCCGCAGGCCCGATATCTCGCGCGCCAAGACTCTGCTCGGCTGGGAGCCGCTCGTCCCGCTCGCCGAGGGGCTGCAGCAGACCATCGAGTACTTTGCCGGCGATGTTCGCAATGACGAAAACGCGCCCTGGATCGCCGCATCGACAACCGGCGTCGACGCTCCGGAGGCACTCCGCTGATGCATCCAGAATTCGTCGCCGCAGCCCGGAACTGGGCACGAGGGACTAGGTTGAGATTGGTCACCTGCTTCCGCGTGCCAGCCTCAAGATGTTTTACACCGCGCCGCGACCGCCGAACCTCAAGAACCTGGGGCTACCCTGGAAAGCGGAAGAGCTTCGACGTCTCCAAGAGCTCGTCGGTGCCGGCCTCCCTGCATCCTCGATCGCTCGCATCATGGAACGCTCGACCGTCGCGATCCGCGCCAAGACGTCGACGCTTGGGCTTAGTCTGCGGCGCGGCCGCCGGCTTACGGGCGGACAGTCCGTCCCGCCCGCCGCTCAAGATGCCTCTGGTGGCCAGCAGACGCCGTCATGATCATGGCTGAGCGCGCTTCGATCGGCATCCTCACCTTCCACCGTTGCATCAACTATGGCTCCTACTGGCAAGCCCGCTGTCTGGTAGAGGGAGTACGCGCGCTGGGTCATGAGGCGGTGCTGATGGATCACCGCTCAGCCAAGATCGACCGCGCCGAATGGCGTTGCGCATTGCAGCCGGTCCTCACTGAAACACAGGACCGCGAAGCCTATGCGCGAAAAACCCGCAGCTTCTTCGATCTCTTCGACGCCCTGCCGCTGTCTGTACCGTTCCCGCTCGATGACCCCGGCCAGGCAGACAACCACGATCTCGTGCTCGTCGGCAGCGACGAAGTCTGGAACCTCCGCCACCCCTGGTATGGCGGCAAGCCGATCTTCTACGGCCACGGTCTCAGTGCTCGCCGCCTCGCTTCCTATGCGGCGAGCTTTGGCAACCAGAGCGCCGGTTTGCCTCCCGAGTGGGGCAATCAGTTGAACGTCTTTGATGCGGTCGCCGTGCGCGATGACAACTCCCGCCAGATCGTCAGCGACGCCATCGAGCGCGAACCTCAACTAGTCCTCGACCCGTGCCTGCAGTTCCCCGAGCAGATCGAAGCGCCGCTCGTCCCGATGGACGCGCCTTATGTAGCTGTCTACGGCCATGGCTTCCCTGACTGGTACGCAAACAAAATCCGCGGCTGGGCCAAAGACCGGGGTCTCACGCTCGTCAGCATTGGCTACCGCAACGACTGGGCTGACCGGCAGTGGATTGATGCCAACCCGCAGCAGTTCGCCGGCCTCATTGCCGGCAGCGCCGCGGTCGCGACCAACTTCTTCCACGGCTGCGTCTTTTCGCTGCTCAACCACAAGCCCTTCGTCTGCGCGCCCTCCGATTATCGCAACAATAAGGTCCGCGATCTCCTGAACCTGGTCGGCGAGAGCAACCGCCTTCTCTCACCAGCCGATCTCGTGGAGGAACTGCTGCAGCAGACCCCCGCGCGGGAAACCTACGCGACCATCGACACGCTGCGCCGGACCTCCGCGCGGTACCTTGATCATGTCCTTCACTGAGGCGGCCATCACACCAAAACATATGGTGCGCTCCGGCCTCTGCATCGGCTGCGGCGCCTGCGCTTCCGTCGACCCAGGCCTCGACATGCAGCTCGATCGCTACGGCCAGTTTCACCCGGCCGGCATGGCGAGTGCACCTATCGCGCGCCTCTGCCCCTTCTCGCCCGTCGCCAGCAACGAAGACCAGATCGGTGCCGCACTCTTTCCGGCTGCAACACATGTCGACAACCGTATCTGCCGCTACGAAGCCGCTTACTTTGGCTACGCCGCCGACTCCGGCTTCCGCGACGAAGGCAGCTCCGGCGGCCTTACCAACTGGATGGCCTGCGAACTCCTTCGTCTCGACATGGTCGACGGCGTCGTCCATGTCGGCCCCGGCCGCACCGACCGCGGCGAGCCGCTCTTCGGCTATCGTATCTCTCGCACCGCAGAACAGGTACGCGCCCGCGCCAAGTCGCGCTACTTCCCCGTGGAACTCTCCCAAGTGCTCGAGGAAATCCGCGCCACCCCCGGCCGCTACGCCGTCGTAGGCATCCCTTGCTTCATCAAAGCTGTGCACCTATTGCGCGCCAGCGACCCGACCTTCGCCGAGCGCATCGTGTACACGCTCGGCCTCTTCTGCGGGCACATGAAGAGCGCCGGCTTCGCCGCCAGTCTCGCCGGCCAGCTCGGTTACGAGCTCGGCGAGGTCTCTCATTTCGAGTTCCGGCGCAAGGATGCCTCGCGCCCAGCCAACTGGTACCGCGCCGAAGCCGAGGGGCCCGGCGGCGAAACCCGCGCCGAAGACTGGTGGCACATGGTGGACGGTGACTGGGGCGCCGGCTTTTTCCAGAACGCCGCCTGTGACTACTGCGACGATGTCGTTGCCGAGCTGGCCGACATCTCCTTCGGAGACGCCTGGATCGATCCCTACCAGGCAGATGGCCGCGGCACCAACGTGATGATCGTCCGAAATAAAGTCCTCCAGCAGCTCGTCGTGCAGGCGCGGGCCGAAGCTCGCATCGTCCTCGATGATACCGATGCCGACGGAGTCGTCGCGACCCAGGCCGCTGGGTTTCGCCAACGGCGCGAAGGCCTCGCCTACCGCCTCGCCAGCCGCGGCCATCGAGGCATCATCCCCATCAAGCGCGTCGTCCCCCGCACCACAGGCATCTCGCTGCGCCGCAAGGCTATCTATAACATGCGCCAGGGGATCAGCCGCTGGAGCCATCGCGTCTTCTGGCTCGGTAAACGGATCAACGCGTTAGGCCTCTACCGCGGCTGGGCCAACGTCTCGCTTCGGCTCTATCAGGCCCTTGCTTACTCCCGCGGCCCGGTTGGCAATCTCCTCGATCGCCTCCTCGGCCCTGACACCAAGAAGGCAGAGATAGCGACCACACGCAGGCCGACAGCAAGCTGACATGGACTCGAATTTCTTCGTCTTCGCCCTCATGGCGCTGGGCGCCGCTGCAGCCTCCCCGCTTGGCGGCGGACTGTCTCTCCTGATCAAACCATCGAGCTTGATCCTCTCCCTCGCGGTCGGCTTCGCCAGTGGTGTGCTCCTGGGTGCCGTGTCTTTCGAAATGGTGCCCAAGGCCCTCGAACTTACCGACCCGCTCCTCGTCTACGGCGCCATCTGCGTCGGCGCGTTGCTGGTCTGGGGTTTCGATCTCTACATCAACCGCGGTTTCACGGCGGGTGAGAAGGCCGACCAACAGCGCCGCGTCCGCAGGTTCCACCGGAGACATAAGCCACGCGGCAGCAAGGTGGCCGTAATCGCCGGCGCCACCGCCGCCGAAGAGGTGATCGAGGGCATCATCATCGGCGTTTCGGCAGCCGTCAGTGGCGGCACCGGTCTCGTTGTCGCTTTGGCCATCGCGGTCGACAATATCTCCGAAGCGCTCAGCATCGGCGAATTGGCGCGCAAGGAGGACGTTGGCAGCGGCGGGCGACGCGAGGTCATGTTCTGGACCGGCCTTATTGGCCTCTCGCTCGCCGTCTCCGCCTTTGCCGGCTACCTGCTCCTGCGTGGCATTGCGCCCGAATGGCAAGGCCTGCTCACGGCTATTGGTGCCGGTGCCATGTTTTACGTCGCCACCGGCGATCTCGTGCCCGAAGCCGAAGAGAACCAGTTCCAGCAGTCCGGCGCTCTCGCCACCGGCGCCGGCTTCGTCACCATGCTGGTGATTTCGCAGTTGAGCTAAGAGGGCCGGGCTTCCTGCCCGGCCGTTGGTTATGCCTTCCGCGGCAAGCTCAAGGCAGGCACCGCCACATAGATGATGCCTGCCACGATCAGCAGGACCGACCCGGGCCATTTTCCGACGTCAGCGATGCCGTCAGGAGCATCGCCAAACCCATGGCGACATCGAGCAATAAATGGACCCGGTAAGGCAGCAGCTTCGCGATGGACAATCTATAGTCCGTGATCAGGCTCGATGCGATCGTCGCCGCACCCACGACCTGCAGGACCATCGTCGCCGTGCTGGACGGCAGCCCGAGCACCCAAGGAACCAGCAGCAGGCCGATGCCCGCGAGATAGTCGATAATACCATGAATGGTTGCCGGGATGATCGGCATGTTGACTAGGCGCGCTTGCGCTTGGCGTTGGCTGAGCGAGCCACCCTGCCGCTGCCACCACCGCCGATGGCATCTACGCCGGTCGCCGGCGAATTGCCGGGCACTGTCCCGCCCGACGGCGTGGTAGGCCCCTCGGAACTGCCCCGCTGCCGCAGCTCGTCACTGGCCATCTGCCAGTGCTGCTCGTGTCGTCCGTCCGGCCGGCCCTCCTGTTCCCAGATCTCGAATGCCCGCTCGCGGATTTGGTCGTCCATCGCTATGTCCCCGTTGCGCTGCCACATGGCAGGTGACGGGCGAACTTAGCTGGGCGTCCCTAGTTCCCAGGCAAGATCCTCGTCGTGGATCAGTGCAGGGCCCGTCGCATGGCGGTGAGATCGGTCGGCCGGATCAGGCGCGCATGCGCCACCGTCACCGAGTGAATCGGCCCCTCTATCTTTTCTTCCCAGAAGGCGAGAAAAGCTCCCAGCACCGGGAAGTGCGGGAAGGTATCGTAACGCTGCCAGATGAAGTCCTGGAACAGGTCGCGGTGGTCGGGCATCCGGTAGGTGATCTGCGCGGTGGTGAGGCCATAGCCTTCGTTGGCACTCGCATCATCGAGCCATGACGGCATTGCAAGCTCCTTGGGTTGCTGTTTGGTCGCAACGCCCCCGAGCCTGATCCTGTTCCGCAGCGTTTTCAAGGGGCTAGAGAAGGTTCCCGGCCACGCAAAAAATCTTCGGCTCCCCTATTGAAGCCGAAAATGGCCGCTCCTAGCTCATTTTTGCCCGGGCGCGCTGACGCCCGGCACTCTCAACATCGTTGTTCTGTCCAATGGAGGAAGCTTCATGAAGTTCCGTCCTTTGCACGACCGGGTGGTGGTCAAGCGCATCGACGCGGAGCAGAAGTCGCCGGGGGGCATCATCATCCCCGACACCGCTAAGGAGAAGCCGCAGGAAGGCGAAGTCGTCGCCGTCGGCCCTGGGGCCCGCAACGAACGCGGCGAATTGATCGCGATCGAGCTCAAGCCCGGCGATCGCGTGCTGTTCGGTAAGTGGAGCGGCACCGAGGTCAAGCTCGACGGCCAGGAGCTGCTCATCATGAAGGAAAGCGACATCATGGGCGTCATCGAGCCCGTCGCTGAAGTCAAGAAGGCCGCCTGAGGCCTTCGTTCACCCAGAGTCAATCTCGTTACGTCTCAAGGAGTGACGACACATGGCTGCTAAAGAAGTCAAATTCTCGCTGGATGCCCGCGACCGCATGCTCAAGGGCGTCGATACCCTCGCCGATGCGGTGAAGGTCACCCTGGGCCCCAAGGGCCGCAACGTGGTGATCGACAAGAGCTTCGGGGCTCCCCGCATCACCAAGGACGGCGTCACCGTCGCCAAGGAGATCGAACTCTCCGATAAGTTCGAGAACATGGGCGCCCAGATGGTGCGCGAAGTCGCCAGCAAGCAGAACGACAAGGCTGGTGACGGCACCACGACCGCCACGGTTCTCGCCCAGGCCATCGTCAAGGAAGGTGCCAAGGCCGTGGCCGCCGGCATGAACCCGATGGACTTGAAGCGCGGCATCGATCTCGCCGTGACCACCGTGGTCGGCGAGCTCAAGAAGAACGCCCGCAAGATCACCTCCAACGACGAAATCGCCCAGGTCGGCACCATCTCGGCCAATGGCGAGACGGCCATCGGCAAGATGATCGCCGAGGCGATGCAGAAGGTCGGCAATGAGGGTGTGATCACCGTCGAGGAAGCCAAGACCGCCGAGACCGAACTCGATGTCGTCGAAGGCATGCAGTTCGACCGTGGCTATCTCAGCCCCTACTTCGTGACCAACGCCGAAAAGATGCGGGTCGAGCTCGAAGAGCCTTACATCCTCCTGCACGAAAAGAAGCTCTCGAACCTGCAGTCGCTGCTGCCGGTGCTCGAAGCGATCGTGCAGACCGGCAAGCCGCTCCTCATCATCGCCGAGGACGTCGAGGGCGAGGCGCTGGCGACGCTGGTGGTCAACAAGCTCCGCGGCGGCCTCAAGATCGCGGCCGTCAAGGCGCCGGGCTTCGGCGATCGCCGCAAGGCCATGCTCGAGGACATCGCCATCCTCACCGGCGGCAATGTCATCTCCGAGGATCTCGGCATCAAGCTCGAGAACGTCACCCTCGAAATGCTCGGCACTGCCAAGCGCGTCACCATCGAGAAGGAAAACACCACCATCGTCGACGGCGCCGGCTCCAAGACCGACATCCAGGGCCGCGTCGCGCAGATCAAGGCGCAGATCGAGGAGACCACCTCCGACTACGATCGTGAAAAGCTGCAGGAGCGGCTGGCCAAGCTCGCCGGCGGCGTCGCGGTGATCCGCGTCGGCGGCTCGACCGAGATTGAGGTCAAGGAGAAGAAGGATCGCGTCGATGACGCCATGCACGCGACCCGTGCCGCCGTCGAAGAGGGCATCCTGCCCGGCGGTGGCGTCGCGCTGCTCCGCGCCGTCAAGTCTCTCGAAGGCTTGAAGCCCGAGAACCCGGACCAGCGCACCGGCGTCGACATCGTCCGGCGCGCCATCCAGTCGCCGGCCCGCCAGATCGCGCTCAACGCTGGCGAGGACGGCTCGGTGATCGTCGGCAAGCTGCTCGAGACCACCGACTACGCCCATGGCTGGAACGCCCAGACCGGCGAATACGGCGACCTTTACAAGTGGGGCATCATCGACCCCGCCAAGGTCGTCCGCACCGCGATCGAGGACGCGGCCTCCGTCGCCGGCCTCCTCATTACCACCGAGGCCATGATCGCCGAAAAGCCCAAGAAGGACGTAGCTCCGGCCATGCCCCCAGGCGGCGGCATGGACTTCTGATATCGCGATCTGCAGGGGGCCGGTCCGCCGGCCCCCTTTTCATCTAGGTCGCAGGCTTAGAGGACTGTGACCTGATAGAGCCGCGCTAGAATGCGCTCCTGCTCCAGCTCGACTTCGAGCGCCTCGCGATAACGATGCCACCAGGCAGTGTCGACATCGCTCACCATGACTTCGAAGATCGCGACCTGATCGTGCACGACATTCCCCGTGCTCGGCTTCCACGCGCCATCGGCGGGAGATCGCAGGAAAGCGGTGACGCCGCCGAAACGATCCGTCAGCTCCGCCTTGATCCGGTCGAAGGTCTCGGCCGGCACCGGCGCGCCGCTCGAAGTTTGCAGCGGCAGAAACAGCTCGACGACGAACATGGGGCTCCCGCCTCTCGAAGGTGAACGGGTGAATCAAACGACAGCGGGCAGGCTCCTCCCAGTGACCTGCCCGCCGGACCCTGCGAAGGGTCTCACAAGCCGTCAGCTAGCCCCGTCTGCCCGCAACCCTCACTAACATAGGTTAACCGGGCATCTGAGCAGCTTCGGCAACCGCCCCACAGCAGTGACGTTGCTCACTCAAAGGAGTCCGAGCCATGCACTGGACCTTCTGGCTACCCACCACCGTCGCTGTCGCCGCCTTGGTCGCGCTGGTCAGCGCCATCGCCTGAACCCGCCCCAAAACTGAACCGGCGACGCTCTCGCGCCGCCGGTCAAAACACTGACACCAGTGAAGTGCGAACTAAATCCCGCCGCCCTTCAGTGCCTCCACTTTCTTGGCCGCGTCTTCGGCCGCTTCGTCGACCGTCATCGCCCCGGTGAGCGCGTTCTGCAGCATATCGGGCACGATGATGTTCATGATCTCCGGCGCTTCCGGCAGGGCCGGGAACGGGATGCCGTTGGCGAGCATCGAGGTGGTTACGTCGAGGAACTTGATTGAGTCGAGACGCTGCTTCATCCACTCGGTCTTGAAGCCACCGAGATTGCCCGGGTTAGAACCTGCCCAAGCGAGTTTCAGCGACCATTCCGGGCTGGTCCACATGCAGATCAGCGCCTTGGCCGCCGGCTCGTCGACCTTGCCGCCTTCCACATATTCGGACTTGACGATGTGGATGTTCGAGCCGCCGAACACCACCGCGCGCCTTCCGTCAGGTCCCGTCGGGATCAGGCCGTAGCGCATGTTCTCGAGCACCTTGGCTGCGACTTCCTTGTCGGCGCCGGTCGCCTGCTCGGAGAGCTCGATCATGCGGGCATATTCGGAGGGGTGCGAGATCATCATGGCCAACTGGCCCGAGATGAACGGCGCTTGGTTCTCGGCCTGGGTATTGGTCAACGCCGACGTCGGCACCGACTTGTCCCGCACATACATGTCGTACGAGGCCTGCAGCGCGCGCTTGCTTTCCGGGCTGTTGATCCGGATTTCGTTGTAGGTGGGGTTCGGATCGGCCTCGTCGAAGACACCACCGCCATAACCCCAGAGCTGCGGCATGTACCGGTAGGGCGTATTGCCGGCATTCTGCTTGGCGACCATGCCGTAGCCGGCGATGCCGAGCTTGTCATGGATCTGCTTGGAATAGGCGACCACGTCGTCCCAGGTCGCAGGCGGGTTCTCGGGGTCGAGACCGGCCTGCTTGAAGATGTCGGCATTCCAGATGAACGCCATCGTCTCGTTGTTGGTCGGAATGCCGTAGGTCTTGCCCTCCCAGGTCACTGCCTTCATGGCGCCGGGCCAGAAGTCGTTGGTGGAGTAGCCGACATCTTCGGGCTTGAGCTCTTCGAGATAGCCCTTGGCGGCGAACTCGGTACCGCCCAGGATTTGCAGGCGGATCGCCATCGGCGCAGCATTGCCGAGCAGCGCCGTGCGGAACTTGTCGAGCAGTTCGTTGTAGGTGACGCCTTGTTCGACGAGTTCGATCCCGGGATAAGTGGCCCGGAACGCGGCGAAGAAGTCGCGGTAGTTGTCGCGCATGATCTGCGGATCGGCTTCGAAGATGCCCTGATACCAGAAGGTGAGCTTGCCCTTGTAGTCGGTCGGGGTAACCGAGTTGCAGTGGCCAACCGTGTCGAATGTCTCCGTACCCGCGATTGAGCGGACATATTCGGGAGACCATTTGCTGACATCCACGCTCTGGGCGAAAGACGTCGAAGAGAGCAGCGTGCCCGTCAGGGCCAGCGCTGTGATACCGCGCGCCAGCGCACGGCTTGTACGAAGCTTGGTCATTCCAATCCTCCTCATTTCCGCGGCCTGCGCCCCTCGCGCAGATCGAGGAAGTCCGTTCCGGTCTTTTGCCGGGTTGCAATGACTATAAGGATGAGATTTCATCACAGGCAATCCAGATTTTGCAAAATTTGTTTCAGGTGTATGGAATTCCGGCGCGACATTCTGCAAAGTCAGTTCGGAATTGAACTGATGAGGGGGTTTGCGGGGCTATGATCGGGTTCAAGGCAAGGCCGCCTGTTGGCATCGATCCGACCGGCGTGTCGGAAGAGGGCGCCGTCGCCTATGAGCTGATCCGCGAGGACATCATCGAGGGCCGATTGCAGGCCAACGAGCGGCTGGTCGTCGCTGAACTCTCCGAGCGCCATAAGGCCCCGGCCAATGCCGTGCGCGAGGCGCTGCAGCTGCTCCGCGCCCAGGGCTTCGTGCTCCTGGTCCACAACAAGAGCGCTCGCGTCCGCCCCATCGATCAGGACTTCGTCCGCGATATCTACGAGATTGGCGTCCTCATTGAGCCATCGATGATCCGTTGGTTTGTCAGCATGGCCACCGCTGCCGACATCGTCGAGCTGGAGTCGATCCAGGACCGGATCGAAGAGAACAACTACGCCGATCAGGTGCTGCACGGTGAGCTCGACACCCGCTTCCACACCGTGATGTACGAGCGCCACTATAACCATCTGGCAGCCGAGCTCTGGTGGAAGCACCGCGAGGTACTGCGCGCCGTCTCCCGCCGCTACCAGTATACCCTGGCCCGACAGGCGCAGGTGATGCGCGATCATCGCGACCTCATCCGGCTCATCCGCATCGGCGACGCCGACAAGGCCGCCACCTTGATCGGCACCCATGTCGAGGGCGCGGGCCGTCACATCCTCGAACAGATGCGCGCCTCCGCTGCGGCGCGCGCGAGCTAGTCCCCATCAGTTTCAGAGAGCCGGCCCCCAGCCCGGCCTACCGGAGGAAATGCAATGAAGATCACCGGCGTCCGGCCTTGGCTCGTCAAGGCCAGCACGTCCTATTGGGGCGAGTATCTGTTTGTTGAGGTCACCACCGACGAAGGCGTTTCGGGCTGGGGTGAAATCACCTCGACCACCAAGAGCGCCAACCGCGCCCTTGCCGCCATTCTGCGTCAAGTCGGCGACCGCATCCTTGGCGACGATCCCTCTCGCATCGAATACATCTGGCACAAGATCTTTCGCGGCTTCACCTACATGGGCTCGCGCGGCGCCGCTTGCGAAGTCGTCAGCGCCATCGACATCGCCCTCTGGGATATCCGCGGCAAGGTGCTCGGCCTGCCGGTTTACGAGTTGCTCGGCGGCGCTGTGCGCGACGAGATCTCGCTTTACACGCATCCCGACCAGAGCAAGTTCACCACCAAGGAAGGCGTCATCGCCGAGATCACCGACATCGTGAAGTCGGGACATACCGGTCTCAAGTTCGACCCCTATCCCTACCAGCGCGCCGGTGACGAGCAGCGCAATGGCTATCTCGACGGCTCGATGTCGCGTGCCGACGAGCGCAAGGCTGCCGAACTCACCGAACTCATCCGCCAGACCGCCGGCCCCGAGGTCGACATCCTCATCGACGCCCACGGCCGCTTCGACGTCCCCACCGCCATCCGCCTCTGCCGCTCGCTCGAAGAGGCCGGCCAGATCGACTGGTTCGAAGAGCCGGTACCGCCCGAGAGCTACGATGCCCTCGCCCAGGTACGTGAAAAGGTCAGCGCCGCAATCTCCGTCGGCGAGCGCGCCCACACCAAGTGGGACTTCGTCCAGATCCTGGAGCGCCGCCTCACTGACTACATCATGCCCGACGTCACCTGGACCGGCGGCATCTCGGAGATGAAGAAGATCGCCACTCTAGCCGAAGCCTTCTTCGTCCCGATCTCGCCTCACGATGCCGGCGGCCCGATCAACATCCTGGCTGGCGCGCATGTGATGATGACGGTACCCAATTTCTACAAGCTCGAGACCTCGCGCTGGGATCTCTCGGGCTACAACGAGCTGATGCACACCCGCATCGACAACTCCAACGGTGCCATCAAGTTGCCCCGCACCCCTGGCATCGGCATCGAGATGGATCGCGATTACCTCGCGGCCAACGAAATCCAGACAGCCTAGAAGAGTACGCGCGGGTCGGTGGCTGGGCCCCCGGCACCGCGTCAGCATGGGAGGAATATCTTGAAAGTCACCGGCATCGAGACGGTCGTCGTCAACGCCGTTCATCGCAACTGGATCTTCGTGAAGGTCCTGACCGACCAGCCCGGCCTCTGGGGTTGGGGCGAGGCGACGCTCGAATGGAAGACCCGGGCCGTCAAGGGCACCATCGAAGACCTCGCGCCCTTTGTCATCGGCGAAGACCCGATGAACATCGAGCACATCGTCAACCGCATGACCCGGTTCAGCTTCTGGCCGCTCGGCTCGATCGGCCTCACCGCCGTCTCGGGCATCGAACACGCCCTTTGGGACATCAAGGGCAAGGCGCTTGGCGTCCCGGTCTGGCAACTGCTCGGCGGCAAGGTCCGCGACAGCGTCCGCGTCTATACCCACCTGCGCCGCGGCTCATCCTCGGCCCGCGTATCGAACACCGACATCTCCGCGTTCTGCGATGCCGTGCAGGAGACGGTCGAAATGGGCTACAACGCCATCAAACTCGGTTTTGTCCCCTATACTGGCTACGACGCGCCACTCACCGCCGTAAAGCATGTCGAAAAGCTCGCCGCCGCGGTGCGTGAGCGCGTCGGCGACGGCGTCGATGTGATGACCGATTTCCACGGCCGCCCGGACTCGCTTGATGCCGCCATCGCCTACATCAAGGCGATCGAGCCAATCAAACCGCTGTTCTGCGAAGAAGTGATCCAGCCCGGCGATCACGCTGCCATGGCCGACATCGCTCGTCGGGTCGATTGCCCACTGGCCACCGGCGAGCGGCTCTTCACCCCACGCGAATTCGCGGACATCGCCGAAACCCGCGCCGTCGCCTACGTCCAGCCCGACCTCGCCCACTGCATAGGCATTTCAGGCGGCCGCAAGATCGCCGCCATCGCCGAGGCCGCCCATATGGGCGTCTGCCCCCACAACCCGATGGGTCCGGTGGCCGGCGCCGTGGCGCTGCAGTTCGACGTCGCCACCACCAACTTCGTTATCCAGGAAGAAGCCGTCGGCATCGTGCCATGGTTCGAGGAAATCTGCTCGGTCTACCCGCTGAACCTCGTCAATGGCGCCTGGCCCGTGCCTGACGCACCCGGGCTCGGCATCGAGATCGACGAGAAGGCAGCGGCCAAATATCCCTTCGCTCCCGAAGTGATTCCGGCGCTCGATTCCATCCTCGCCGACGGCCGCATCGCCAACTGGTAGGCAGCGGCAGGCGGGGCTACAACTCGTTTAGCCTCGCCTGCTAAGCTCGCCCTATGGCCAAGGCTTCCCTCACTACCTACCGCGGCAAGCGGAATTTCGCGAAGACGCCCGAACCGGCGGGTGACCTGGAAGACGAAGGCGGCAGCCGCTTCGTCGTACACAAGCACCACGCTACCGCCGACCACTACGATCTCCGCCTCGAACTCGACGGCGTGCTGAAGAGCTGGGCCGTGCCCAAGGGACCCTCGCTCAACCCCGCCGACAAGCGCCTCGCCGTTCACACCGAAGACCACCCCGTCGACTACATCGACTTCGAGGGCGTCATCCCCGAAGGCGAATATGGCGGCGGCCCGATGATTGTCTGGGATACCGGCGACTGGGCTCCGATGGGCGACCCGCACAAGGATCTGGCCAAAGGCGCCTTCAAGTTCCGCCTCGCCGGAGAGAAGCTCAGCGGCGGCTGGATGCTGACGCGCCTCAAAGGCCGTGCTGGCGACAATGGCAAGGACAACTGGCTCCTCTTCAAGGAGCATGACACCGCCATGGATACCGAGACCGACATCCTCACGGCCCGCCCCGAAAGCGTGAAGTCCGGCCGCCGTATCGAGGAACTCGTCGCCCCGTCTCCCCCGCCGTCTGTCAAACCTGGCAAGCTCGCACCCGGCAAGCTCACGGGCGCCAGGAAGGCACCTTTTCCACCCAGCATCGACCTGCAACTCGCCGGTACGGCCAGCGAGCCTCCCAAGCCGAGCAAGAACGCGAGCTGGTTGCACGAGATCAAGTTCGATGGCTACCGCACCCTCGCCTTCATCGAGGGCGACGAGACCCGTCTTGTTACCCGTGGCGGCCTCGACTGGACCCGCCGTTATGGCGACCTTCCCGATGCCTTCGCCCAACTCGGGTTGAAGCATGCGGTGATCGATGGCGAGATCGTCGTTCTCGATGGCAAAGGTGTCAGCCACTTCTCTCTGCTGCAGCAGGCACTTTCCGAAGGCGCCGGTAACAAGCTCGTCTTCTACGCCTTCGATCTCCTCTATCTCGACGGCTACGACCTGCGCGGCGTTTCCCTCGACAAGCGCAAGGACCTGCTGTCACGGCTCCTTGCCGGCCATCTGACCGCCCGTTCCGCCATCCAGTACTCCGACCACGTCCCCGGCGATGGGCTCGCACTCTTCGAGCGCGCTGCCGAACTCGGACTCGAAGGCATCATCTCCAAGCGCAGCGACGCCAAATATGCGGGAGGTCGCTCCACCACCTGGATGAAGATCAAGGCGCCCAAACTTGAGACCTTCGTCATCGCCGGCTACACCGCCTCCTCCGCAGCTGGCGGCATCGGTGCGCTCGGCGTCGGCGAATGGGTCGATGGCGAACTCCAGTATCGTGGTAAGGTCGGCACCGGCTTTGACGCCGCCACCATGGCGAGCCTCCTCGCCCGCCTTGAACCGCTCCGCATCGCCGACCGCCTCGACGGCATGCCCAAGGACATGCTGCCCGTGCGCCCCACGCTTACGGCCCGCATCCAGTACGCCACCCGCACCGCCGACAACTCCCTACGCCACGCCGTCTTCAAGGGCTTGCGCGAAGCCGAGCTGTCGACGCCGGTCGCCAGGAAGCGTAAGCGCCTCATTTCCGATGCCGACCTTGCCGGCATCTGGGTCACCAACCCCACGCGCAAGCTCTTCGGCAATGCCGGCCCGACCAAGCTCGATATCGCTGTCTATTACGCAGCCATTGGCGACTACATGCTGCCGCACCTCTTCAACCGGCCGGTGTCGCTCTACCGCTGCCCGACTAAGTCGATGGCCGACTGCTTCTTCCAACGCCACGCCTTCAAGGGAATGCCACCGACCATCAAGGTCTTCGAGATCAAGAACTCGGACGACGAGAACAAGTCCTACATCAGCGTCGAGGACGCCAAAGGCTATCTCGCTTTGGCCCAGTTTGGCGTCATCGAATTCCACGCCTGGGGCACCCACGAGGTTCATCTAGAGAAGCCCGACAGGATTATCTTCGATCTCGACCCCGGCGAGGGCATGGAGTGGCGGGAAGTCTGTTCAGCTGCAGTTCATCTCCGCGGCGAAATCGAGGCGATGGGTCTTGTTCCCTTCGTCAAGACTTCGGGCGGAAAGGGCCTCCACATCGTTGTCCCGATCAAGCCAAAACTGCAATGGAAACAGGTCCATGCGGCCACTTCGAAGATCGCGACAACGCTCGCCAGGACTGGCCCCGACACCTTCGTCACCGTCATGGGCGAGCGCAACCGCAAACGCCGGATTTTCATAGACTTTCACCGCAACGCCCGCTCCGCTACAGCCGTCGCCGCCTACTCCCTCCGGGCCCGTCCTCACCTCCCCGCCTCAACCCCGATCGCCTGGCAAGACCTTGAATCCATCGACTCTCCCGAGGATCTCAACTACTCTTCCCTTCCAGCTTTATTAACCACGACGGGCGATCCCTGGGCCGATATTAACGCCTCGGCCAGAGACCTCCCGGCATAATTTCTGCAAGTCTGTCAGTAGGTTCGCGCGTAGGGAGGCGATCATGGCCCCAAGGGCAAGTTGGAAGGGTCATCTGCGGCTGAGCCTGGTGAGCTGTCCGGTCAAACTCTTCCCCGCGACCAGCGCGTCCGAGCGCATCAGCTTCAACCAGCTGCACAAGGACACCCACAACCGCA
>JAEZKB010000232.1 GCA_023415605.1 Pseudomonadota bacterium
AAAAACGCTTCAGCCGGTTCCAGTTAGGAACGTGGTTTAAGGGGAATGGCATGCGTGTACTCTTGATTGAGGACGATAGCGCGACGGCGCAGAGCATCGAGCTGATGCTTAAATCCGAGAGTTTCAACGTGTACACGACGGACCTCGGTGAAGAGGGCGTCGATCTCGGTAAGCTGTACGATTACGATATTATCCTCCTGGATCTGAACCTGCCCGATATGAGCGGCTACGAGGTGCTTCGCACCCTGCGCGTCGCCAAGGTGCAGACACCGATCCTGATCCTGTCCGGTCTCGCCGGCATCGAGGACAAGGTTCGCGGCCTCGGCTTCGGCGCCGACGACTACATGACCAAGCCGTTCCATAAGGATGAGCTGGTCGCCCGCATTCACGCCATCGTCCGGCGTTCGAAGGGCCACGCCCAGTCGGTGATCTCGACCGGCGACCTCACCGTCAACCTCGACACCAAGACCGTCGAAGTGACCGGCGCCCGCGTCCACCTGACCGGCAAGGAATACCAGATGCTGGAGCTGCTCTCGCTCCGCAAGGGCACGACGCTCACCAAGGAGATGTTCCTCAACCATCTCTATGGCGGCATGGACGAGCCGGAACTGAAGATCATCGACGTGTTCATCTGCAAGCTCCGCAAGAAGCTCTCAGTCGCGACCGGCGGCAAGAACTACATCGAGACCGTCTGGGGCCGCGGCTACGTGCTGCGCGAGCCCGATGAAAGCGAAGTCTTCGCAGAGAGCGTCGCCTGACGACCTCATTGTTCGCGAGTTGCGGCGAACCTGAGACCCCGTTCCAGAAGGAGCGGGGTTTTGCTTTTCAGGTAGCACCCCCGCCGACAGCTGAGGCAGGGTGCGCTTGGTGATTGAGCAGATCTCCGGTCGCTGGATCCCGGCGGACACCGCCGCAGTTGCAGCAGCGCTTGCAGAAGCCGGCCTGACTGTCGATCCCGGCGAACTCACGCTCCTGAAGCGCGACGATCGTTTCACCTGCACCATGCCAGGCGATCATATGGTTTGGTTCCCGCAGAACGAAGCGGGGTTGGCCCGGCTTACGCGCGAGGCGCGCGTGCTGAGGCTGCTGAGGGAGCACTGTGATTTTCGCGTGCCGGAGGTGGAATACGAAGCGAAGGCGGGATGGCAGGTGCGCCGCGTTGTACCCGGACGGGCCGATCCACTCGCGGTCGCCCAGCGCGCCAGCAGTGATCGTGTTCTTGCCACGACCATCGGCAGCGCCATCGGTACGAATCTCGCGCTACAGCACGCGATCCCGGCCGCACACCTGGTCGGCTGGTTGCCGACGACCCCCACCTGGCCGCCGACCCGGGCCGAGATCGAGCGCGACCTCGGACGCGTCGTTGATGACCGCCGGTTGAAGGCTCAGGCGTTGATGACCATCGAGCGATACGAAGACGAAATCGCTCACCGTACGCACCGCGTGCTGGTCCACTGCGATCTCGGCTTCCATAATATGGTGATCGACCATGCCGGCCGTGTGGCTGGTATCTTCGACTACGACGATGCGGCCTTTGCGGACCGGCATCTCGATTTCCGCTATTTGCTGTTGGACCGCGACGAGGAGACGCTACTGCAGGCGGCCATTGGTGCCTATGGGCGCAAGGGAGGTCTGGCGATCGACGTCGGGCTCGTCCGCCTCCTCAATGCCGCCGCCGCAGTCGGCTTCCTTGCCTTCCGTGCAGGATACGGTCCGAGCGAAAAGCCCGCCGGTCGTACGCTAGACGAGGACTTGCGCTGGACCCGCATGGCGCTGGAGCGCGCCGGCTCGTGATCGGACGGCTTTGCTTTTTCGGCGCGGGAACCCCGTTCATCCGCTGTTCAACTCAACGGCAATAGTGCGGCGCCGATCTTTGGACGCCACACCATGCACCGCTTCGCTGCCGCCTGCCTCTTCATCCTCGCCGGCTTCCCGGCCCTCGCGGGCGAGCTGGATTTTGCCAAGGACGGCATCATCCACGAGATCGACCTGGACCTCTGGCCGGATTCCCTGTCACCGGCGCCGGCACATTTCTTCACCGAGCTCTCCACCGCCGGCGGGCGTTTCGCACTCGCCGCTAAACCTCTGTCGGACATCCAGGACATGTTCGGCGGCACGATGCAGTCGGCCGAAAGCGTTGGCTATCGCTATCAGTGGCTCTGCTATCTCGCCGCCGGCCAGCGCGTCTGGTTCTTCGAGGATGCCGAAGTCGTCGACTGGGTCGTCGCCGAACCCTCGAACCCCGAAACCGACGCGGATTACGGCTGCACCGCCCAGCCCCTCGCCGCTCTCACCAGCGACGCCTTTCCCGCCATCGGCGCTACCCTGGGCGACCTCGCGGCCCAGTTCGATTGGCCCCTCGAGCCCAACACCGACCGGGTGGTCTACTTCTCGCAGCTCGACGACGGCTCGTTAACGCGCACGGTCTACTACCGCCTCAGGGACGGCATTGTGGACGGCGTCAGTTTCGCGCAGTGGCGGGCGGACCGCTGACCGGGATCAGCCGGCGCGTAAAGCCGGGACCGGGTCGGAGAACATCTGCTCGAGGATCTCGCGGTCGAACGGCTTCATCATGTACTCGTTGGCGCCGGCTTTCTTGGCCAGCGCGATCTGCCCGACGTCATACTCGGTGACGCAGTAGATCACCCGCGGCGTCGTCCCGCCCACATAGGCGCGCAGGAGCTTCAGGAACTCTAGCCCGCTCATGATCGGCATCTGCCAGTCGAGCAGGATGTAGTCCGGCATCTCCTGCCGGCACTTGTCGAAGGCCTCCTGCCCGTCTTCAGCTTCATCGACGATGAAGTCGATATCCTCGAGGATCCGGCGTGCGACTTTGCGCACGACGCTCGAGTCATCGACGATCAGGCAGGATTTCATGGCGCGTATTCCAGATAGTCTGTCCGCGACGATAGACGCTTGCGGTCAATATCCCGCAAAACTCCCTACGAATGGTTAGCGGGAGGTGAAGTGCGCGCCTGTCGGCCCGCTACCCCCGCTCCGGGAGCTCAGGCCGCCACTGCCACCGGCTTGGGCGTGGCGGTGAAGTGGAACACGTCGTTCTCGATCCAGATCTTCAAGTCCATGTCCGTCATGCGCGCCAGAATGCCGGTATAGAACGGCTGGATGCCGCGCGCATCGACGCCACCCTCGGGCGCGCCGGAGAGCAGGCCCTCGGCGCCGGACGGCATCAGCGTCTTCTGCCGCTTTTCGGCGTCGCTGGTGGCGGTGAAGACGAACGTCTCCTGCCCCGGCGCGCCTTCGACCTCGACCTTGACCAACCCGCCACGCGGCACCGACATCGCCGCGATCAGCAGCATGTTCATCAGGAGCTTGGCTTTGTGCTTGGGCAAGAGGATCAGCGGCACCTTCCAGTCGAGTTCGGCCTTCTCGATCTCGAACAGCAGCTTGGCCACCCGCTCGCATTCGCGGGTGTCGAAATCCGTGCCGGCCGTCGACGAGGCGCCATAGGCGAGGCGGGCGAATTCCAGCTTGGCGCGGGCATGCTTGGCCGAATTGGCGATGAGCTCCTGCGCGCCCTCCTGCATGGCGGTCTGCGTCGGGTCGCTCAGCACTTCGAGCCCGTTGCCGATCGCGCCGACCGGGTTGATGAGGTCATGACAGACGCGCGAACACAACATTGCGGCGAGGTCGGTCGCCTTGAGCTCGATGAATTCCGCCATGGATGGGTCTCCGGACAAAGGTCGAATCATTTGCGCTGAGCTTACCCCGCGCTGCCCCTGCCAATCTATCAATGTTCCGCCGCCGCGCCTTCGGCCGCAGGGCTGTCTGCAGGCGGATGCGCCTGTTCGGGCTGGTGCTTTTCGGTGGCCACCTGGTCCTGGGCGACGATGGGCTCGCTCACCGACCGCTCGGCCGGCGGCCCCTGCAGCGTCTTGACCAGCTCCGGCCAGGCCTCTGCCGCCTTGTCGAGCGCCTCGCCCGGGCTGATCAGGAAGGCCTCGCGGTTGGCGGCCGAATAAAAGAGGTAGAGCTTCATCCCCTCGATCACATAGATGCGCGGCTTGCCGTCCGACAGGTAGCCGCGCGCCAGGCTCATCTCGCAATGACCGCCATGCTGCGGCGCGTAGACCTCGGGGTTGAGCTTGAACACGTCGCGATTGGCGGCGCTGGCGAAATACCACGGCACCCCGCCCCAGTGATATTCGAACTCCGGACTCCCCGGCAGCGGCTCGCTCTCGGTGAAATAGCTCACCGGATCGTAGCCATCGATCGCGACCCCGGTCAGCGGATCGGTGACGATGGTGGTCACCAGCGACTGCGCCAAAGCCCCAGCCGTGAGGGCGCTGAGCAGCAGAACCGCGCCCGCCATGGTTAAGATTTGTTTACAGATTTGCCGCATCATCGCCGCCATGGCCGCCTAGTCTTTTGGGGGCGAACAGGGCCGAAGGGTAAACCGTGCAAGGTATGCGCTTCGTAAACAGCCGCCTAAAGCCATTCAGGAGACTTCCCATGCTCAAGCGTATCGCCCTCGGCGTCGCACTCCTCCTCACCCTCGGCCTGGCGCCGTTTGCAGCCCAGGCGCAGCAGGGTTCGGTGTCTGATACTTTTGCCGGCGAAGAGATCGTCGAGACCGGCGGCGAATTCTTCGGCTCGGTGTCGCAGGGCCTGGCGTCGCTGGTCGAGCGCGCCACCAGCCAGTTCGGCCTGCCCAACGCCTATATTCTCGGCCAGGAAGCTGGCGGCGCCTTCTTTGCCGGCGCCCGCTACGGCGAAGGCACCATGTACACCCGCAACCAGGGCGAACACGCCATCTTCTGGCAGGGCCCGACGGTCGGCCTCGATTTCGGCGGCGATGGCTCCAAGGTGATGATGCTGGTCTATAATCTCGCCTCCGTGCAGGAAGCCTACGATCGCTATCCCGGCGTCGACGGCTCGGCCTATGTGGTCGGCGGCCTCGGCATGACGGTGATGAAGGCGGGCAATGTCGTTATCGTCCCCATTCGTTCGGGCGTTGGCCTGCGCGCTGGCGTCAATGTCGGCTATCTCAAATTCACCGACCAGCCGACCTGGAACCCCTTCTGATCCGGGGTTTTCCGCCAGTTTTGAGGGCCCGCCCACCGGCGGGCCTTTGCTTTTCCACCCCGTAGCTTTCGTAACGTGACCGCGCGTCACGCCTCGGGTAAGGTTAACCATTGGCAAAGATGGCTCTGGCAAGCCGTTGCTGCCATGCTGGAGGCGCGCCCGGAGTCTGATATTGGGGTCCGTTGGGTGGGGCGGAGTTTGAGTAATGGTTGTTGAGAACATCATGTACTTCGTGCTCGGCCTGCTTTCGGCCGG
>JAEZKB010000237.1 GCA_023415605.1 Pseudomonadota bacterium
CATCCGGCCGAAGCGTTCGGTGGCCCGGCCGCTATCGAGAGCATCCCCGACCAGCGCCCGCGCCGCCTCGACCGTCGCTGCCCGTCCGGCCATCAGCACGATCTCGGCGCAGAGGGCGAGGGTCACCTCGCGGAGCCGCGGGTCCTGCTGGCGGCCAGTGAGGAAGCCGACGGCGTTGCGCACCTCGAGGCCATTGCCGGCGGCGCTGGCGAGCGGCTCGTTCATGTCGGTGATCAGCGCCGAGGTCGGCAGTCCGGCGCCATTGGCGACGGTGACGAGGCTCTGCGCCAGCTCGCGCGCTTTCTCCAGCGTCGGCATGAAGGCGCCAGACCCCGTCTTGACGTCCAGCCCCAGCGCCCCCAGCCCCGCGGCGAGCTTCTTGGACAGGATCGAGGCGGTGATGAGCGCGACCGACTCCACCGTTCCGGTGACGTCGCGGATGGCGTAGAGGGTCTTGTCGGCGGGAGCGAGATCGGCGGTCTGGCCGATGATGGCGCAGCCGACCTCCTTCACCACCTTGCGGAAAAGGGCGTTGTCAGGGCTGGTCTGATAGCCCGGGATGGCGTCGAACTTGTCGAGCGTGCCGCCGGTGTGACCCAATCCGCGGCCCGAGATCATGGGCACATAGAGGCCGCAAGCGGCGAGGATGGGCGCAAGCATCAGCGAGACATTGTCGCCCACGCCACCGGTCGAGTGCTTGTCGGCCACCGGGCCTTCGAGATCGGACCAGTCGAGCACCGTGCCGCTGTCGCGCATCGCCTCGGTCAGGGCGACGCGCTCCGGTACGGTCATGTCGCGGAAGTAAACGGCCATGGCGAAGGCCGCAGCCTGGGCGTGACTGACTGAGCCGTCAGCGAAGCCGCCGATAAAGCTCTTGACCTCACCCGGCGCAAGTGTGAGGCCGTCGCGTTTCCGGGCGATGATTTCCTGCGGGAGAAAGCTCATGGCACGGTTTGTGCGACGAAGGCGGCTGGTTGGCAAGGGCAGAGGGCCCCGCCGGGGTCCTCGCTCTTATCCTCCCGACTTTCACATGGTCCATTGTTTCGGAGCCAGCGGAAAGGCACCGTGCGGGTTACGTTCGAGCGATGACGGCAGCGGGGGGAATCCGCTAATGCTCGGACGACCCGCGCGGGTCTTGGGGGTTCGATGTCATCGAAGACGATAGAGTCTGGAACGCCGCAACAGCCCAACATGAGCCTGGCGTGGCTGTTCGCCACGATGGCATTGGCGAGCGTGGCGTTCTGGCCGGCACTCGGCTATGGGCCGCGAAGCGTCTTCGAGTGGCAGGACCAATCGATCTTTCTCCGCGCCGCGACGCAGACGCTCGAGCAGAGGCTGCCGGACGCGGAGACGCGGACGCTGGTGGGGCCCGCCTATGTGGCGCTCACACTGGCGCTGAGTGGGGTCTCGCAATCGCCGCCGGCAGAAGCGCTGATCTTTCTGAGCCGGCTCACCTTCACTGGCTGTGCCACGATCCTGGCGACGGTCGCTATCGGCTATCGGGCTCAGGCCGGGGCGGGCTTTCAGCTGGCGCTCGCCGCCGTTGCCGCGCTTTCGCTGGCGAGCAGCGTCTGGTTCCGATTCTCGGATATCCCTTGGACACACTTCGTCGCGGCGGGGCTGCTCGGTGGCATGGTGCTGGTGAGCCTGACCCAGATCAAGCTTAGCATCCGTGCGGCGCTGGTCGGAGCGCTCGCCGTGACGCTGGTGCAGACGCGGCTGTTCGAAGCGCTGGTGGCGCTGATCGCCGCGGTTCTGCTCACGCCGCTGGTGCTGGCGCGGTATTGGCGGGTGATCCGGCCGGGGACGGTCTCGCGTCTTGCCCTGCCGTTTTTAGGCGGTGGGGCGGTAGCGTTCGCGGCGATCGGAGCACTCAGCAACAATTGGTCAATCTACCAACAGTATAGCAATCAGGACGGCATGGTGCTGACACCAGGGCTGGCGCCGCTCAAGGCGATCCAGCTGTTCTGGGACACCTGCTTTGCAACGGTCTGCGAACTCACCGCGGCGCCGCTCGTGTCGCCACTCGCCGACAGCATCGAGAGCTGGCGGCAGCCGCTGCTGCTGCAGTTACCGGCCCTAGCCGGCGCGGCGGCGGGGCTGCTTACCCTCCTCGTGCTGCGGCCCCGTCGTGTGCTGCAATTGCCGCTGGGGGTGATCTTCGCCATCCTTACGACCGGCGGGCTGGTTGTTGCCTATGTCGCCGGTGCGCCCGCCGGATCGCCGCATCTCGCCTACGGTTTTTTCCGCGATTTCGTGCCGGCGCTGATGCTGCTGACGACGGCCTTCATCGGCGCGCTGGCGACGCAACGAGCCGTGGACGGGCGCACGGGACCGGCGCTGGTTGCGGCGCTGGTGGTCTTCTTCGCGGTGACGATCGGGCTCAGCGGGTTGCGGGCGGTTGGTCTGCCACAGGCACCGGGAACGCAGGTGGCACGGTTCGAGTTTGGGTCGACCTGTGCCTCCGACTGCACGTTCTCTCTCAAGGCGATCGGGGAAGCGGGCGAGGCCCTACCCTACGATGATCTGGCCTATGTGATTTGCGCCAAGGGTCCGCCGCTAGCTCCCATCCAACGCGTTTCGGCGCTGAGGGTGAAGGCGGAAACCTGCGGGGCACTGGCGATCGTGCCGGTAGCGAGCGGACTTCTCTATACGCCCCAGGACGATGCGCTGTTCGATAAGCCGCTTGACCTGAGCAAGGCGAGCGATGCGCGCGTCTACCCGGACTAGTCGAACTGGGTGATGGCGACGCCGACGATCACCACGACCATGCCGAAGATGTAATGGGCAGGCAACGACTCGGCGAGGGTCAAGCGGGCAAGCAATGGGACCAGCGCGGCGCCGAGCAGCACAAAGGGATAAGCTCGGGTCAGCGGTACTTGCGCGAGGATGTAGAGCCAAAGCGCCGTCGAGGCCGCGTAAAGCAGCAGCGCGGCGATCAGCCAGGGCGACAGCGCTGCCTCGAGCCAGCCAATGGCCAGCCTGGCTTGCACATCACCCGCCGCGAGCTTGAACAGGACCTGCCCGCCGCCCAGCGAGGCGGCGAAGACCAGGCAACTGAGGATCAGCGGCAGGCTCATCGCTCGGCCTCGGCGGGGCCCTTGGGTTGCCTAGCAGTCAAAAGGGCGACTTCGCGCGCCAGAAGCGTCACCGTCTCGGCGTGAGCGCGCATCCGCAGGTGCAGGTTTGCGATGGCGGCAAAGACGATGAGCATGAAGACGTAGAAGATGAGGTCGGCGCCACGGCCGATGCCGACGGCCTTGGCGATCGCCGTACTGAGATCGGGGAAGATGACCAGCATCGCGCCCACGACGGCGGCGGCCATAATGGCATAGGAAATAGGGCCGGATCGGCGGCGCTGGCTGAAAGCGTAGAGCGTCAGTACGGCGAGGCTGAGGAGCGCCGCAATCTGAAAGATCATCGGTAGAGCCTCCGCGTCAGTAGGTCGCCCAGGATGGAAAAGGCACCGGTCCAGCGCTGGCCCTTAGCCCGCGAATAATCGGTATAGGCGATGGTGCATGGCACTTCGGCGATGCGCAGCCTGGCGCCGGCAATCTGCTCGAGGATTTCCGATGCATGGGCCATGCGGTTCTGGCGGATGCGGATAACCTTGGCGGCGCTGCGGGAGAACGCGCGCAGCCCGTTATGCGCATCGGTGAGGATGAGGCCCGTGGTCAGGCGGGTAAAGAGCACGGCGAGGCGAAGCAGGCGGCGGCGGCCGGCTGAGATGCCGGGAGCTTTGCCAAGGAAACGGGAGCCGAGGACCACATCGACATCGCCAACGTGAAGACGTTCGACCATGGCCGCGGCGTCGGCCACGGCATGCTGTCCATCGGCGTCGAAGGTGACGATGGTCCCGGCACCCTGACCGAGGGCATAGGCGATGCCCGTGGCGATGGCGGCACCCTGACCGAGATTGACGGCGTGGCGGACGAGGTGAGCGCCGGCTTCGAGCGCGAGCAACCCGGTATCGTCCCCAGAGCAGTCGTCGACCACAACGATGTGGTCGAAGGCCTGCCGCAGGTCATGGACCGTGGCGGCGATAATGGGACGTTCCTTGTAGGCGGGCACGACCACCCAGGTAGGCTCGGATGCGCCTGGCACGTTGCAGCCTCCGATCCGGGGACCGGCGTCCGCGAACCTTCACCCCGAGAGGTAACAGAGCAACCTAAACCAAACCTTGCGGCGGGCCGACGGGCTAGGTCAGAGCTCCAGCGGTTCCTGTGTAAGGGCGACGCCGAAGCGGTCGCGTACCGTGTCCTTCACGCGCGCCGAGAGGCGGGAGATGTCGGCGTAGGTGGCGCCCCCGTGGTTGACGAGGACCAGCGCGTGCTTCTCGTAGATGCCGGCATTACCCTCGCGGGTACCCTTCAAACCACAGGAGTCGATGAGCCAGGCGGCACTCAGTTTCACGGTGCCGTCGGGCTGCGGATAGCGCGGCACGCCGGGAATGGCGTCGGCGACCGCCGGGGTGACGATGGGATTGTGGAAGAACGAGCCGGCATTGCCGAGCACACGCCAATCGGGAAGCTTGGAGGCACGGACGGCGAGGACGTGCTGGTGGATTTCCACCGCATTCGTGCCGGCGGGCAGTTTGTCGAGCGGCGGATAGCTCAGCACCGGCGTCCAGCGTGACGGCAAGACCAGCGTGACGTCGAGGACGATGTAGCGGCCGGCGGCCTGCTTGAAGCGGCTCTGGCGGTACGAGAAGGCGCAGTCGTCGCGAGTGAAAGTGCGGCGCTGCTGATCGACCAGGTCCCAGACGGTAAGGCTTGCGAAGCGGTCGGCGAGTTCGACGCCATAGGCGCCGATATTCTGCACCGGGGCAGCGCCAACCGTGCCCGGGATGCCGCCGAGATTTTCGAGACCGGCAAAACCCTGGCCCACAGTCCAGGCGACGAACTCGGACCAGTCTTCACCGGCGTGTGCGGTGACCAGCACGGCGCCGTCGGCACGCGTCTCAGCCGCGCGGCCCTTGGCAGCCATGATGCCGACCACGGCCGGGACTTCGGGCCGGAGCACAATGTTGCTGCCACCGCCTAGGATGTGGAGCGGCAGGTTTTCGAACCGGGCCAGCCGGCTCAGTTCCTCTATGTCGTCGGCTGAAGTGAGCACGGCGCCGAGACGAGCACGAGACGGCAGGCCGAGCGTATTGAGGCGGGTGAGGTCGAAATCGGCGATCAGGTCCATGGGCCCAGTCTATACTGGGCAATTGCCCATCGCGCGAGAGGCGAGCCCGGAGGGGGCGGCCACGCGAGCGGTCGCCTTAGCGCGCGATGAGGACCAGGCCGATCGCGAGCAACGCAAAGACCAGCGCCGCCGTGACGTAAATGGCGACGCCGATGGTGTCGTCTTCCCAGATGCGACGGCGGGCCGCCGCGGCGCTGGGGACGACAGTAGGGCCGGGTTGGGGCGTATTAGGTGCGGTCATCGCCGTGATCCCGCGGCTGTGGCTTCTGCTTGCCGATCTCGAGGGTCTGCTGCGGATGCTGTTCGTCGCGGGTCTTGCCGGTGCGGATGTCGCGGCCCAGATCGTCGATATTGTCATCCTGCTTTTGCGGGGCTGGCTTAGGGGTATTGGGCATGGTGTTGCTCCTTGGCTCGCGAAGCCAACGAGCGAACCGATGGGCAGTTCCGTTTTGAACCGGCGGGGCTTGGCATGCGTTATGTCAGCCGGACAAGGGAGAGGTGACATGGACCATTTCGAACAGATTGCCGAACGGGCCTACGCGCTTTGGGAAAGCGCCGGCTATCCAGAGGGACGTGACCAGGAATTCTGGTATGCGGCCGAGGCCGAGCTGCGCGACCAGGGCGCCATCGATACGCTGACCGACGACGAAGAGATCGTCCCGCCGCTGGCGAGCCTGCCGATCCACTAAGGTCGGGTTGCGACGACCTGCAACGCACGCCACTATGGTGGCGCAGCGGAGGAGTTGCCAACCATGCCCGGACCAGAACACGCCCCATCGGCGCGTGTGCGCAATCGTATGCGCCAAGAGTACACCTTCCAGATTTCGGTCGACACCGACAACGTTCCGCAGGGATTGGCCGTGGCCAAAGCGGCGCTCGCCGCCGGCATCGACCTGATCGAGATTGGTACGCCGCTCTGCAAGTATGAAGGCGTGCGCAATGTGGTGCCGATCTTCCGGCAGCGCTTCCCCGATGCGCTGATCCTTGCGGACATGAAGACCATGGACGGCGGCGGCTTCGAGGCGCGGACGGTCTATGAGGGCGGCGGCAACATCATCGACTTCCTGGCGCTGTCGGGCGTCGACACCGCCAAGGCGGTCTGCGCGGTGCGCGACGAGTATCGGGCTCGAGACACCGACATGGTGCGGCTGGCCTTCGCGGATATCCTGGTGCCGCAGCAAGGGCCGCTGGCGAATGCGGTGGAGGTTGCCGAGCGGATGGTGGAGGCTGGTGTCGATGGCGTGGGGCTGCATCTGCAGCTCGATGCGCGGCGGGCGGACACGAGCCTGTGGTCGTCGGGCATGCTGGGTGACGTGGCGCGCGCGGTGCATGCCAAGGTCGGCGACCGAGTATCGGTGCAGGTGGTCGGGGGGCTCAGCATCGCGCAGGCACAAGCGATCGCGAGAGACGGGCTACGGGCCTTCGTGGTCAGCGGCAATCTCGGCGTCCACGACAGTGGCGCCCGCTACGGGCTGCCGCCGGAGGAGATCACCACGCACATTCGCGCCTTTATCGAGGGCGTGAAGGCGGCCTAGCCGGTCGCTCCGTTCGCCTCGGCTATCGCGGGCTTGGCGGCAGCCTCGGCGATACGGCGGCGGGCGCGGAAGGCGCTCCATTGCTGGTCGACCAGCACGCCGACGAGGATCACGCCGCCCATCACAGCGAAATTGAGCGAGGACGGGATACCGAGCAGGTTCACGAGGTTCTGCAGGATCTGCAGGAGGATCGTGCCCAGCACCACGCCGACTATGGAGCCTTCGCCGCCGCGTAGCGAGAAGCCGCCGAGCACGGCGGCCGCGATGGCGTAAAGTTCATAGAAATTGGCATGGCCCGAGGGCGAAACCGAGCGGGTGTACATGGCGAAGAAGATCGCCGCGATGGCGGTGAGTCCGGCGCAGATCACATAGGCCGAGGCGATGACGAAATTCGTGCGGATGCCGGAATAGCGCGCCGCCTCTTCATTCTTGCCGACGGCGAAGAGATAGCGGCCGAAGACTGAGCGGTGCAGCACGACCCAGGCGATGATGGCGACGACCGCGAGCACAAAGACCGAGGTCGGTATGCCCCAGGGGCGGGCGACGAAGAAATCAAGGCCGGGATATTCCGAGCCGAAGGGGAAGCCGGCGGTGGCGTCGGCGGTGTAGCCGCGTGCCACGCCGCGATAGATCAAGAGACCGCAAAGCGTCACCACAAACGGCTGCATCTTCAGCTTGGTGATGAGCAGGCCGTGGATGAGGCCGAGGACGAGGCCGAGCACCAGCACGATGCCGCCGGCGATCGGCCAGGGGATACCCAAACGGCCGACCATGTCGACGAACAGCACGCCCAGCAGCGCGATCATCGAGCCGACGGACAACTCGATGCCGCCGGTGATGATGACGAAGCCCTGGGCGATGGAAAAGAGGCCGAAGAGCCCGATCAGGTTCGCCGTGTTGGCGAGGTTGTTGGGCGAGAGGAACAGCGGATTGCGCAGATAGACCACGAAGCCGACCACGAGGATCAGCACGAGTAGTCCGAGGTCTTTCTTCACCATGGTCTGTGTCCCCCCGACACCAATACGTATGCTCTAGATCAAGCCACCTTCCGCCCGATGGCGAGGGTGAGAATGTTTTCTTCGGTCGCCTGGTCGCGGCCGAGGATGCCGGAGATGGCACCCTCGTGCATGACGGCGACACGGTCGGAGACGCCGATCACCTCTTCCATATCGGACGAGATCATCAACACGGCGACGCCGGTATCGGCGAGCGCGCGCATGAAGCGGTAGATCTCGGACTTGGCGCCGATGTCGATGCCGCGTGTGGGCTCGTCGAAGATCATCACCTTGGGCTGCATGGCGAGCCACTTGGCCAGCACGACCTTCTGCTGGTTGCCGCCCGATAGCGTGCCGGTACGGGTGCCGACAGTGGGGGCCTTGATCGAAAGTTCGGTGCGGCTCTTTTCCGCCTGCGTGGTCTCGAGATCGCCGGCGACCAACGGGCCACGGGCATAAGCACGGAGATTGGGCAGCGAGATGTTCTGGGCGATCGGCAGATCGAGCAGGATGCCGGCGCCTTTGCGATCCTCTGGGACGAGGAAGACACCGCGCTCCACCGCCTCAGAGGCGGCACGGAAGTTGACCGGAGTATCGCCGAGCGACAGCTTGCCCCCATAGGCACGGTCGATGCCGAAGAGGACGCGGGCGAACTCGGTGCGGCCGGCGCCGACGAGACCGGCAAGGCCGAGAATTTCGCCGGCATGGAGATCGAGACTGACCTCGTGCGTCGGGAAAGCCGCAGTCCGAATGCGCTTGGCGGACAAGGCAACGGGACCGCGCGCACCGGCGGGCGCCGCATAGGCGACCTTGAGGTCGCGGCCGATCATCAGTTTGACCATGCGGTCATGGGTGATCTCGGACTTGTCGAGCGTGCCGACCTGTACGCCATCCCGCAGCACGATCACGCGGTCGCAGGCGCGCTCGATCTCACCCAGCCGGTGCGAAATGAAGATGACCGCGATGCCTTCGGCGCGAAGGCCATCGATGACCTGCAGCAAGCGATCGGTCTCAGCCACGGGCAGCGACGAGGTCGGCTCGTCGAGAATGACCAGACGGGCGTTGACCGACAACGCCTTGGCGATCTCGACCAGCTGCTGCTGCGCCAGCGAAAGCTGCGCAACGGGCGTCGCAGGAGAGAAGTTCGCGCCGAGCCGCTTCAAGTACGGCGCGACGTCGGCGCGCATCTTGGCGGTATCGACAAGGTTGAGGAAACCGCCGGTGCGCGGCTCGCGGCCGATATAGACATTGGCGGCGACGTCGAGGTTGTCGAAGAGGTTGAGTTCCTGATGCACGAAGGCGATGCCGGCTCGCATCGAGCCGCCGACGGTCAGGGCTCCAAAGGACTGGCCATCGATCTCGATAGTGCCGCTATCGGGTTGGACCACGCCACCGAGGATCTTCATCAGCGTGGACTTGCCGGCGCCGTTCTCGCCGACTAGGCCGATGACTTCGCCGGGCGACACGGTCATGTCGAAACCGGCCAGCGCGACGACGCCTGGATAGGTCTTGCGAACGTTGGTCAGGCGCAGGAAAGGCTGGTCAAGGTCGGCCACAGGCATTCAGAATCCACTGCGTCAGCGCTGGTCTAGATGGTCTTGGCTGGCGGGAAGAGTAGGCGGGCCCCAGCGCTGCGGCAAGATGGGCATTGCCGCAGCGCCGAGGTCCGCCCTGGAGGACTTCGTTAGCCGCCGATCTTGGCCTTGAGGTCGGCCTCGAACGCGTCGACGTTATCCTTGTTCACGACCTTGGTCGGCACGATGATCAGCTTGTCGGCCGGAACGCCCGACTTGTCGCCCTCGAGATAGGCGGCCATCAGCTTCATGCCCTGGTAGCCCCACTCGTAGGGCTGTTGCACCACGGTTGCGGCGAAGGAGCCTTCCTTGACGGCGCCCAGCGTCACCGGGTCTTCGTCGAAGGCGACGACAGTGATCTGGCCGAGTTTGCCGGCGGCCTGAAGGGCTTCGTAGATCTTGGGCGGGTTGTAGGAATAGAACCCGACCATGCAGTTGATCTCGGGATTGGCGACGAGCACGTCGTCAACATTGGTGCGGGCGCGGGTGAAGTCCACGTCGTCACCGCGGACATCGACGAGTTCGATGCCCTTGCCTTCGATGGCGTTGCGGAAGCCCTGGATACGTTCCACCGCGTTGTCGGCGCCGAGGAAGCCGACAAAGCCCATGCACTTGCCTTCTTTGCCGGCCATGGCCTTGACCATTTCCTCACCGGCCTGTTCGCCGGCCAGGGTGTTGGACGAGCCGAGATAGGCGATGCGGTCGGACTGCGGGGCGTCGGAGTCGGTGGTGAACAGCGGCACCTGCGCGGCGATGCGGTTGAAGGCATCGATCGAGTTCTTCGGGTCCGCCGAGGAGATCATGATGGCGTCGGTACCGGCGGCCACGAGATCGTCCATCAGCGAGTTCTGCAGCGCCGCCGTGCCCTGGGCGGGATAGCGGAACTGCAGTTCGTAGTTGGGCAGCTCTTCCTGCGCCTTCTTGACGCCGGCTTCCGCCAGTTTCCAGAAGTCGGACGAGGCATTCACCACGAAGGCGAGCTGCTTTTTCTCCTGCGCGACGGCAACGCCGGTCGACAGAACGAGACCCGCGGCCAGAACGGCCGCCAGGCTGACTAGAGATTTCATATCAGTCCTCCCATTGCCGCCCTCCCAGGCGGCGTTTTGCTTCGCATCGCGGGCGCCCCCTCCCCAGGGATTGCCCAACCCCTAAGCGGGACGTGATGCGAGACAACATCCTTGCACACTGCTAATATTAGTCAAGAAAAAGTATTACTAGTGCGACGCGCCGCAGCCCGGCGGGGGAAAAGTCCGGGGAAATTCCGGGGGAGGAATGGCAAATGCGTGACCGCAGCCGCGATGGTGTTAACGTTGCAAGGCGCTCCCCTCCAGCGCGGAAGCCGACCCGAAAGATGAACACGCAAGCTCCAGCCCCCCGACGGCGCAATGCCGCGCAGGACGCGCGCCGCCGTATCACCATGACCGACGTGGCGCGTGCGGCCGGTTGCTCACAGGCGACGGTGTCGCTGGTGCTCAACGGGGTGACCGGGATCAAGCTGTCGCAGTCGCTCAAGGACAAGGTGATCGCGGCGGCGACCGAGCTGGGCTATGTGCTGCCGCCGGCAGAATCACGGCCGGGCGCCGCGACCGCTACCGGAACCATCGCCTTCGTGGTCGACCAGATGGCGACGAGCCCGGAAGCCATCGTTGCCATCGAGGGTGCACGACAGGCGTCGTGGGATGACGGCAATGTCGTGGTGGCGGCGCAGACCCTCTCGGACCCGCAGATGGAGCAGCGGACGCTCAAGGCGCTGACGGGCCGCGGCACGATCGGGGTCATCTATATGGCAATCTTCACCCGACAGCTCACCGTGCCAGCCCTGCTCTACGAGCTCGATGTACCGGTGGTGCTGCTCAACTGCACCAGCGAAGACGGCGCGTTTCCAGCGGTGGTGCCGGCCGAGGTCAAGGGTGGCGAGACGGCAACGCGACATCTCATCGAGCAGGGGCACGCGCGCATTGCCACCATCACGGGCGAGCCGTGGATGGATGCGGCGCGCGACCGGCTCGCTGGCTATCACGATGCGCTGGAGGCTGCCGGCATCGCGCACGACCCGGAGCTGGTGATCGAAGGCGACTGGTCGGCCAGCGCGGGCTACGAGGCCACGATGAAGCTGCTGGCACTGGCGGAGCGGCCGACCGCAATCTTCTGCCAGAACGACCGCATGGCCATTGGCTGCTACGAGGCGCTCAAGGAAGCCGGCCTATCGATCCCCGACGACATCTCGGTCGTCGGATATGACGACGAAGAAATCTCACGCCACCTGCATCCCCAACTCACGACGGTGATCCTGCCGCACCGGCAGATGGGGCAATGGGCGGTCAAGGCACTGGGGGCCAAGAAAGAAAAGCAACCCGTGCCGGTGACAGCGCTCGAATGCAGCCTCGTGCGCCGCGCCTCGGTGGGCAGGCCCCGCCTCCCAACCTGAAAGCCGCATTCATCCACGGTTCACCGGCCCTCCCCTAAACGCCCCGACCCGAAGCGGGGGCGCTCCAGGGGATCCGTCACATGGACAAGCGCTTTCCTATCGAAGACCAGATCGACATGCTGGCCTCGAGCCTCAAGGGCTCGGTCATCTCGCCGCAAGATGCTCGCTACGACGCGATGCGGCAGCTGCCACACAGCAATTTCGACGGCCGCCCGGCGGCAGTGATCCGGCCGGCCAATGCGGCCGACGTCGCCGCAGTCGTCAACTTCGCCCGGGCCACGGACCTGCCGCTGGCGGTCCGTTCCGGCGGACACAGCGTGTGCGGGCACAGCGTCAACAGCGGCGGGCTGGTGCTCGACCTGCGCGACCTCAAGAGCTTCGAGATCGACATGGAGAGCCGCACGGCATGGGCCGGCACCGGCCTCACCGCGGGCGAAATCACGCGGACGCTTGAGACGAAGGGCCTCGTCATCGGCTTCGGCGACTCGGCGACCGTCGGTATCGGCGGCCTGACGCTCGGCGGCGGCATCGGCTACATGGTGCGCAAATACGGGCTGACCATGGATTCGCTGCTGGCCGCCGAAGTGGTGACGGCCCAGGGCGACATTGTTGTCGCCAGCGAGACCGAGCATGCCGAACTGTTCTGGGCGCTGCGCGGCGGCGGCGGCAATTTCGGCGTAGCTACGCGCTTCAAGTACAGGCTCAACGACCTGCCCGAACTGATCGGAGGACCGCTGATCCTGCCGGCGACGCCCGAGGTGCTGGCGCGCTTCGTGGCGCTGGCGGATGCGGCGCCGGAAGAACTCAGCGCCATCGTCATGGTGATGCCAGCGCCGCCGCTGCCCTTCCTGCCGCCGGAACTGATCGGCCGGCGGGTGTTCTTCGCAACCATGGCCTATGCCGGACCGGCAGTCGATGCCGAAGAGGTGCTGCGGCCGTTCCGTGCGCTGGCCAAGCCCTATGCCGATCTTGTCGGGCCGGCGCCGCTGTCGGCGCTGTTCCTGCCCGAGGATCCGAACATGCGTCCCTGCGTCGCCATCCGGACACTGTTCACCGACCATATCGATCTGGATGTCGCCACGCGGCTATTGAGCGAACTCGACAAGGCGGAGGCGATGATCCACATGCTGCAGATCCGCGTGCTCGGCGGCGCCATGGCCCGGGTGCCGGAAAACGCCACCGCCTTTGCCCATCGCAAGGCGGGCGTGTTGCTCGCCTATCTGGCGCTGTTCGAGGATGCTGCCGAGACGGCCAAGCACGACCGCTGGGCGCAAGACGCGCTCGAGGCCGTGCGGCAGCCGGACGATCGGGCCTATGTCAACTTCCTCGCCGCCGAGGGGACGCGCGTCCGCGCGGCCTATCCGGCCGCGACCTGGGAGCGGCTGCGCGCCGTCAAGACCACGTACGACCCCGAGAACCTGTTCCGCGCCAACCAAAACATTCCGCCGAAGTGAGGGACGAGGCGTGAATGGAAGGCTCCGCCCGCGGGCGGAGCCTTTTCCCGTTCGGGCCTCAGGCGCCGTAAGGAATCCAGACGTTCTTGACCTGAGTGGCGCGCTGCAGGAAGTAGCTGCCCTCGAACTTCTCCTTGTCGGCCAGGTCGTAGTAGAGGCCGCGGGAGGTCCAGGTCTGCTTGAGGTTGCCGACCGAAGCTCTCTCGACCATCTGCGAGATCTCGGCATTGGCGGCAGCCCAGATGGCGTCGATCCCGTCGTGCTCGGCGAGCGTCTTCGCCAGAGCCTTCGTCTCGCCCGTGACGATGTTGATGACGCCGGACGGGACGTCGGAGGTCTCAATGACCTGATACAAGTCTGTCACCGAGAGTGGTGAACGTTCACTCGGCACCAGCACCACGGTGTTGCCCATGGCGAGGGCCGGGGCGAGCAGGGCAATGGAGCCGAGCAACGGTCGCGACGGCGGCGCGAGGATCGCCATGGCGCCGATCGGTTCCACCACGGCGGTGGCGATCATGCGCTGGGGCGGGTTATGCACCGCGCCGTCATATTTGTCGGCCCAACCGGCGAAGGCGAAGAGGCGCTCGACCGAGTCGGCGACTTCCTGGCGGGCCGCGTTGATGCTTTCACCAATCTGCGCCTTGATGCGGACGGCAAACTCCTCGGCGCGGTATTCGAGGTTCTCGGCGAGGAAGTAGAGGATCTGCGCGCGGTTGTGCGCGGCGGTGGTAGACCAGCCGAGCGCGGCGCGGGCCGCTTCGACGGCGTTGCGGATGTCCTTGCGGTTGCCGTCGCCGACTTCGCCCACCAGCGTGCCGTCGGGGGCATAGACCGGGCGCGAATAGCCGGAATCCGGCCGGACCTGCTTGCCGCCGATGTACATCTTCGCCGTCTGGTCGATGCCGCCCGTGTCGTCGAGCGGATTGACCGGCCTGGCCTCGACGGGCTTGGGTGCAGGCGCGGGTTTCAGCGCCTTCTCCCACGCCGGCTTCAGATAAGCCGCCATGCCTTCCTTGCCGCCTTCACGGCCGAAGCCGGATTCCTTGTAACCACCGAATCCGACGGCGGCGTCGAAGTTGTTGGTGGAGTTAACCCACACCACGCCCGCCTTGAGCTTGGGCGCGATATCGAGGGCGAGGTTGATGTTCTCACTCCAGATCGTCGCGGCGAGGCCGTACTTGGTGTTGTTGGCGAGGGCCACTGCCTCTTCGGGCGTGCGGAAGCTCATGGCAACCAGCACCGGCCCGAAGATTTCCTCGGTGACCAGGGTATGAGCCGGTGAAACGCCGGTGATCAGCGTGGGCTTCATGAAGCAGCCGCCGCCGGGAATGTCGTAGTCGGGCTCGTAGACCTGGCCGCCTTCGAGGGCGCCCTTCTTCATCAGGTCGCGGATGCGCTCGACCTGCACCGGGGCGACCAGCGCGCCGATGTCGACGGCCTTGTCGAGCGGATCGCCTACGCGCAGCGTGGCCATGCGCTTCTTGAGCTTGTCGATGAAGCGGGTCTCGATCGACTCCTGGATGAGGAGGCGCGAGCCGGCGCAACAGACCTGGCCCTGGTTGAACCAAATGGCATCGACGAGTCCTTCGATAGCGCTGTCGATGTCGGCGTCTTCGAAGACGATATAGGGCGACTTGCCGCCGAGCTCGAGGCTGAGGCCCTTGCCGGAGCCGGCGGTGGCGGCGCGGATGATCTTGCCGACTTCGGTCGAGCCGGTGAAGGCGATCTTGTCGACATCGGGATGGTTGACGATGGCAGCGCCGGTATCGCCCTGCCCCGTCACGATGTTGACCACGCCCTTGGGCAGCTTGGCCTTCTCGCAGATTTCGGCAAAGAGTAGCGCGGTGAGCGAGGTGAATTCGGCGGGCTTGAGCACCACGGTGTTGCCGGCGGCGAGCGCCGGGGCGATCTTCCAGGCCAGCATCAGCAGCGGGAAATTCCACGGGATGATCTGGCCGCAGACGCCATAGGGCACCATGCCGGGGAAGCTGCGCTCGAGATGCTGGGCCCAGCCCGCGTGGTGGTAGAAATGGCGCGCCACCAGCGGGATATCGATGTCGCGGCTCTCGCGGATCGGCTTGCCGTTGTCCATGGTTTCGAGCACGGCGAAGAGCCGGCTGTGCTTCTGGATCAGCCGGGCAATGGCATAGAGATACTTGCCGCGCTCGTAGCCCGAAAGGGCGCTCCACGCCGGGAAGGCGGCGCGGGCGGCCTTCACTGCCGCGTCGACGTCCTTGGCGGTGCCGTCGGTGACGTCGGCGAGCTTCTTGCCATTGGCCGGATTGTCGGAGGCGAAGGTCTTGCCCGGCTTGGTCCAGGCGCCATTGATGAAATGGCCGAACTTCTTGCCATGCGCATCGAGCCAGGCGAGCGCCACATCGGCGCTCTCCGGAGCCGGACCGTAATCGAGGGTCTCGAAGATCTGGGCGATTTTGTTCATGGGACTGTCCTCGCTCAAACCATCGGCATGCGGTAATCGGCGGCGTAGTGGCCAGTGAGGGTGTGTTCGAGCTGGCGCTCGATGTCGGTCAGCAGCGACGAAGCGCCAAAACGGAAGAGGTGCGGCTGCAGCCAGTGCGTGCCGAGCTCTTCTTTCATCAGGGCCATGTAATCAAGCGCGGCCTTGGCCGTGGAGATCCCGCCGGCGGGCTTGTAGCCGATCTCGATGCCGGTCTCTTCGTGGAACCAGCGGATCATGCGGATCATGGCAAGGCTGGTGACGAGGTTGGCGTTGACCTTTTCCTTGCCGGTCGAGGTCTTGATGAAATCAGCGCCCGCCAGCATGCAGACCAGCGAAGCCTTGGCGACGTTGGTCTGGGTCGCCAGTTCGCCGGTACCCAGGATGGTCTTGATGTGGGCGTCGCCGCAGGCTTTGCGCATGGCGCGGACCTGGTCGTAGAGGCCCTGCCAGTCGCCCTGCAGCACCATGCCACGCTCGATGACGATGTCGATCTCGTTGGCGCCATCGGCGACGGAGGCCTCGATCTCTTTCAGCCGGGTGTCGAGCGGCGTCAGACCATGCGGGAAGGCCGTGGAGACGGCAGCCACGTTGATGCCGGTGCCCTTGAGGGCTTCTACCGCGGTCTTGACGAAGGTGTGGTAGACGCAGACGGCGGCGGGTTGAATCTTGAGGTCGGCGACGCCGAGGCCTTCAAGGATATCATCGCGCACCGGATGGCGGGCCTTGGCGCAGAGGCGCTCGACGCGGCCGGGGGTATCGTCGGCATTGAGGGTGGTCAGGTCCATCAGGGTGATGGCCTTCAACAGCCACGCCGCCTGCCAGTCCTTCTTGACGGTGCGCCGGGTGCCGATGGTGGCGGCGCGGCGCTCCAGCGCAGATCGGTTCATGCGCACGCGGCCGACCCAATCGAGATCGAGCGGAAAGCCGGGATTGCGCCGGTGCTTGTCGGCGGGCTGCAGCGCAGCCGTGCCGGTGGGCTTGGCCTTGGCGGCGGCCTTGGTCGTGGCCTGATCGACGACGCGAAGTTCCATGATGGCCTCCTGATGCCGACCGGTTAGCCCGGCTTTGCGGCAGTTCGGTGAAGACGACTATCTGCCTAAAAACTCCGGGCCGAAAGAGTGCGGCAGGAGTTCTGCGATGGTCTGTTCGAGCGGCTGCCCATCGACGCCATGCGACACCACGACCACATCCTGGTCGGCGAATTCGCGGATGCGCTGGCGGCAGCCACCGCAGGGCGTGACCGGCGCTGATCCCGGGCCGGTGACGTAGATGCGCCGGATGCGCTTGCCGCCGCCGGCCAGCATGGCGGCGATGGCCGACGGCTCGGCGCAATTGCCCACCGGATAAGCGGCGTTCTCGACATTGCAGCCGGCATAGATGTTGCCGTCGTCGGCGAGGATCGCAGCGCCGACCTGGAACTTTGAGTAAGGTGCATAAGCGCGGGATCGCACGGCCTCGGCGGCGGCGTAGAGATCCGCGTCCTTGGGGTGAGCCATGCTAGCGCTCCTTGGTATAGGGCACGCCGCCGGCCTTGGGTCCGACAGCCTTGCCGATAAATCCGGCCAGCAAGACGACCGTGAGGATATAGGGCAGCGCCTGGATCGCCTGCACAGGCACGGTGATGCCAAGAATTTCGGTGTTCTGCAGGCGGATCTGCAGCGCATCGAGGAAGCCAAAGAGCAGGCAGGTGAACATAGCCGGCACGGGGCGCCACTTGGCGAAGATCAGCGCAGCGAGTGCGATGAAGCCCTTGCCGGCGGTCATGTTGTTGCCGAAGCCCGAGCCCTGCGCGATCGAGAAGAACGCACCGGCAAAGCCACAGAGCAGGCCGGTGATCAGCACGGCCTGATAGCGGAGCTTCACCACCGAAATGCCGGCGGTATCGACGGCCTTGGGGTTCTCGCCGACGGCGCGGAGGCGCAGCCCGAAGCGGGTGCGGTAGAGCACCCACCAGGTGATCGGCACGGCGAGGAAGGCCACGTAAACGAGCAGGTTGTGGCCCGAAATCAGCTCGGAATAGATCTGGCCGATCACCGGGACGCTGGAGAGTTCGTTGGCGAAGGGCAGCGTGATGTTGCCGAAGCGGCCATCGGCGGTGAGCGGCGGGGTCCGGCCGCCCTGGGCGAACCACTGGATGCCGAGGAAGGTGGTGAGACCCGCCGCCAGCATGTTGATGGCGACGCCGGCGATGAGCTGGTTGCCCTTCAAGGTGATCGCCGCGGCGCCCTGCAGTGCCGAGGTCGCAAGCGAGACGCCGAGGCCAGCGAGCAGGCCGAGCCAGGCATTGCCGGTGACAGCGGCGACCGCGGCAGCGCCGAAGGCCGCGGCCAGCATCTTGCCTTCGAGGCCGATATCGAAAACGCCCGAGCGCTCCGAATAGAGGCCTGCGAGACAGGCGAGCAGCAGTGGCGTCGAGAGGCGGATGGTGGCGTCGAGAGTGGAGATGATGAGTGCGTAGTCCATGCCTCAGCCCTCCTTGCCGACGGTGTTGCGGACCTGGGCCTCGGCCTTCTGCGCCGGCGTGAACAGCGCAAAGGCGCGCTGGAGCCCGGGACGGAACATACCTTCCATGGCACCGGTAAAGAGGATCACCAGTGCCTGGATGACCACGACCATTTCTTTGGAGAGGCCAGGGATGACGTATTGCAGCTCGTTGCCGCCCTGGTAGAGTGCGCCGAAGAGCAGGGCCGCAATGGCGATGCCGACGGGATGGTTGCGGCCCATGAGCGCGACCGCGATACCGACGAAGCCGGCATCGGCGACGTAGTCGAGCACCAGGCGGTACTGCACGCCGAAAACCTGATTGACGGCGACCATGCCGGCAAGGGCACCCGAGAGCGTCATCACGATCATGATGATGCGCGAGTTGGACATGCCGGCATAGGTCGAGGCGGTCGGGTTGTGGCCCAGCGCCCGCATGGCAAAGCCGAAGC
This sequence comes from Pseudomonadota bacterium, assembly GCA_023415605.1. Classification (GTDB taxonomy): domain Bacteria; phylum Pseudomonadota; class Alphaproteobacteria; order Rhizobiales; family Devosiaceae; genus Devosia_A. Next base: position 18,571 of record JAEZKB010000237.1, read on the forward strand.
GGGTGCGCCAGATCAGGAAATAGGCGCCGATCAGGCAGAGGATGGCGAGCACCAGCGTGAAGTTGACGTCGGTGTTTTTGAACCACGGAATGAAAGTGCCGAGTTTGGGCATACGGCCCTCGGGCGCGATCATCGCCGATTCTGGCGCCAACACGCCCGCTGGCTTCAAGACGTTCACCACCATGTAGACCATGATCGCCGCGGCGACGAAGTTGAACATGATGGTGGTGATGACGACATGGCTGCCGCGCTTGGCCTGCAGCCAGCCGGGAATGAAGGCCCAGATGCCGCCCACTGCGGCGCCAGCAAGGATTACGACCGGAAAAGTCACCCACCAGGGCAGCGACTGCATCGGCAGCGCCACGGCGATGACGCCGAGGCCGGCGATGTACGCCTGGCCGTTGCCGCCGATGTTGAAGAGGCCAGCATGCGCGGCAACCGCAACGGCGAGGCCGGTAAAGATGAAATTGGTGGAATAGTAGAGCGTGTAGCCGAAATTGTAGCCGTTGCCGAAGGCACCGGTCACAATGGCATTGAGTGCTGCGAACGGATCCTGACCGATGGCGGCGACAACGATGCCCGAGACCACGAAGGCCAGCAGCAGGTTGACCAGCGGCAGCAGGATGATGTCGGCCCAGCGCGGCAGCGGACGGAGGGCTGCGGAACTCATTGGGCTGCCGCCTTCTTGTCGTTGATGCCGGCCATCATCAGGCCAAGTTCGCCCTCAGTGGCGGTGGCCGGATCGGCCTCGCCGACGATGTGGCCGTCGAACATCACCAAGATGCGATCGGCGAGCGAGCGGATTTCATCGAGCTCGACCGAGACGAGGAGGATTGCCTTGCCTGCGTCCCGCATCTTGATGATCTGGTTGTGGATGAACTCGATGGCCCCGATGTCGACGCCGCGCGTCGGCTGCCCGACGATCAAGACATCCGGGTTGCGCTCCATCTCGCGCGCCAGGACGATCTTCTGCTGATTGCCACCGGAGAAGTTGGCCGTTTTCAACCGCTCGTTGGCCGGGCGGATGTCGAACTTCTGGATGCGCTCTCGGGCCTGCGCACGGGCCGCCTCGATATCGAGAAGCACGCCTTTGCCATAGGCCTTGTCATCCTGGTAGCCGAGGATGGCGTTCTCCCATTCCTCGAAGGCGGTCACGAGCCCCATGCGCTGGCGGTCTTCGGGCACGTGCGCAAGGCCGGCCTGGCGGGCGCGATGCGCACCGTCGTCGCCCTCGAGAGAGAGCGGCTTGTCCTTGAGGCGCACCGTGCCGGCGGTCTGGTCACGCATGCCAGAAATGGATTCGAGCAGCTCCGACTGGCCGTTACCGGCAACACCGGCGATACCGACGATCTCGCCGGCGCGGACTGTGAAGCTCACATCCTTGACCCGGGTGACCCCGAGATCGTCCTTGACCACGAGGTTTTCGACCGAGAGCAGCACCTTGCCGGGATTGGGCGGGCCCTTTTCCACGCGCAGCAGCACGCGGCGGCCGACCATCAGCTCGGCGAGCTGCTCGGGATTGGTGTCGCTGGTCTTGAGCGTCTCGACGATGGCGCCCTGGCGCATGACCGAGACGTAGTCGGTGATCGCCATGATCTCGCGCAGCTTGTGCGTGATCATGATAATGGTCTTGCCCTGGTCGCGGAGCTCGCGGAGCACGCGGAACAGGTCATCGGCTTCGGCCGGGGTCAGCACGCCGGTGGGCTCGTCAAGGATCAGCACGTCGGCGCCGCGGTACAGCGCCTTCAGGATTTCGACGCGCTGCTGGGTGCCGACCGAGACATCCTCGATCACCGCATCGGGATCGACGTCGAGGCGGTATTCCTTGGCGAGACGCGTCAGTTCGGCGCGGGCGCGCGCGAGGCTGGGCCCCAGCATGGCGCTGTCCTCGGCGCCGAGCACGACGTTCTCGAGAATGGTGAAGTTGTCGACCAGCATGAAGTGCTGGTGGACCATGCCGATGCCGAGCGCGAGGGCATGTCGGGAATCGGTAATGGCGTGCGGCACGCCATTGACGCGGATCTCGCCGGAGTCCGCGGTGTAGAAACCATAGAGTATCGACATCAGCGTCGACTTGCCGGCGCCGTTCTCGCCGACGATGCCGTGGACGGTGCCGCGACGCACCGACAGGTCGATGTCCTTATTGGCGTGGACCGGGCCGAAGCGCTTGTTGATCTTCGACAGTTCAATCGCAAAATCCGATGCAGCAGCGGCCCCGGAGGGCCGCTGCGCAGACTGCTGACCATGCGGTGCTTCAGAGCTCACGAAAGGGCTCAGACGCCGGGGCAGGTGTTGTCGGAGGTGTAGTCGTGTACCGTGATCTCGCCCGACTGGATCTTGGCCGAGAAGTCGTCGGCCGCGGTCTTGATATCGTCAGTGAGCACGGACTGGTTATGTTCGTCGAGCGCGTAGCCGACGCCGTTCTCGGCGAGACCGAGGACGGTGAGGCCTGGCTTGAAGTTGGCGTCATCGAGCGAGGTCTGCACGGCGACGTCGACGCGCTTGAGCATCGAGGTCAGCACCGAACCGGGGTGCAGATAGTTCTGGTTGGAGTCGACGCCGATGGAGAACTTGCCGGCGTCAGCGGCCGCCTGCAGCACGCCCAGGCCCGAACCGCCGGCGGCGGCGAAGACCACGTCGGCGCCCGCATCGAACTGCGCCTTGGTCAGTTCACCGGCGGTGACCGGGTCGTTCCAGGCGGCGGGGGTGGTGCCGGTATAGTTTTCGATCAGCTTGACGTCGGGCTTGGCCGCTTTGGCGCCCTGGGCGTAGCCGCAGTAGAACTTGTGGATGATCGGCACGTCCATACCGCCAACGAAGCCGACCGTGCCGGTCTGCGACTTGAGGGCGGCGATGGCGCCGACGAGGAACGAGCCGGTATGCTCGTCGAAGATGATCGACTGAACGTTCGGAGCATCGACCACGGCGTCGATCACCACGAAATGGGTGTCCGGGAACTCGGCCGCGACGGTCGTCAGCGCGGTGCCCCAGGAGAAGCCGGCCATGACGATCGGGTTTGCGCCTTGGCTGGCGAAGCGGCGGAGCGCCTGCTCGCGCTGGGCGTCGTTCTGCAGCTCGAGATCGACATAGTTGCCGCCCGATGCCTTTTTCCAGGCTTCGGCGCCGTTGTAGGCCGCCTCATTGAAGGATTTGTCGAACTTGCCGCCGAGGTCATAAATGACGGCGGGGTCGGCCAGCGCAGCACCGGCGAGGACAGCCGTCATGGCCACACCCGCGGCCAGAGCACCGAGGTGCTTGATGAACATGTTCATTGATCAGTCTCCCTGTTCCGCGCCGACAAAAGCCCTGACAGCTCGCGCGCGTTGGCACGAATACAATCGCGCAAATCGCGCTTGGGCAAGAGGGAAATCCGCGAATTTTGACCAAGTGTTCAAAATTTTGCCGTGGCAGCCGCAAGGATTGGCACGCCGTTCCTGCGGCACCGGGAATCCGCTAGCCTCACGGCGGATGTCATCCAAGACATATCTGACCGGGGATTTCGATGCGGCTTTTCGGCGTGGTTGCGACGGTGCTGGCTCTGGCCGGGCTCGCCGGCTGTTCGAGCCTTTCGATGCCGACGGCAGCCAAGCTCAGGGCGCTCGACTACCTCAACGACGACCTCGGCAGCCTGGTGCTGGCGGTGGATGTGCCGGAGACGCTGGAGCCGATTCCGGGCGGCTCCACCTTTACCTTCTCGGTCAGCATTCCGGGAAAAGGTGAGCGCAAAGTGGAAGCCGTGCTCGAACCGGGTGACGCCAGCGAGATCGCCGGCACCCTGCCCCCGCCGGGCAATCAACGCACCTACTATCTCTTCGGCTTTTCGGATGCCGACAAGGCCAAGCTCCGCGAGACCCAGACCTGGGCGCGGGCAATCGCCGAAACCGGCGTGGCGCCGAATACGCCAGTGATCGCCATCACGCCGCGCTTTTGCCGCTCGGACACCATCGACGTGGCCGGCACCAAGGTTTCAGTGCTGACCGCCCTCCCCGGCAGCCCGGCGCTCGAACCGCTGCTGCAGGGCCAGAACCTCGCCGCCATGCCTGGCGGCGCGACCCTGCCGGCTTGCGCCGGGCACTCGGGGTGAAAAGCTAGAAGCCGCCGCCGGTCTTGAAGCCACCGGAGGTGCGGGTGCCGGATGATCCGGTGCGAGGACGGGAGAAGCCACCGCCGAAACCGCCGCCCGAGCCTGAGCCGGGCAGCCGGCCCCACGAGCCGCCAGAGGAACGGCGCGACGACGAGCCGCCGCCAAAGCTGATGTCGGGCCAGTCGAAACCGCCACTCGAACCGCCCCAGGGGCCGCGGCGGTCATCGTCGTCATCATGGTCACGCTCGCGGCGGCGGTAATCCTGTTCGTAGCCGCCGGACCAGTTCTGGCTGCGGCGCCACTGCTCCCAGTAGCCGGCCGCCGAAATGCCGCCGCGCAAGAAATCGTTGAGTAGGTCGCCGACCAGCCTGTCCTCGCGGAAAGTCGAGCGCGGATTGTCGTAATTGGCTTTCTTGAACTCGTATTGGATATCTTCGAGTTCGCGCCGGCGGGAGGCCAGCGTCTTCAATCGCGCCTTGTGGTCGCGGGTTTCGTTCTCTTCCTCGGCGGCGCGCGAGCGGGCGTCGTCGATCTGCTGGACGATGGTATCGTCCTGCCCGGTGCGGGTCATGCGCGCCTCGGCCAGCAGGGTCTGCATGTCGTTGCGCTGCAGGGTTTCGGCCAGCGCCGAGATGGCGGCTGCGAAGGCGGGGTCACTGCCCTGCGCCAGGTCGCGCTGCTGCTTGGCGAGATCGTCGCGCTGATCCTCGACAGCGATTACCTCGGCGTCGATCTCCTTGATGCGTGCATTGGCCCTTTCAAGCTTTTCGCGAACCGGCTTGCCACCCTCGGCGTCGATGGCCGCGTTGGCGAGTGCTGTCAGCCGCTCGCGGGCCTCCACAGCGATCTGCTGCTGCCGCTCGGCATGCTCTCGCAGGCGCATCGGGATCTCGTTGAGCATGGCAAAGTTGGGCCGCGCCTCGGGATAGCCGACCAGCCGCGCCACCATGCCATCGAGCCAGGCGACGAGATTGTTGGCGCGATAGTTGCGGGTGCCGTAGCTCCGCTCCCACAGATACATGAACAGCGGATCGTCGCGGTAGGGCTTGCCCTTCTGCTCGCGATCCGCTTCAGCCTGCTCGGTCTTGCGCAGCGCCTCCTCGGCCACATGCGTCAGCTCTTCGGCCAGCGCGCGCTGCTTCTGATAGTCCGGGTTGCGCGTCGCCTCGCCGGCGATGCGATCGGCGATGGCCCTGAGTTCCGCCTCGCGCTGACCGGCCTCTGTGACCAGGGCGGCGCGTTCGGCGGTGAGCGCGGCGATCTTGGCATCCTCGGCCTTGAGGGCTTCCTCCGTCGACGCCAGTTCGGCGGCGTGCTTCTTGAGCATGTCGCGCGCGCGGGTCTCGGCGTCGGTCAGGCGGGTGCCGAGTTCGGCCTGGGTGCCCGAATCGAGCCGGACCTGGGCCAACTGGCGGAATAGCTCGTTTTCGGTCTCTCGGATCTTGGTGATCAGCTCGGACGAATGCGCCAGGCGCCGCGCGATATCGTCTTCCTCGCGGCGGATGTCGCGCAGGGCTTCGTCGAGCGAGCGAAGAGCGTCGGGGCCGGAGATGGTCATCGTCTCACCACCTCGTCACGGCGCCGCCCATGACGGGCACGGTATAGTCGACATCGAGGAAGCCGTACTGCTTCACCCCGACGATATTGCCCTGGATGATGCCGTCATCGCGCTTGTCGGCCTCGACGGTCCGGTAGACGCTTTCAGGCACGCGCAGACCCCAGAGGCTCACCGTCTCGATCTGGCCGTTCTCCTCGTTGAGGACGGGCAGGCTCAGCGCCTTGCCGTGCTCGTCGAGTGCCTCGACAACGACATAGTAGTTGGTCGCAGCGGTGTTGATCTCCGGGAACGTCCAGAAGCCGGACTTTACGCCCTCGCGGTTGACGACCTTGAGGTCATAGACCTGCCGCAGCGTGTCGCGGATGAGGGTCATATCCGCCAGAACCTGCTCGGCGCCGGCCTTGTCGCCGTCGGCCGCCAGCGCCTTGCCGCGGGTCCGCAGTTCGTCGGCGCGGTTGGAGGCGGCCTGCACCTTGGTCTCTTCGAAGATCGACTGATAAACGGCGTCCATCTTGCCGGGCAGTTCCACCTGCAGTTCGTGCTGCGCCTGCTGCACCTGGCTGGCCTGGAACGGGAGGTAGGCGAAGAAATAGCCGCCGAACAGGAGCCCGAGCAGCACAACCATCGTCGCCACCGCCGGGAACCAGCGCTTGCGGCCGACATAGAGACGGGCCAGCGTGGTGCCGAGGCCCGGCTTGGGTGGCGTATAGACGAACCGGCTCTCGTTGAGGGCGGCGACGCCCTCCTTGAGAATCTGGTCGGAAACCTCGATGCCCTGCTGGCGATAGATCTCGCGCAGCTTGTCGATGAGCTGCTTTTCGCGATCGGACTCGGAGAGTTCGCGCGTCACCAGATCCTGGTTGTGGCGGAGCGTATCCACCACATCCATGGCCAGCATCACATCGTCCAACGGGGCCGTTTCGGCCGGGGCAGTGCTCATCAGGCCTTATTGGTTTCCAGCAGCAAGGCGTTGCCGTCGGCGGCGAGCTGGGCCAGGCGGCGCTTGCCGTCCTCGACCGCATCGCGGATTTCGGCGGAGTTCTTGGTGGAGAGCTCGCGCATTTCGTTGATGATGGTGCGCGACTTTTCCTGGAAGTTGATGACCGAGTCGACCAGCTTCTTGACCGCGTCGGCGCGGATGGTGGGGCCGTAGCCGGCCTTGACGGCTTCTTCCTGCACCTGGCCACCGATCTCGGAGAGCGTCTCGAGGCTCTTGCTCATGCCTTCCTTCATGGCATTGAGCGTCTCGGTCGATTCATGCAGGCCGAAGAGGCCGGTGAACGACGCAGAGAGCGCGGTGAACACGGTTTCGTTGGTGGAGAAGAACGAGATCGACTGCTGGTAGACGCGCTCCTTGGCCTGGGTGGTCTGCATCAGGCGGGCCATCACCACTTCGGAGGTTGAATAGGAAATGGTGAGGTTGTCCGAGAGATCCTTGGCGATCTGGTAGCGACGCTCCTCGTTCTGCAGGTCGCGCAGCTTTTCGTCGCGGGTCATTTCGAGGCGAGCGCGATCGGCAGGCGTGCCCTCGGTAAAGGCGCTGAGCGCATCGCCGGCGGCCTTTAGGTCGTTCTTCTTCTCATCGAGATGCTGGGTGGCGACGTCGAGCAGTTCGAGCGCCATGACCTCGGCCTGCTTCAGCGCGCCGCGGAAATCGCGATAGGCCTCGAGAATGATGTGCTCGCGGTCGATCTGGTTCTTGGTCTCCTTGGAGACGTCCAGATAGGTATCGCGGATCTTCTCGAAACGCGTGGCGATGTCGCCGCGCGACACCTTCATCCAGACGTTGGACGCGCGTTCCAGCAGGTCCAGCTTGCCGTCGTCGAGCTGGTCCACCATGCCCTTGGCATCGTCGCGGATCGAGTTGAAGCTGTTGGTGATGTCCTCGTAGCGCTCGCCCACATTCATGGCCGCAACCTGGGAGCGGACCACGTCGTTGAACGCCGAGGCCTGGGTCAACGTCCGGCCGATGAGGATGACCTTGGTCTCGTCATAGCCGGTAATCTCATTGAGTAGGCCGGTGATTGGCTGCTCGCCCGATTGCGTGGGCCAGATGCCGAGGTCCTTGATGGCGCTGACAGCCTTGTCGAGATACTGCAGCGGCTTTTCGATCACTTCGGTCGCCATATGACGCTTTCCTACCTTGGTTCGCACCCCCAAGTGGGGCAATGATTCCCATGTCACAAGGCGGTGACAATTGATTGGTCCCGCACCGGTGTCCATTTTTCGGATATGGTGCGAAAAAGACGCATGAAAAGTGGCAAAATCGGGAGGTGAGCGCCTTGGAATTCGGCGGCAGGTATCTAGTCTCGGCGTCGCGGCAAGACGTCTGGCACGCGCTCAACAACGCTGACACTCTGAAGGCAGCCATTCCGGGCTGCAGCCGCATCGACTGGACCGGCGATTCCGCCCTCGAAGTCGAGATCACCGTCAATTTCGGCATCGTCAAACCGAAGTTCGAAGGTGATCTGACCCTCTCCAACGTCATCCCGGCACAGAGCTACACCCTCACCGGCAAAGGCCGCGGCGGTGTCCTCGGCATGGCGCAGGGCGCTGCCGACATCACCCTCGAAGATGCGCCGGGCGGCACACTCCTCGTCTTTTCCGCTACCGGCGGCGCCGACGGCGGCATCATGAAACTCGGCAAGGCGCTGATCGGCAACTCGGCCCAGAAGGTCATCGACGGCTTCTTCGAAAGGTTCGGCGCCGCAATGGGCGCCGAGGTGAGGCCGGTGGCATAGACGTCAGTCCGGCACGAGTTCCCCCACCCCCCGGCGTCATCCCTGCGGAGGCGGGAATCCAGTATGCACCGATTTCCGGTTGTGCGCTGACGCCCACCCATCAGCTGTCATCCCGGGCTCCGACTCGGGATCCATCTCCCCTCCACTCGAACGGATGAGTGGGTCCCTGCCTTCGCAGGGATGACAATCGAGGATGGGGGATAGTGTGGTGAATGAGCTGTAGGCTCAGTCACTTGCACGAATCTTCGCCCTACTTATCCCCGCGCTCTGCACCCGCACTAGATTAGCCCCATCAACCCCGCGGTGGACGGGAAGCGCGACGAACGCTTGCGGGGAGACTGCTGGGAGGCGGAGGGGAGTCGTCCCGAACCGCTGGGCCAAGCGCACGGAGTCGAAATGGGAGGGCCAACCCTC
>JAEZKB010000255.1 GCA_023415605.1 Pseudomonadota bacterium
TTGATGGTGAGGATCGAGTTGTAGCCGGGGTTCTCGACGTCCTGCGCCAGCTCGTCGGCGACCGGGGCGCGGGGCGCGCCGGTCAGCAGCGTCGTTTCGGGCGGCAGCATGCGGGCGATCCGTGCCAGCGCGTCCGGATAGTCCTGCAAGAAGAACGGGAACACCGATTCGGGCCAGACGAGGTGAGTGATCCCGGCAAGGCCGGTGCCGCTTTCCGAGAGCGAGATCAGCCGGTCCATGACTTCGGCCGGGGTCGATCGGCTCCAGTCGGCATGGTCTAGGATCATCGGCTGGGCCAGACGCACCTTCATGTCATCGCGCTGAGTGACGGGCGTGTTCTGCAGCCGCCAGTTGCCGTAGCCGATCTGCCCGGCGATCACCGCGATGGACAGAAAGAACGGCACCAGCCGCCGAACCAGCCCCCGCTCGTCCGCCGGCCAGATCAGTGCGATGGTCATCGAGGTCAGCGCCGCAAGGAACGTCAGCCCATAGACGCCGATCACCGACGCCAGCTGCATCATCTCGTCGTTGGCGGTCAGCGCATAACCGAGCAGGTCGAACGGGAAGCCGGAGAACAGGTGACCGCGCGCATATTCGGCAATCGAGAGCGCACCGGCGAGACCGACGACCCGCAGCGCGCCGCCTGACCACATCATATGCGCCGATGCCGTCGCAAGGGCCCAGAACAGCGCCAGGATCGCCGAGAGCCCGAGGATCGCAAAGGGCATCAGCACCAGATAGAAGCCGCCCTCCTGCAGGAAGGCCGCACCCAGCCAGTGCAGCGCCACGGCGAAATAGCCCAAGCCGAAGGCAAAGCCGATGCCGAAGGCCGGGCTGAAGAACTTCCGCCAACCGCGCATCTTTTCGGCGCCATCGAGGCACCAGATTAGGATCGGCATGGCGAGGAACAGCGCAGGCACGAAGAACAGCGGCGGCGCGCTGGTCGCCGCCACGGCGCCGGCGATGAACAGCAGCAGGAACCGCCGCCAGCCATAACTCATCATGGCGCTTTCAGCGATCCAGGTCACGGCGCGACGCTGCGAGAATCAGGGGTCATCCCGGGCAAACTCGCGGCCGGCGCAATCCCGGTCAAGTTTTTGCTGCCCGGACGTGTATGAGAAGCGTCGGAGGGAGATCTTCATGACCGAACAATCGCCTGGCTTCACCCCAGACCTCGACCGCAAACTGCTCGCCGGCATCGAATCGGGCCTGCTGCGCAACCTGCATGCGGTCGCCGCGGTGCGAAACGGCAAGACGGTGCTGGAGCGCTACTTCGAGGGCGGTGACTGGAGCTGGAACATCGACCTCGGCCACGTCAGATTCGGCCCCAACACGCTGCACGATCTTCGGTCCGTCACCAAGAGCATTGCCAGCCTGCTCTACGGCATTGCGCTCGACCGCGGCCTCGTGCCGCCGGTGGACGCCAGCATCGTGGAGCAGTTCCCGGAATATCCCGATCTTGTCGCCGACCCGGCGCGGCAAGGCATCACCATCGCCCATGCCCTGACGATGACCATGGGGCTCGAATGGGACGAAAGCCTGCCCTATACCAGCGCTGCCAACAGCGAAATCGCCATGGAGATGGCGCCCGACCGCTTCCGCTTCATTTTCGACAGGCCGGTGGTTCAGGCGCCCGGCCAGAGTTGGACCTATTCGGGCGGCGCGGTGGCATTGATCGGCGAACTGATTACCCGCGGCACCAGCAAGTCTCTCACCGACTTTGCTCGCGAAACACTGTTCGAGCCGCTCGGTATCACCGACTATCACTGGATGCGCGGTGCCGACGGCGTTGAGTCAGCCGCCTCCGGTCTCCGTCTCACCACGAGTGGCCTCCTCGCCATCGGCCAGATGCTGGTCGATGGCGGCCGCAGTGGCTCACGCCAGATCGTTCCCGAAGATTGGATCAACGCCGCGTTCACTCAAGCGGTGCGTACCCCGGACGGCCTGGGCTATGGCCGACTCTTCTTCCTGGGCGAAGACACGGTGCCGGCCTTCGATGGGCCACAACAGTGGATCGGTTGTTTCGGCAATGGCGGCCAGCGCCTGTTCCTGATGCCCGCTGCGAACCTCGCCTGCGTCATCTTCGCCGGGCCCTATGACCAGCCGGACAACTGGGTCACCCCCACCCGCATCTGGCGCGAAATCGTGCTGCGGAATCTGGCCGGTTAAGCCCCAGTGACGGGCACCATGCCGGTTGTCGTCCCCGCGCCATACACCAGCGCTCGTGGCCTGGATTCCAGCTGCTGAGGGAATGGTGGCGGCGAGTTGGGCGTAAACCCTACTCCGCCGCTTCCTGCGTCGAGACCTCTTTGCCGGTGTCGGGAGCGGGCTTTTTCGCCGGAGGTTTCCGGGCGGCGCGCTGCTTGATGCGCTTGATCTTGACGCGTTTGATCTGCCGGCTGTCCGACTGCAGGACTTCGAATTCAAAGCCCTTGATGCCGCCGACGACTTCGCCCTTCTGCGGCACGCGGCCGGCGAGGTCGAAGACGAGGCCGCCGAGCGTATCGACATCCTCGTCGTGGCTGCCGACGTCGAAATCGTCACCGATCACGGCGCGGACTTCCGAGAGTTCGGCACGGGCCGAGGCGACGAAGTTCGCCGAGTTGATACGGCGGACCAGCGCCACATCCTCGTCGTGCTCGTCCTCGATCTCGCCCACCACGGCTTCGAGCAGGTCCTCGATTGTCACGACGCCGTCTGTGCCGCCGAATTCGTCGATGACGATCGCCATGTGGACGCGCTTTTGCTGCATCTGCTGAAGCAAGTCGCCGACCGGCATCAGCGGCGGCACGAACAGCACGGTGCGGGCAATGTCGAGTTTCGCCAGCTTGGACTTGAGCGGCGAGGACACCAGCTTGACCGGAACCTCCCGCTCGGGGTCGGTCACCACTTCGGTGATCCGGCGCATGGCGTCCTTGACGTGGATGAAGCCGGTGATGTTGTCGATCGAATCCACGTAGACCGGCATGCGCGAGTGACCGACCTGGCGGAAGCGGGCCAAGAGTACGCCGAGCGTCTCGTCGGCGTCGATGGCCTGGATATCGGCGCGGGGGACCATGACATCCTCGACCCGCTTTTCGCCCAGCTCGAGCACGTTCTTCAGAATCGTGCGTTCGGACTGGGTGAAATCGGCGGTCTCGCCGTTCTTTTCGGCCTCCAGCGCCACTTCGAGGTCATCGCGCAGCGACTGCGTGCGCAGCGCCAGCATGCCCTTGAGGCGCGTCCAGATCGATGGCCCCCGGGCTTGAACGGGGGCGGGACTAGATGGGGGTTCGGTCGTGGGTTTCGACTCGGGCGCCGGTCGTTCGGCGCGGGGGGCGGTCTCTTGATCGCTCATTTCTGCTGCCGCATCACTGCGGGCAATCCTTCAATTATAAGGGTCGGCAATGCCCAGGGTGGCAAGAATCTGGGTTTCCAGACCCTCCATGACAAGGGCGTCCTGCTCGTCGATGTGATCATACCCCAGAATGTGCAGAAATCCATGCACGACCAGATGGGTAAAGTGATCGGTGAAACTCACGCCCTGCTCGGCGGCCTCGCGCTGCAGCGTTTCGCGCGCCAAGGTGATGTCGCCCAGAATGCCCAGAACCGGCGCAAATGGCTCGATCTGCGGGAAGCTCAGCACATTGGTGGGCTTGTCGATCTGGCGCCAGTCGCGGTTGAGCACCTGCTGCTCGGCATCGTCCAAAAGGACAATGGAGAGCTCGGCAATCCCGGCCACCTTGGCCTTGGATTGCTTCAGGGCTTCGAAAATGGCGGTGGTCGCGATCTCCTCCAATCCGTCGGGCCAGCCTTCGGATTCGACGGAGAACGCGATCTCCAGCGGCGGACGATGCGGACTCAGCGGGCCTTGTCCTCTTTTGCCGTGACGCCCTCATAGGCGCGCACGATGCGTCCGACGAGCGCGTGGCGCACCACGTCCTTGTCGGAAAAGCGCGAGATGTGCACGCCTTCGATGCCGTCGAGCAGATGCAGGGCCTCGACGAGGCCGGATTTCTGCCCGGTCGGCAGATCGACCTGGGTCGGGTCGCCGGTAACGATCATCTTGGAGTTCTCGCCCAGGCGGGTCAAAAACATCTTCATCTGCATCGAGGTGGTATTCTGCGCCTCGTCGAGGATCACGACCGCATTGGCGAGGGTGCGGCCGCGCATGAAGGCGAGCGGCGCCACCTCGATCATGCCCGAGGTGATGCAGCGCTCCACATGCTCGGGGCGCATCATGTCGTAGAGCGCATCGTAGAGCGGCCGGAGATAGGGATCGACTTTGTCCTTCATGTCGCCGGGCAAGAAGCCGAGGCGCTCGCCGGCCTCGACTGCCGGACGGGACAGGATGATGCGGTTGATGTCGCCGCGTTCGAGCAGCGAGGCGGCATGCGCCACCGCCAGATAGGTCTTGCCGGTACCGGCCGGACCGACGCCGAACACAAGCTCGCTCCGCTCCATGGCGCGCATATAGGCGTCCTGGGACGGGGTACGGGCCACGATGGTGGCCTTGCGGGTGGCGATCTGCGCCATGCGGACCTTGCCCTTGCGCTCCATGGTGGGAAGCGTCAGCTGACTGTCCTCGGTCTGCACCATGCGGATGATGCTGTCGACGTTGGAAATGTCGATGGGCTGGCCCTCTTCGAGCATGCCGTAGAGCGATTCCAGCACGCGGCGGGCCTGGTCGACCCCCGATGCGGCACCCTTGAGCAAGACATGATTGCCACGCGGTGTGGCCTTGACGGCGAGGCGCTGCTCGATCAGCGCGAGGTTTTGATCGAAATCACCGTAGAGCTGGGCAGCCAGGCGGTTGTCTTCGAAGGCGAGTTCAAGCTGGGATGAAAGGGCGTTGTCGGCGGTCGGAGACAAGTGCCTGCTCAAATGTGTAGGGCTCCATTGAAGGGCAGCCCTCTCAGGCTACCGCGGCTTGAGACTCAAGTACGCTAGCAGATTTCGGTTCCGCGACTGTGACAATCCTGCCAGTCAGCGAATTATTCCCAGCCGCAATGATCTCGACGGGCTGGATGGTGCCGATGAGCCGTTCGGGCCCATCCATGTGCACTGCCTGGAGATATGGGGAGCGTCCGCCCACCTGACCAGCCTGGCGCCCTTTTTTCTCGATCAGCACCGGCAAAGTGCGGCCGACCACGGATTTGCCGAAGTCGCGCATCTGCGTAGTGATCTGGTCCTGAAGGCGAAGCAGGCGCTCGGTCTTGACCGCTTCGTCGACCTGCTCGTCCATGGTGGCGCCCGGCGTGCCGGGACGGATCGAGTATTTGAACGTGTAGGCCGAGGCATAGCCGACCTCGGCTGCGATCGAGAGGGTGTCTGCGAAATCGGCGTCCGTCTCGCCTGGGAAGCCGACAATGAAATCGCCCGACAGCGCCATGTCGGGTTTGGCGTTCAAGATGCGTTGGATTGCATTCATGTAGTCGGCGCGGGTGTGGCGCCGGTTCATGGCCTTGAGGATGCGATCCGAGCCAGACTGCACCGGCAGGTGCAGATAGGGCATCAGCGCCGGCAGGTCGCGATGCGCTTCGAGCAGCTCATCGGTCATATCGAGGGGGTGGCTGGTGGTATAGCGAATGCGCGCCAGACCGGGGATTTCGGCCAGCCGGAAGCACAGCTCGCCGAGCCCGACGCTGCGGCCCCTGCTGTCCAAGCCGTGGTACGCATTGACGTTTTGCCCCAGGAGCGTCAGTTCGCGAACGCCGGCTTCGGCGAGGTTGCGGGCTTCCGCCAGTACCTGCTCCACCGGTCGCGAGACCTCGGCGCCGCGGGTATAGGGCACAACGCAGAACGAGCAGAACTTGTCGCAGCCTTCCTGCACGGTGAGGAATGCGGTCAAGCCGCGGGCTTTGGTGACCTCCGTCTTGGCCGCCGGCAGATGTGCGAACTTGTCCTCTTCCGGGAACTCGGTATCGACCACCACGGCGCCATTGCCGGTGCGCTTGAGCAGATCCGGGAGGCGGTGATAGCTCTGCGGCCCGAACACCAGGTCGACATTGCCCTTGGCGCGGCGGACGATCTCGTCGCCCTCGGCCTGCGCTACGCAGCCCGCAACGCCGATCTTGAAGGTGCCGCCACCCAGCGCTTCGCGCTCATTGCGGATTTCGCGCAGTCGGCCGAGCTCCGAAAACACCTTCTCGGAGGCCTTTTCGCGGATGTGGCAGGTGTTGAGCACCACCAGATCCGCTTCTTCGAGCACCTGGGTCGGCTGGTAGCCATGCGGCGCCAGCGCGTCCGCCATACGATCGGAATCGTAGACGTTCATCTGGCAGCCATAGGTTTTGATGAAGAGCTTTTTCGGCGCGTCGGTCATGCCGGGCTGAATACACCGGATGGGCGCCGCGGTCCAATCCCTCTGCCGGAGTTGAACTCGACCGGCCTTGGGTGCACGGTTCGGCAGCGACCGAAAGACCAAGATCATGCCCCAGAACGACAATTCCGACGACGCGACGATTGCTCTCCATGCCGGGGAACGTGGGCGCGAGCTGGGGCAGCCGGTTGCCGAGGCGCCAGTGCTCTCGACCACATTCTACACGCACCCCGATGCCGTCGGCTTCTCGGCCAGCGACCTCAAGGCCGATACGCCGCACTTCTACTCGCGCTGGAGCAATCCGACGCTCGAACTGCTGGAAGGCCGGCTGGCGGCCCTAGAGCAGGCCGAGGCCGCGGTGACCTTCGGCTCCGGCATGGCCGCGGTGACGGCCCTGTTCCACGACCGGCTCGCGGCCGGCGACCATCTGGTTCTGTCGGACGTCTGCTATGCCGGCGTAGCCGAATATGCCCACCATCAACTGCCGCGCACCGGCATCCACGTCTCCACGGTCGACACCTCGGACCCACAAAAGGTGGCGGCGGCGATGCGGCCGAACACCAGACTCGTGCACATCGAGACGCCAGCCAACCCCATACTCAAGCTTACCGACATTGCCGCCGTTGCGGAGGTCGCTCATGTCTACGGCGCCGAACTCTCGGTGGATTCGACCATCGCGACGCCGATCGGCACCAAGCCGATTGCGCTCGGGGCCGACTACGTCATCCATTCGCTGACGAAATATCTCTGCGGCCATGGCGACGCGCTGGGCGGCGCGGTCATCGGAAAGGGCGACCGCATCGCGGCGCTGCGCAGGGATGGCCTCATCCATCTGGGCGCCGCCCTGTCGCCGTTCTCGGCCTACCTGATCCTTCGCGGCATCGAGACACTGCCGCTGCGCATGGCGCGGCATGAAAGCAATGCCCGCCTGGTCGAGGACTTCCTGGCGCAGCATCCAAAGGTGCGGAAGACGCTATGGCCGGGCTCCGTGCGCCATCCCCAGCACGAACTGGCCAAAACTCAGATGCGCAATTTCTCTGGCCTGCTCAGCTTTTCGGTGAAATCGAGCAGCCTCGACATGGCGCGGCAGCTCGCCGACCGGCTCAAGACCTTTTCCTATGCGGTGTCGTTGGGCAAGACCAAGAGCCTCCTCTTCTACATCCCGACCGACGACATCCTCCGCTCGAGCTTCCACCTCGAAGGCCGCGCCGAGGCCGAGTACCGCGACTGGGCCGGCGAGGGCGTGTTCCGTGTCTCGGTCGGCCTCGAAGAGCCCGACGACCTGATCGGCGACCTCGAACAGGCGCTCGGCTGATGGGGCGGCTCAAGGAGATCGTCTTCGACTGCCGAAGTGCTGCGCCGCTGGCGCGGTTCTGGGCGCAGCTGCTCGAAGACTATGCGGTGCGGCCCTATGACGACGCCGAGATCGCCCGCCTTGCGGCGCTCGGCTTCACACCCGAAACCGACCCGGTGGTGATGGTCGATGGCCCCGGCCCTACACTCTGTTTCCACGAGATCGAACGCGGGCGCGTGCAAGGTCGCATTCATCTTGATGTTGCGGTGACAAATCGGGACGCAGAGCGGTCGCGGGCGCTAGGGCTAGGGGCGTCGGTGATCCGCGAGGCGGACGGCTACACGGTGTTGGCCGACCCCGAGGGCAACCACTTCTGCCTGGTGGGCCGCTGAAGCCTCAGCCCCCGGCCAACTCCGGCAGCTTCTGACCGCGGTTGAGCGCCACCAGCATGCGCCGCACTTCCAGCTCCGCCGCCTTGGTCACAGCCTTGCGGTCGGCGCCCTGGGCCAGCGGCATGGGCGTGCCGAAGGCGAGCGTCACTTCCTTGACGCCGCCAGAGAGGATTTCCTTGATGTTCTGTTTGACGGACTTGGACTTGATCCAGGCGATCAGCGACCGCTCGTTGCGTGAAACCGGCAGGCCCTGCAGGCGGGTATAGGAGATAGTCAGCGGCTGGATCAGCACTTCGGTCGCGCCGGCTTCCAGCATGGCCTGCTGCGCCGCGCCGACCAGGGCGGAGCGGAACGGCAGCACGTGGGTGCCGATGTCGGACTGACCTTCGGCAAAGAGCAGCACGGCGCCGCCATCGGCCATGCGCTGCGCCATCTCAGTGGTGGTGCGCTTGGCGTCGGTGCGGCGGGTGCGGTCGACATAGAGCGTACGCTGCAGCCCGGCCATGAAGTTCACGAAGAACCATTTCTCGATCTCCTTTTTGGCCACGAACGTCACCGGCGTGGTCGAGCCCACGGCGATGATGTCGGTCCAGGAGATGTGATTGGAGACGATCAGCACCGGCCTGCCCTGCACCGGCTGGCCGACGACCGTCACCTTGAGGCCGATGAAGGCAGCGCCCAATTTGTGAAACACCATGGGGATGGCGTGCCAGCCGGGCGCCTTGAGCTTACTCCAGACATACTGGATCGGGCAGAAGATCAGCAGGAAGGGTGTGTAGACGAAGAGGAAGAACAGCACGCGGAAGATCATTTGCCTTCGTCCTTCTGCATCGGCACGGCGTAGAGTTCGAGCCTGTGGTCGACGAGCTTGTAGCCCAGGCGCTTGGCGATCAGCTCCTGGATTGCCTCGATTTCCTCGTTGCGGAACTCGATCACCTTACCGGACCGAATATCGATCAGATGGTCGTGGTGCTCGTCGGGGATCGGCTCGAAGCGGGCGCGGCCGTCCTTGAAATCGTGCTTGGTCACCAGCCCGGCTTCCTCGAAGAGGTTCAGCGTGCGGTAGACCGTCGAGAGCGAAATGCGCGGGTCGATGGCGCTGGCGCGGCGGTAGAGTTCCTCGACATCGGGATGGTCCGAAGCCTGTTCCATCACCTGGGCGATGACGCGGCGCTGGTCGGTCATGCGCATGCCCTTGCGGGCACATTGCTCTTCGAGCGTCTCGGGTTTGGTCATCAATGCCACCCCCAGCTTGACCGTGAAACCGGCTTAGCCAAGATCGCGCGACATGACAATGGCGGTAGCCGGCTGGCCATTGGCGCGTTCGTAATAGCCGTGACGCTCGGCAACTTTCTTGAAGCCGATCTTGCCGTAGAGCTTGAGCGCCGCCGGATTGTCGGCCGCCACTTCGAGGAAGATGCGCTTGGCCGGCGACATCAGCAGGTCATCGAACACGGCGCGCATAAGCGCCAGGCCGACGCCCTTCTTGCGCCACTTGGTATCGACCGCGATGGTGATCAGTTCCGCCTCGTCCGCCGCGAGCCGGATCATGGCAAAGCCGGCGATCTTCCGCTTGGCATCGCAGGCGACGTAGATCGGCGTGTCGCGGCCGGCGATGTAGGCAGCAAAATCCTGCACCGGCCAGCCTCGATAGAAGCCCTGCGCATGCAGCTTGGCGATTACATCGGCATCGCTCGCCAGCGCCGGCTCGATATGCAGCCCCCCGGGGGCCATCCAGAGTTTTTCGACGCTCATTGCCGCGCCACCCTGAACTTTTCCTGTGGCTTGGCATCCGCATCGCGCACATAGGTGGCTTCTGGCGGCGCGCCGGCCGGCGCCGTTTCCGCATAGCGGGCGACCAGCGCGATATCTGGGAAGGGAGATTCGATCACGGGCACCCCGGCCGCGATTCTAGCCCGCGCTGCATCGACCGGCAGGACCTGCGACTCCGCATCATCGGGGAACAGCTGGAACCAGGCTTCGCCGCGGCGCGCATCGAGCAGCACAGCAACCGGTCCCGGCTGGCCCAACGAGATGGCAAAGAGCGAGGGCACGCCGATCACCGGCACATTGCGCGCCACGCCCAGACCACGCGCGGCCGAAAGACCGATACGGAGGCCAGTGAACGAGCCCGGACCGGTGGTGACGGCAATGCGGGTCAAGTCGGCATAGGTGATGTCGTTGCGCGCGAGCAGCGCGTCAATGCGAGGGAAGATCAATTCGGCCTGGCCCTGCGCGATCTCGTCGATGGACGTGTCGACCGTGCCGTCAGCGCGCAGCAGCGCCAACTGCAGCCGCGGCGCCACCGTGTCGATCGCGAGAAGGATGCCCATGGGCGAGAGATAGTGGGGCACGGGACGATTGTCACCGTCCAAAACAAAACGCCCGGCTCATCGCCGGGCGCATAAACTCGATTCCTCGCAGGCCTCACACCTGCTGCACGGCCTCTACGCCAGGCACGAAGTGGCGGAGGAGGTTTTCGATGCCGGACTTGAGAGTGGCGGTCGAGGACGGGCAGCCCGAGCAGGCGCCCTGCATGTGCAGGTAGACGGTGCCTTCCTTGAAGCCCTTGAAGGTGATGTCGCCGCCATCCATGGCGACGGCCGGGCGGACGCGGGTGGCCAGCAGTTCCTTGATCACCTCGACGGTCTCGGTGTCGGCGGTTTCGAAGAACTCGCCTTCTTCCGTGTCGACCGGGACGGTGCCATCGGCGATCACCGGCTTGCCGGAGAGGAAATGCTCCATGATGACGCCGAGGATGGCCGGCTTGATGTGGCTCCACTCGGTCACGTCCTTGGTCACCGAAATGAAGTCGGAGCCGAGGAACACCCCGGTGACGCCCGGCACAGCAAAGAGCGCGGTCGCCAGCGGCGAGATCGAGGCCGAGCCGGCGTCGCGGAAATCACGCGGCTCACCGACCAGCACGTCGCGCCCCGGCAGAAACTTGAGGGTCGCCGGATTGGGCGTGGCTTCGGTCTGGATGAACATGAGTTCTCTCGATGCGGTTAGAACGTTTCTAAAATAGAGTTTTGCGGTCCGGTTTTCAAGCCGGTTCAGGCCAGCGCGACGATCTGTTCGTCGCTCAGCGAACTGGGGACGATGGTGATCAGGATCGGCAGCGCGCCGGACCCGGATCGGCCGGCAAAGGCGGTGACGAGCGGGCCTGGCCCCTCCTTGGAGGGGCTGGCGGCCAGCACCAGGATGGCGATGCCCGGGTCCTCGCCGATCAGGGCTTCGATGGCAGAAATCGGGTCGCCCTCGCGGATCACCGTTTCGGTCCGCACATTGCCAATATCGCCGATACGGGCAATGCGCGCATCGAGCAGCCGCTCGGCCGCCTCGCGGGCCTCTGCGCGCATCACGTCCTCGACGCCGAGGAACTGCTGAAAATCAGCCGTTTCGATCACCGAAAGCAGCACCACAGTGCCGCCGGTGCGCTTGACCCGGTGTGCCGCGAAGGTCACCGCGCGGTCGGATTCCGCCGTGTCGTCGACCAGCACCAGGAACTTGCGCTTATATTCGCTACCGCTGCCGAGCATGCCGCACCCCCGATCCCGACGCCGTCATTGTCCCACCGCTGGCGGCGACAGGCAATGGCGGCCGATCACCTGACAAAGCCCACGATCTTGCGGACATCGTCCATGATCGGCACGGCGATCGCCCGCGCCCGATCCGCCCCGTCGCGCAGAATGCGGTCCATCTCGCCCTTGTCGCCCACCAGCCGCTTCATCTCGTCGGCGATCGGCGCCATCACGGCAACGGCGAGGTCGGCCAGAGCGGGCTTGAACTTGCCCCAGCCCTGGCCACCGAATTCGCTGAGCACGGCGTCGACCGGTTTATCGGCCAGCGCGGCGTAGATGGCGACGAGGTTTTCCGCCTCGGCCCGGCCGTCGAGGCCCTTGGCTTCGGTGGGCAGCACGTCGGCGTCGGTGGTGGCGCGCTTGATCTTCCTGGCGATCGTATCGGCGTCGTCCATCATGTAGATGGTCGACATGTCCGAGGCGTCGGACTTGGACATCTTCTTCTTGCCGTCCTTCAATGACATCACGCGCATGGCCGGGCCGGTCGAGAGCGTCTCGGTCAGTGGGAAGAAGTCGCCGTCGATGCCCTGTGCCTTGATCTGCTTTTTGAAGTCGTGGTTGAACTTCTTGGCGATGTCGCGGGTCAGCTCGAGGTGCTGGCGCTGGTCGTCGCCCACGGGCACGGCGGTGGCCTTATAGAGCAGGATGTCGGCCGCCATCAGCGAGGGATAGGCGAAGAGGCCCAGCGACACGGCTTCGGAGTTCTCGCCGCCTTCGCCGCCGGCCTTGTCCTTGAACTGGGTCATGCGCGTCATCCAGCCGACGCGCGCGACGCAGTTGAAGATCCAGGCGAGTTCGGCGTGCTCGACGACCTGGGACTGGTTGAAGATCATCGAGCGCTTGGGATCGAGCCCGGCCGCGATATAGGCGGCGGCGATCTCGTAGGTCCAGCGGCGCAGGTCCTCGGGCTCCTGCCAGACCGTGATCGCGTGCATGTCGACGACGCAATAGAGGGTCTCGTGCGACTCCTGCAATGGCACGAAGCGCCGGATGGCGCCGAGATAATTGCCCAGATGCAGGTCGCCGGACGGCTTGATGCCGGAGAAGACGCGCGGGGTAAACTTCATCTTGGATCCCGAGAAAGAGCGGAGATCGGCTTTACCGCCTCCGCCCCGCGCCGGGCAAGCGTTTCGATCAGCGGGCCGGACAGAGTTCCTTGAGCCTCGCGGCGGCCGCCTCGAGCTCGGCACGCGGCACCGAGGTGGCGATGGGCGGGGAATGCTTCAGGGGGGTCGTCTCGCCGCCCGGCAACAGCCGGACCGCGAGGCCCTCGTCGCCCTCGATCATCACCTCATAGGCGGCGACGGGCAAGGCCGGCACCTCGCCCTCTTCGGGCTCGAAGGCAATCGAACGGACCATGCCGTAGTCGATCCGGACCGGGAATGTCGTGCCCTGGAAGCTGTAAGTCATGAGAAAGAGGCAGGGCGCGGTTTCGTCGACGGTCAGCGTCGCGATCTCGCCGGCAGGGGTACGCCCCTCGAAGCGGCCGGCAGCGCTGCGGGCAAAGCGCATCTCCTCGGCGATGATGGCGGTCGCGCCGTCGGCGACGCCGCCGAAGATCGAGGCGATGAGGTCGACCGCCGGTCTGTCCTCCTGCGCCAGGGCGGCAGTGGCGGAAATGACGAGGGCGAGGGCAGGGAGGAGGCGCGTGAGGATCATGCGGACACCGTGGCGCCGCATCGCTGAACGAGCGATGAACCGCGTGTCCGCTACCACTCGAGGACGATCTTGCCCTTTTCGCCGCCGGCCGCGAGTTTGAACGCTTCGGCATAGTCGTCGGCCTGCATCCGCCGGGTGATCACCTTGCGGACATCGAGACCGGACTCCAGCATGGCCAGCATCTTGTGCCAGGTCCCGAACATCTCGCGGCCGTAGATGCCGCGCAGCGTGATCATGCGGAAGACGATCTTGCCTAAGTCGAAGTCGAATTTCCGGGCCGGGACGCCGAGGAGAGCGATGCGGCCGCCCATCACCATATGGTCGATCATCTGGTCGAGCGCAGCGGGGGCGCCGGACATTTCGAGGCCGACGTCGAACCCCTCCTTCATGCCGAGCTTGTCCATGACGGAGCGCAGGTCTTCGCTGGCGACATTGACCGGCACGACATCGGCGACTTCGGCGGCGAGCTTCAGCCGTTCCGGGTTGACGTCGGTGATCACCACGTGGCGGGCGCCGACATGGCGGGCGACGGCGGCGCCCATGATGCCGATCGGGCCGGCGCCGGTCACCAGTACGTCCTCGCCGACAATGTCGAAGGCGAGCGCGGTGTGCACCGCATTGCCGAGCGGATCGAGGATGGCGCCCATCTCATCGTCGATAGCCTCGGGAAGGGGGATGATGTTGAAGGCCGGGATCTTCACATATTCGGCGAAGGCGCCCGGCAGGTTCACGCCAATGCCCTTGGTGTCGGGATCGAGGTGGAATTTCCCGGCCCGGCTGGCACGGCTTCGCATACCGACGACATGGCCCTCGCCCGAGACGCGCTGGCCGACCTTGAGGTTCCGAACCTCGGCGCCCACCGCGGCAATCTCGCCGGCATATTCATGTCCGGTGATCATCGGGACCGGTACGGTTTTAGCCGCCCATTCGTCCCACTTGTAGATGTGGATGTCGGTGCCGCAGATGCCGGTCTTGTGCACCTTGACCAGCACATCTTCGGGCCCGATTTCGGGTACCGGCCGGTCCTCCATCCAGATGCCCGGTTCGGCCTTGGCCTTCACAAGCGCACGCATTAGATGATCCCCAGTTCGCGACCAGCCTCTTGGAAGGCGCCGACGGCAAAGTCGATGTCGTCGGACGTCAGGGCCGCGGACATCTGGGTGCGGATGCGCGCCTTGCCCTCCGGCACCACCGGATAGAAGAAGCCCGCAACATAGACGCCGCGCTTGTCGAGGGCTTTCGCCAGATCCTGCGCTTTGCGTGCCTCGCCCAGCATCACCGGAATGATGGGCGTCTCGCCCCTGAGGGTCGTGAACCCGGCCGCTTCGATGCCGGCGCGGAAGCGGTTGGTGTTGGCCTTCAGCGTCGCGCGCAGGCCATCACCCTCCTGGCTGCCGACAATGCCGACAGCGGTGATGGCGCCGGCGACCAGCGGCGGTGCGAGGGCGTTGGAAAACAGATACGGCCGCGCCCGCTGGCGCAGCAGGTCGATGACCGGCTGCGGCCCGGCGATGAAGCCGCCCATGCCGCCGCCCAGGGTCTTGCCGAAGGTGCCGGTGACGATATCGATCCGGTCCAGAGCTCCGGTCAGCTCCGGTGTGCCGCGGCCGGTGGCCCCGAGATGGCCGGTGGCGTGGCAATCGTCGATCACCACCAGCGCCCCGTACTTTTCGGCCAGGTCGCAAATTTCCGGCAGTTTGGCGACATAGCCATCCATCGAAAAGACGCCGTCGGTGATCACCAGCTTGAATCGCGCGCCCGCCGCGTCCGCTGCCTTGAGCTGCGCCTCGAGGTCGTCCATGTCGCTGTTGGCATAGCGGAAGCGCTTGGCTTTGCTCAGCCGCACGCCGTCGATGATCGACGCGTGGTTGAGGCTGTCGGAAATGATGGCGTCCGCTGCCGTCAGTAGCGGCTCGAACAGGCCGCCATTGGCATCGAAGGCGGCCGCGAAGGTGATCGCGTCGTCCTTGCCGAGGAAGCCGGCGATGGTGTGCTCCAGCTCGCGATGCATGACCTGAGTGCCGCAGATGAAGCGGACCGAGGCCATGCCGAAGCCATCGGTACCGAGCGTGTCGCCGGCGGCCGTACGAATATCGGGGTGATTGGCCAGACCCAGGTAGTTGTTGGCGCAGAGATTGAGCATCTCGCGCGTGCTGCCGTCCGGCTGTTGCACTTTGATGCGGCCACCTTGCGGGCCGGTGATCAGCCGCTCCTGCTTATAGAGCCCGGCCGCCTCGATTTCTTCGAGGGTCGAGCGAATGTGGTCGAGAAAGCCCGGCTGCATGTGAGTTCCTCCGATATGGAGGAAATTCCGCTATAACGGACACCAAGTCAAGTTATTGCGGAATTCGCCTCATACGGCTACGAAACGCGCCAGCACGGAGGAAGTTTTGGCGGACGCTCCCGATATCGGCCCGATCATCCAGCGCGAGCGCAAGGCGCGGCACCTGACACTTGAACGCCTGGCCCAGCTTTCGGGTGTCTCCCGCTCGATGCTGAGCCAGATCGAGCGCGGCGAATCCAATCCCACCTTCGCGGTGCTCTGGGGCCTCACCCAGGCCCTGAGGATCGACCTCGCCGACCTGATCAATGGCGGCGTCGCGCACCGGCAGGCCAATCCCGTCGACGTGGTAACGGTCGCCCATACGCCCGAGATCAAGAGCCCCGAAGGCCACTGGCGCCTCCGCATCCTCAGCCCACCCGCCATGGCCGGCCGGGTCGAGTGGTACGAGGTGGAGATCGCGCCGGGCGGCAAGCTCAGCAGCGCGCCGCATGCGGCGGGCACCTACGAGCACCTCACAGCGCAGAGCGAGGGACTGTCAGTGAAGACCACGCTGGGGCAGCAGTCTCTGGTGGCCGGCGAAACGGCACGCTATCGGGCCGATGTCGAGCACGAGATCACGAATGCGGGCCGTGACGCAGCGCGGGCGTTGATGGTGGTGGTCTACGAGTAGGGGGCACTAGCACCCTACCTTCAGTAGCCTCATGGTGAGCGTGTCGAACCACGAGGCGTGCCACGACCTCGTCCTTCGACAGGCTCAGGATGAGGTCTACTGCAAGGCTACTGCGGCAGCTTCTTCCGTCTCAACCGCGCCACCAGCGCCCCAAGCCGCTGCACGCCGCTCACATGTACCAGCGCAAAGTAGAGCCCTGCACCAAAGACGCAGAGGACCAGCAGCGCCAGCGCCTGGATGAGGAACGGATAGCCGGGGTCGAACACCGGACCCAGCAACCACACCGCCAGCCACAGGGCCCCGCCCATCACCAGGGTCAGCCCTCCGATCAGCAGCTGCTGGCGCCACTCCTGGGCATCGAGGCTGAAATGGCCGCGGCGGGCGAGAAAGATGGCGAGCAGCAGCACATTGGCCCAGGCGGCGATCGAGGTCGCCAGCGCGATCCCGACATGTTTGAGACTGTCGAACAGCAGCAACGACAGCACGACATTGATGACCAGCGATACGGCGGCAAAGATGGTCGGCGTCTTGGTGTCCTTGCGGGAGAAGAAGCCCGGCTGCAGCACGCGGATCAGCACGAAGGCCGGCAGGCCGACCGCAAAGGCGATCAGTGCTTGCGACACCACGACAGAGTCGTTCGGCCCGAAGGCGCCGCGCTCGAACAGCACCCGCACGATGGGCAGCGCCAGCCCGATCAGCGCGCCGGCGGCCGGCATGGAGAGAAGCATCGAAAGAAACAGCGACTGGCTCTGGCTCTGCCGTGCTTCGGTCTCGCGACCGGCGCTCAAATGCCGGCTGAGTTCGGGCAGCAGGACGGTGCCGATGGCAATGCCGATGATGCCGAGCGGCAGCTGGTAGAGCCGGTCGGCATTGTAGATGATCGACATCACCTCGTCGGCGCCCGAGGCGATGACGGTGCCCACGAAGATGTTGATCTGGGTTATGCCGCCCGCAATGATCGCCGGCACCGCCAGCACCCAGAATCTCTTCACCTCGGCATCGAGCCGCGGCGGCCGGATTTTCGGGGTCAGGCCGGTCCGCCGGATGGCGCCATAGACTAGCGCCAGCTGGGCGATGCCACCCAACATGGTCGCAACCGCCACCCAGAAGGCCGTATCCGGCGCCTCGAGCGTCAGGATCGCCAGCGGGATCAGCGCCCCGATATTGACGATGTTGAGCACCACCGGCGCAAAGGCTGCGGCGAAGAACTTGCCCATCGAATTGAGGATCGCCGCATAGGCCGCCATGAGCGACATGCAGGCCAGATAGGGGAACATGATCCGCGTCAGGAACACGGTCAGCTCGAATTTTTGTGGATCGTCGACAAAGCCAGGTACGAACAGCACCATGATCTGGGGCGCGAAGATCTCGACGAGGATGGTGACCACGAGGATCACCGCGACGAGCCAGCTCATGATCCGGCTGGCCAGCTCTTTCGCCCCCTCCTGCCCCTCGGTCTCCAACGCGCCAGAGAACATGGGCACGAAGGCAGTGTTGAAGGCGCCTTCGGCGAATAGCCGCCGGAAGAGATTGGGGAAGCGGAACGCGGCGTTGAAGGCGTCAGAGACGGGAGAGATGCCCAGCACCGCCGCCATCAGCGCGTCGCGGATGAACCCGAAGACACGGGAAACGAGCGTCAGGCCACCGACAGAGAGGAAGTTGCGGTAGAGGCTCACGGCGTCTCTCGATCGGGAGAGGCCGGTGCGGGAAGGGTACCCCCACCCCTGTCCCCTCCCCGCAAGGGGGAGGGAGATCCGACTGCGGCATCGGATTGCTCGGAAGCTGCAGTAACGATGGGCGATCGGGAGGGTCTCCTCCCCCCTTGCGGGGGAGGGACAGGGTGGGGGGTATTGGAGACCGCGGTGACTGCGCCGAGCACATCTGCAATCACTCGATAGACCCCATCTTCATTATGCAGCACGTCGTCATTGGTGAAGCGCAGCACATGAATTCCGCGCTCGCGCATGTACGCATCCCTCGCCTCGTCGCGCTCCGGATCCACATGCGTGTCGCCATCGACTTCGACGACGAGCTTGGCGTGCATACAGGCGAAGTCAGCGCAATACGGTCCTATGGCCTGCTGACGGCGAAAGTGCCAGCCCTGCGTCCGGAAGTGCCAGAGAATCCGCCACATCGCCCGTTCGGGGCCGGTCTGGTTAAGGCGCAGCGAGCGGGCACGGCCAATGCTCAAAGATACCCCCCACCCCGTCCCTCCCCCGCAAGGGGGGAGGAGACCCGACTGAGAGGCCCGTGGCTACCCATTCACCACCTTCTTTTCGCTGAGCGGCGTGAAGACGCCGAGCAGGGCGTTGCGGATCTTGAGCTGCCGGGACTTGGAGTCGATCTTGTGACCGGTCAAATCCGTCACATAAAAGACGTCGACGGCCTTTTCGCCATAGGTGCCGATATGGGCTGAGCCGATGGTGAGGTTGAGGTCGGAGATGGCGCGGGTCAGCTGGTGCAGCAGGCCCGTGCGGTCGAGGCCCATCACTTCGATGACGGTGAACTTCTCGGAAATCGCGTTCGACACCGTGACCTCGGCCGGCAGGGTGAAGGGCTTCAAACGCCGGTTGTGGCGGCTTTCCTTTCCCAGGTCGATGAGGATCTGGCGCTTGCCCTGGAGCAAGCCCTTGACCGTATCGATGATGCGAGTGGCACGGACCTTCTCGTCTTCGTCGCTGGTGAAGGCGCGACGCAGGCGGAAGGTGTCGACGGCCCGGCCGTCACGGGTGCCGAAAATCTGGGCGCCGATGATCGAGGCTTCGGCCATGGTGCAGGCACCAGCGATCAGCGAGAGCAACCGCGGATGGTCGGGGGTATAGAACGAGACCTCGGTGATGCCTTCGAAGGCTTTGACCCGGATCGAGCCGGCAAACATGTTGCCGGCCTGATCGGCGGTGCGGATCATCTTGGCATGTTCGAGCTGCAGCTCGGGCTCGGCGCGCAGCCAATAATGATCGTAGTGCCGCGCGAGATAGGTGTCGACGTCGTCCCTGGGCCAAGCCGAGAGACCCTCGGCCAGCACCTGCTTGGCAGCCTCGATGCGATCGCGCTGGGTGACGTGCGAGTGGCCCCCCGAGAGCAGCGGCTCGGTGGCATAGTAGAGGGCGCGCAGCAGCGAACCCTTCCAGCCGGTCCAGACGCCCGGGCCGACGGCGCGGATATCGCAGGCGGTGAGGATCATCAGCAGAGCCAGCCGCTGCGGCGACTGCACGATGTCGGCGAAGGCTTTCGCGGTCTCCGGATCCTGGATGTCGCGGGCCTGCGCGACCTCGCTCATCAACAGGTGATATTGCACCAGCCAGGTGACGGTTTCGGTCTCGGCCGGGGAAAGACCCAGGCGCGGACAGAATTTCCGGGCGATCCTGGCGCCCGCTTCGGAGTGATCTTCGGGGCGGCCCTTGGCGATGTCGTGGAGGAAGAGCGCCACGTAGAGTAGGCGCGTGTCGTTGAGATGCGGCAGGAGCTCGTGGGTGAGCGGAAGCTCGTTCTTCAAACCGCCATTGGCGATCTCGGCCATCACGCCGACGGCGCGGATCAGATGCTCGTCCACCGTATAGTGGTGGTACATGTTGAACTGCATCAGCGCGACGATCTTGCCGAAATCGGGCACGAACTTGCCCAATACGCCGCTCTCGTTCATCTGCCGCAGGATGCGCTCGACGGTGCGCGGCGAGGTCAGGATTTCGAGGAACCAGCTATTGGCGTCCTTGTCGTTGCGCAGGTCGTGGCCGATCAGGCGCAGCGAGCGGGTGATTTCCTTGATGGCATCGGGATGGAACAGGAGGTCCAGCCGGCCGGCGATCAGGAAGGCACGGATGAGGTTGCGCGGGTCCTTCTCGAACGTGCCGGGCGCGGCGACGTTGAGGCGGCCTGAATCGATGACAAAGTCCTTCTCGCCCTTGATGGCCTTCTTGCCGCGGCGGAACGGCGCCAGCGCCATGCCGACCATGTCGAGCGGCTTGGCGTGGTCGAATTCGAGGCTGGTGCAGAAAATGCGGGTCAGGTCGCCGACGTCCTTGGCGACGAGGAAATAGCGCTTCATGAACCGCTCGACCGCCAGCATTCCGGCGCGATCATTGTAGCCGAGGCGGGCGGCGAGATCGGGCTGCAGGTCGAAGGTCAGCTTCTCGTCGGCCCGGCCGGTGAGGAAGTGCATGTTGCAGCGGATGGCCCAGAGGAAATCCTCGGCGCGCTGGAACAGGCGGTATTCCTCGGCCGAAAGCACACCCTTGCCGACCAGCTCGGCGCCGGTCTTGACCTTGTAGAAGTACTTGCCAATCCAGAAGAGCGTGTTGAGGTCCCTGAGGCCGCCCTTGCCGTCCTTGACGTTGGGCTCGACCACGTAGCGGGTATTGCCCATCTGGCGGTGGCGCTCTTCGCGCTCGGCCATCTTGGCGGCGATGAATTCGGGGCCGGTCTTGGGCATCACCTCGGACTCGAAGCGGGCTTCGAGCTGCTCGAAGAGCTTCCTGTCGCCGGTCAAATAGCGCGCTTCGAGCGTCGCAGTGCGCACCGTCATGTCGGCCTTCGACATGCGGATGCATTCATCCACCGAGCGGACGGCGTGGCCGACCTTCTGGCCGAGATCCCAGAGCATATAGAGGATGTATTCGGTGACCTGCTCGCCCCAGGGCGTCTGCTTGTAGGGCAGGATAAAGAGCAGGTCGATATCCGAACCGGGCGCCAGCGTGCCGCGGCCATAGCCGCCGACCGCCGCGATGGAAATCTGCTCGGCCCCGGAGGGGTTGTCGACCGGATAGACCTCGCGGATGGCGAAGCTATGGATGGCGCGGATGATCTCGTCTTCGGCATGCGCCAGGTTCTGGGCGCAGCGCAGGCCCTTGCCGGTCTCGACCAGTTCGGCTTCGGCCGACTTGCGGGCTTCGGCGAGCGCGCGCTTGAAGGCCGCTAGCGCGATGGCACGGGCCTGGCTCGACTTGGCCGAACCGTCACCGATCTCGGCCTTGAGCTCGGCGAGGATCACATCGGCGGTCTTCAAATGGAACAGCGGTTTTCGCGGGCGGATTTCAGCTTCGGCGAGCGGCATCGCGGATTTTCTTGAGCTCATAGACGAGGTCGATGGCCTGTCGGGGGGTCAGTTCGTCGGGGCGGACCTGATCGAGCATGTCATGGAGGGGATTAACGCTTGCCTTCGGGGCGGGCGGCGGCGCATGCGCAAAGAGCGGCAGATCGTCTAGCACGGCGCCCCTGCCGTTAGAAGAGCGCTGTTCCAGGAGCGTCAGCACCTGACGGGCCCGCGCCAGCACCGGCTCGGGCAGGCCGGCGAGCTTGGCCACCTGGATGCCGTAGCTGCGGTCGGCGGCGCCGGGGGCGACTTCGTGCAGAAAGACCACATCGCCCTCCCACTCGCGCACCTTCATAGTCACGTTTGATACTCGCGCGAGGCTTTTGGCCAGTGCCGTCATCTCATGGAAATGCGTTGCAAACAGGCCCCGGCAGCCGGTTTGGTCGTGCAGCGCCTCGACCGCCGCCCAGGCAATCGAGAGACCATCGAAGGTCGCCGTGCCGCGCCCGATCTCATCGAGCACGACAAGCGAGGCGCGGGTGGCGCGGTTGAGGATGGCGGCGGTCTCTACCATCTCGACCATGAAGGTCGAGCGGCCGCCGCCGATATCATCGGACGCGCCGACGCGGGAGAAGACTCTGTCCACCACTCCTATATGGGCGCGGCTCGCCGGTACGAAACTGCCCATCTGGGCAAGAATGGCAATGAGCGCGTTCTGACGCAGGAAAGTGGACTTGCCGCCCATGTTTGGGCCAGTCACCAGCCAGAGCGCGCCGCCGGAGAGATCGCAGTCGTTGGCGACGAAGGGGTGGCCGTCGAGCTTCACATTGGCTTCGACCACCGGATGGCGGCCGGCCTCGATCTCGAAGGCGAGCGAATTGTCGATCTCGGGCCGGCAATAGTTCTGCGTGGCGGCGAGATGGGCCAGGGCCGCGGTGACGTCGAGCGCGGCAAGTGCGTCGGCGGTGGCGCGGAGGCGGTCGGTTTCGGTGAGCACGGTGCTCACCAGCCGGGCGAAGATCGCCGTCTCGATGCCCAGCGCGGCCTCATGCGCCCGGGCAATGCGGCCTTCGAGCTCAGCGAGTTCCGCCGTGGTGAAGCGCATGGCATTGGCCATGGTCTGGCGGTGAATGAAAGTCTGCCGGTGCGGCTCTTCGAGCAGTTTGGCGCCGTGCCCGGCGGGGACCTCGACGAAATAGCCGAGGACGCCGTTATGGCGGATCTTCAGCGACTTCACATCCGTTTCGGCGATCAGCCGCGCCTGCAGTGCGGCAACGACGTCGCGGGTCTCGGAAGCGAGCGCGCGCTCGGCGTCGAGCTTTTCGTCATAGCCCTTGCGGATGAAGCCACCATCGCGCGCCAGCAGTGGCGGCTCGTCATCGATGGCGCTCAACAGTTCTGCCGCCACGGCTTCAGGCGCATCGGCGAGCGTCCTCGCGATACCCGCCAGTTCCGCATCCTCGACCCCCGCCAATTCCTGCGCCAGCCGGCGGGCGCCATCGACGGCTCCGGCGATGGCGCGCAGGTCCCGTGGACCACCGCGGTCGAGGGTCAGCCGGGTCAGCGCACGGGTGAGGTCGGGCACCGACTTGAGACCAGCGCGCAGACGCCCCGTGCGGGTGGTGTCGCCGCACAGCGTCTCCACCGCATCGAGCCGGGCGTTGATTTCTTTCGCATCGCAGAGCGGCGCGGCCAGCCAACGCGCCAGCAGGCGTGAGCCGGGCGGGGTGACGCAAAGATCGATCTGGCTCCGGAGCGAACCCTTCTCCTGTCCGCGCTGCGTCACCAGAATTTCGAGCGAAGCGCGGGTCGCGGCGTCGATCGCCATGTGAGCGGTGACGCGCTCGGCGTTCGGCAGCCTGAGCGCCAGCGTGCCGCCCTTCTGACTTTCGAGCACATAGCCGATCAGCGCCCCGAGCGCCGCCCGGCCGCCGCGTGAGAACGCCGTGGGATCGACCTCACCGGCAAAGCTCTCGCGGATGGTTTTGGCGCCGGCCTCACTGTCGAAATACTCGGTCGGCAGCAGCGCGATAGCGGCCTGCGGCAGCAATACGTGGGCGGCGCGCAGCGCGTCGCTGGTGGCTTCCGAGAGCAGCAGTTCGGCCGGATCGATGCGGGCCAGCTCGTCGGCGATCGTCTCGGTGCCCAGATCGATCACTGCCGTGTCGCCGGTCGAGATATCGGCCCAGGCGAGGGAAAAATCCGTCTCCCCATGGCGGACCATGGCGAGCGCCGCCAGATAGTTGGAGCCGCGCGTCGGCAGCAGATCGTCTTCGGTGATCGTCCCGCGCGTCACCAGCCGGACGACGTCGCGCTTGACCGGCGATTTTGAGCCGCGCTTCTTGGCCTCGGCCGGATCCTCGACCTGCTCGCAGATGGCGACGCGATGGCCGAGCCCGATGAGCTTTTTGAGATAGTCCTGCGCGGCATGCACCGGCACGCCGCACATCGGGATATCGTGGCCCTGATGCTTGCCGCGCTTGGTGAGGACGATGCCGAGCGCTTGGGAGGCGATCTCGGCGTCCTCGAAGAACATCTCGTAGAAGTCGCCCATGCGATAGAACAGCAGATAGCCCGGATTGATCGCCTTGATCTCCAGGAACTGGCTCATCATCGGCGTCACGGGCGTCTCAGCCGCCTGGGCTTCGTAGGGCGCTTGGTCCAAATCGCTGCTGCAAACTGATCGGAAAGGCCGCGACCCTACGAGTTTCGCAGCCCGATTCCAACCGGGTGCGCGCTACTGTCCCATCACCTTGCGCCAGGACCATTCGGGTTCGTAGCCGATGAGGTCTCGGGCGGTCTGGATCGAGATCAGGGTGTCGTGGGGGCCGGTGCCGGGGCGGAGTTGGCAGCCCGGATAGGCGAGGGCGAGCAGCTCCTCGTTGGTCTGGGTCATCAACGTATCGGCGGCCGCGATGGTCATCACCGGGGCGCCGGTGACGTTGGCCGTCAGGCCCTTGACGCAGGACTGGGCGACGTCGCGGCTGTCGACATAAGCCCAGAGGTCGAAGCGCTTGCTCAGCGGATCGGCCCAGATCTTGGGGAGCCGGTCGTAGCCGGTCACATGCCCCGGCGTATCGTAGAAGATGTTGGAGAAGCGCAGGCCCACGAAGGTAGTGCCATAGGCGCGCGCCATGTGGCGGGCCAGGTCTTCGGTGACCGCCTTGGAGATGCCATAGGACGAGGTCGGGATCGGCGGGTCTTCGTCGATGGTCGGCAGCAGGGTGGGGTGGATGGCGAAGGGAAAGCCGAGCACGGTTTCGGACGAGGCCCAGACCACGCGCTTGATGCCCAGGTGCACCGCAGCCTGGAAGACGTTGTAGGCGATGAGCGTATTCACATGGAAGCGCGCGGCGCCAGAGAGGTGGTCCCAGTCGGGCTCACCGTTGGCGGCGAGCTGCACAACGGCGTCATGCCCGTGCAATGCCGCGAAGGTGGCGCCGTAGTCGGTCAGGTCGACCTTGATGAACCCGGGGCGCTCGATGCCCGGCACGGCGCGATCGAGATTGGTGACCTCGTGGCCCGCATCCTGCAGGGCCTTGATCACGACGGGGCCCACACCGCGATCCCATGATCCGGTGCCGCCGGTGACTGCAACTTTCATATCCGTCCTCAGATTTCGTAGCGGTCCGATGGGTCGTGGACCGGGCGATAGGTGAAATAGTCGAAATCGGCGTGGAGCCCCGTCCCGTTGAGATCGGACGCGGCCACGCCGACGAAGGCGCCGGTGAAACTGCCATGGGCCTGGTGGCCGCCGCACTCGTCCGAGAGAATGGAAGCATCGAGCACCGGCCCGATGGGCGTCAGGGCCTCGCCCTCGAGCGCGTAGAAGAACTGCAGCGCCCGGCCGCGGATGGTGAGCGCCAGCTTCACCTTGCCCTCATTGGGGATCTGCACCGGCGCAGCAGGAAATTTCAGGTTACCATCGGGCCAGGAAATCTCGGAACTCATCAGCAGCAGTTCGCGCTTGCCGTCCGAGTGGGCGGTGACCGTCAGATAGAAGAAGTTGTAGCGCGAGTAGTAGGCGGTAAGGCCGGCGAACTGCCGCTCGTCGGTGGGCGAGAAGTCGACCACCGTCTCGGCGTCGTAGGAGAAATGGGTCTGGCGGCGGGCAACCAGCGCCTGCTCGAACCACGACCCGATGGACTCGCGGCCATAAAGCCGCAGCTTGCCGTCCTTGAGCTCGAAAATCCGCTCGGGTTCGGGCGTGCGCAGCCACTGGAAATCCTTGTGCAGCGGCTGGTCGTTGCGGTCGAACGTATAGCGCTTTTCGGTCCAGTACGAATTGTCGTCGCGGTGGCCGGGCACCTCGACATGGAGCGACGGTACCGGTCCGTTTTTGACGTAGAGCCAGTCGTCGTCGCCCCAGTAGCATTCCTCGAGCGCGGTCTCGCGGCCCAGAACGCAGCGGCGGTCCTGGGTGATGGGGCGGCCGGCGAGGTGAACGAGGTAGGGCTTGCCGTCATGTGTTTCGACCAGGCCGCCGTGGCCACCGCGCTGCAGGGCGGCGA
>JAEZKB010000268.1 GCA_023415605.1 Pseudomonadota bacterium
TCAATGCTCCGGAAACCCGGCACGGCGCGCTTGCCGCGCTGGGCGATGCTTCGCTAAGAACGCCGTTACACGCGGCACTGATCCGGGTCTATGGATGCCCGGCAGAAACCCTGCAGATGGAAAGACAAACGCCATGAGCAAGGCACCGGCCAAGAAACAGCTCCTGCACCTCGTGATCGGCGGCGAGCTGGAAGACCTCAAGGAGATCACCTTCAAGGACCTGAGCAAGGTCGACCTGGTCGGCGTCTATCCCGACTATGCGTCCGCCTACACAGTGTGGAAGTCCAAGGCGCAGCAGACCGTCGACAATGCCGAGATGCGCTACTTCGTGGTGCATCTGCACCGGCTGCTCGAGCCCGGTATCGAAGGGTAATGGCGGGAAAGACCCGCCTGCTCGACCGCCCTGCGGTCTACAATTTCGTCGGACGCCACGTACTGGGCGGCTATGTCGATCTGGGCATGCGCACCGCCAAGGTGACGTTCGACCCGCCCGATTTCGCCGAACGCATGCGCCAACAGGCGCCGGTGATCTACACCTTCTGGCACGCCAATATGACCGCCATCGGCTACATGATCCCGCGCTTCGAGTGGGACACCCTGCGGGTGATGGTGTCGCCGCATTCCGACGGCCGGCTGGGTGCGGCGGCGATCGCCCGCTGGGGCGGCAAGGTGATCTACGGCACCGGGGCCGGATTTGACGGCGCCCGCGCGGTCGGCGGGACGCTAGAGGCCGCGCGCGAGCTCAGGGCCGGCCACTCGATCGTCATGACTGCCGAAGTGCCTCCGCGGCGAGGGCGGGTTGTAAGCAAGGGGCTCATCCGGCTGGCACGGATGGCCGGGGTGCCGATCCAGCCTGTCGCCATGGCGAGCACGCGGCGGACGGTGTTCGAGAAGGTCTGGGACCAGACACAGATCAACCATCCGTTCGGCAAGGCGTTCGTCGTCGCCGGCGAGCTGATGCGGGTGGATGATGCGGTTACCGATGACGACGCGGCGGCGCGGCTCAAGGCCGATTTGGACCGGATTTACGCGGAAGCGATCGCTAGGGCGCGCTGATTGCCGCGATGATCTTGTCGATCACACCTGGCCCGCCGATGCGCTCGCGGCCGATCTTTCCCAATCGCTGAAGCTCGGCCGGATCGCGCAGCAGTCGCATGGTCACCTGGGCCAGGTCGGCCGGATCGTCCGTAGAGAGCAGCCGTGCGCCGCCAAACAGGCGGTTCTCCTCGAAGAAGCGCTTCATCCGATCGGTCTTGCGGGTGAAGGTGATGGCCGGGACACCCAACCCGAGGGACTGGATCGTCGCCGTGCCGGCCTGCGACAGCACCAGATCCGAGACCTCCACCATGTTGCGCATGGCGCCGCGTGCAGTGTGGACGGTGATGTCGCCGGTCAACCGATCGCCGGAGACGGTGAGATTGGCGGCTTTCGCCAGCTCGTCCAGCCCCACGCCCCCGGCTAGGGCGAGGAATATGTCGGGGCGATCGTCCTCGGGGATCAGACGCAGGGCAGCGGCCTGTACGGCGAAGTTGACCGCCGTCTGGTCGCGGCTGCCCGGCAGCAGGGTGACCGCCTGCAGGCGCGAGCGGCGGATGCCGGCCGCATAGTCACCAGCAGTGATCGTATCCATCATCACATTGCCGGCAGCGACAGCATCGACGCCGATGGCCTTGAGGGTGGCGGCGAGCTGCGGGCTGCGGTTGAAGACGCGTCGGCAGGTCTTTGCGATGATCCCCCGTTCCATCCCTGAATAGGGGCGTCCGTAGCCAGTCTTGTAGACGTCGAGATAGGTGATGCCGCGGATGCCGGCGAGCCAAGAGCCGAGCACGCCGATGAAATCGCCGATCACCACGACATGGTCGTAGGCGTCGCGCACCGAGCGCATGAATCTGAGGCCGGGAAGCAGTGTGCCGAGGCCGCCGGTGGCGATGTCGCGCGTCACCGTGCCCTTGGCAACGCGAGAGCCCTCGCTGGCCAGATGCGCACGTGGACCCACCACTGGGCAGATTCCCGCATAGGCTCTCCCAGGGCCGAGGGTCGGATAGGCCTCTGCCAATAGCTCAGGCGGCAGTCGACGAATGATCTCGGCGCCGACCGAGTCCTCGCCATAACCGTTGGTGATGAAGAGAAGACGCCGCGGCGCGGTCACTTACGTGAGGCCGAGGCCGTAACGGACATAGGCTTCGTGGGCGGCCTTGGCGTCGACATAGGGCTCCTGCCGGTCAACGCTCCAGTAGCTCAGATCATCGAGCGGGATCGGGGTCCCGGTGATGGCACAGCGCACGAAACTGCCAGGACGGAGCACGACATAGTCACCGTCGAGATAGCGGATCTGCGCTTCGGCGGGCGAAAAGCCCTTGTCGAATATGTTCATGGCCATGTCTCTCGCCGCAGATATAGGCGAGATCGTGGGCGAAGCAAACTAGAACAGGCTCTCTTGGCCGCCGTCGTCGCGCGGGGGGCGCGTTTTCTTTCGGACCGCTGGGGCGCCGCTGACGGTCGCGCCGATCTGGCCCTCCGCCACCTCGATCACAAGTTGCTCGCCCGGGCGCACCTGCCCCTGCGAGCGGACAATGTGTCCGTCGCTGTCTGTGACCAGCGCGAAGCCGCGAGCCAGCACGTTCTTGTAGCTAAAGGACTGCAGGAGCTTGTCCAGCGCGGTCAGCCGCAGCAAGCCGGCATCGACGATGCGGCGGAAGCTCGGCGCAAGGCGCGTTGCGAGGGGGGCAAACTGGTTGCGTGAGTGGCGCAACTCGGCGACGAGCGTCGCCGGCGTCATCTTGGCCGCGATGGCATCGAAGCGGGCACGCCGGCGCTCGACATGGAGCCTGGTGCTCTCGGCGTTGCGACGGCTGAGGTCGTTAAGCCGGGTTCGCAACGTCTCCGCGCGGTGCTGCAACAACCGGACCGAAAGATGTGGGGCCGCCGCGGCAAAACTGCTGCGTTTAAGGTGCACCGAGTTGCGCAGGCCGGAGAACAGGTGCGACGCCGCGAGATCGACGCGCTGCCGGGCCGTGGCGACGAGGTCGAGCGGGCGCGGCAGGTGCGCGGCGGCGGCGCGCAGCCGGTCGCGGTCGTTCTGCAGCTGGCGGCGGGTGGTGTTGCGCACGCGCTGACCGAGATCGTCTACATAGGCGATGAGTTCGGCGCGCACCGGCACCGCCGCTTCTGCCGCCGCTGTCGGCGTGGGCGCGCGCATGTCGGAGACGTGGTCGATCAGCGTTGTATCGGTTTCATGGCCGACCGCCGATATGATCGGGATCTGGCTGGCCGCGACCGCCCGGACCACAGATTCTTCGTTGAAGCCCCAGAGATCCTCGATCGAGCCGCCGCCACGGGCAACGATCAACAGATCTGGACGCGGAATCGGTTCATCGGGTCGAAAGCGGTTGAAACCCTGGATGGCGTTGACGACTTCGGGGGCGCAGGTATCGCCCTGCACACGCACCGGCCAGACGATGACGTGCAGTGGAAAGCGATCGTTCAGCCGGTGGAGAATGTCGCGGATCACCGCCCCGGTCGGCGAGGTGACGACCCCGATCACCTGGGGAAGGTAGGGCAGCGGCTTCTTGCGCTCGCGGGCGAACAGTCCCTCGGCCGCCAGTTTCTTTCGCCGCTCTTCCAGTAGCGCCATCAGCGCCCCGGCGCCCGCCGGTTCAATCTGGTCGATGACGATCTGGTATTTCGAAGACTTCGGGAATGTCGTGAGCCGCCCGGTGGCGATCACCTCGAGCCCTTCCTCGGGCTTGAACAGTAGCCGCGGCCAGGTGCCCTTCCATACCACCGCGTCGATGGTGGCGCCTTCATCCTTCAAGGTGAAATAGGCATGGCCGGAGGAATGCTGGCCGCGGAAGCCGGAAATCTCGCCGCGCACCCGGACATGGCCGAACTCGTCCTCGACCGTGCGGCGCACCGCCTGGGCGATCTCGGACACGGTGATTTCGGCGGCGTTGGTCAGCGTCTCGGCCATGGAACTGAGG
>JAEZKB010000339.1 GCA_023415605.1 Pseudomonadota bacterium
AAGACTTGGCCTGCGCTGCCCCGCCTCCCTCGTCAGCGGCGCCCTGTCGGGAATCAGATGATTTCCGACAGCCTTGTGTCAGCCCACCCAACTGCCCTTTTCGATGCTGGAAATCCATACGGCAAACCATGTCGGAATGAATTACCATACGGGAACTGTCCCCATAGGGTTTTCCGCACATGCTGATCGGGTACATGCGCGTGTCGAGCGACGGCGAGCGGCAGGTGGTGGATCTCCAGCGCGACGCCCTGCTCGCCGCCGGCATCGACGCACGCCACCTCTACGAAGATCACGCCAGCGGCAGCCGCGACAATCGCCCCGGACTCGCCGGGGCGCTCGCGTTCCTGCAGCCGGGCGATTGTCTGGTCGTGTGGAAGCTTGATCGCCTCGGCCGCTCCTTGCCGCACCTGCTGGCCACCATCAACGACCTCAAGGCGCGCGGGGTGGCGTTCCGCTCCCTCACCGAGCAGATCGACACCACCACCCCGCAGGGCGAGTTCCTGTTCCACATCTTCGGTGCGCTCGCCCAGTTCGAGCGCTCCCTGACCCAGGAACGGGTCATGGCCGGCTTGGCCGCCGCCCGTCGGCGCGGCCGCCGAGGCGGCCGTCCGCCCATCCTCGATGCCGAAAAGCTCGCCGCGGTGGTCGCCGCCCTCGACGGCGGCGCCAGCAAGGCCGCGGTCTGCCGCACCTTCGGCCTCAAGCGCAGCACCTTGATCGACGCGTTGGCCCGGATCGGCTGGGCTCCCGGCGTCCAACCCCCGGGAGACGTGAGTGCCCCGCCGTCCGCAGCTGACCAAAGCCCACATCGCCGCGCTGTTCGACCCGCCGACCGATCGGCGTGACCTGGTGCGTCATTACTCGCTGTCCCCCGGCGACCTTGCCCTGATCCGCGCCTGCCGGGGCGACCACAACCGTCTCGGCTTTGCGCTGATGCTCGGCTACCTGCGCTATCCGGGGCGGCCCTTGAAGGTCGACGAGCGCCCGCCGGCCACCCTCGTCGCGTTCCTCGCCGAGCAGATCGACGTTCTTCCGAACTGCATCGAAGACTATTTGGCCGCACCGCGGACCTGCCGACGGCACGCCGCCGAGGCGCAGGAACGGGTCGGGCTGCGTCCGTTCGGATCCCGTCCCGCGGCCGAGTTGGCGAAATGGCTGCTGCCGCACGCGATCGAGGACGACCGGTTTGTCCATCTCGCCGGCCGCGTGCTGGAGGAATGCCGGCAGCGCCGGATCGCCATTCCCTCGCCCGGCACGCTCGAACGGCTGTGCATCGAAGTCCGCCAGCAAGCCCGGCGGGAGGTCCAGCGCCGCCTGACCGAGGGGCTGTCCGCCGAGCAGCGCAAAAGTCTGGACGCGTTGACGGAGCGCCGGGCCGACACCAGCCAGAGCTGGCTGACATGGTTGCGCCAAATGCCGGAAGCGGCCAAGCCGACGGCCATGCTCGGCCTCATCGAACGCTTGGCCCATGTCCGGAAGATCGGCGTCGATGCGGCGCAGGGCCATCGCGTTCACCAGGCGCGCTTGGCCCAGTTGGCCCGCGAGGCCGGCCGGACCACCGTGCAGCACCTCGCCGGCCTGGAGCGGCAGCGCCGCCACGCCACGCTGGTGGCCATCGCGCTGGACCTTGGCGCCAGCCTGACCGACCAGGCCATCGATCTCTTCGACCGGCTGGTCGGGACGATGTTTCGCAAGGCCGAAGGCCGCCATGCCCGGGCCTTCCAGGCCGACGGGCGCGCCATCAATGACAAGGTGCGCCTTTTTGCCAAGGTCGGCGCCGCCCTGATCGGTGCCTACGATGGCCAGCGGGACGCCTTCACGGCGATCGCCACGGTAATCCCGTGGGAGCGGTTGCGCACCAGCGTCGCGGAGGCCGAAGCGTTGGCGCGCAACGAGGAGTTCGATGCTTTCCAGACGCTGGGCGAGCATTACGCGGGGGTGCGCCGCTGGGCGCCGGCGTTCCTGGAGGCGTTCACCTTTCAAAGTGTACCGGCTGCCGCACCGCTTCTGCGCGCCATCGAGGTGTTGCGCACGGTCAATCGCACGGGGGCCACGGCCTTGCCGGACTCCGCGCCGACGGCCTTCGTCCGGCCGCGCTGGGTGCGCTACGTCTTGCCCGGCGGTGCCATCGACCGGCGCAACTATGAGCTGTGCGTGCTGTCGGAACTGCGCGACCGGCTGCGTGCCGGCGACGTGTGGGTGACCGGCAGCCGGCAGTACCGTTCCTTCGAAGACCGCCTCGTCTCCCCGGCCTCCCTGGCGGAGATGCGCCGCGACGGCACCTTGGCCATCGCGGTCGATGCCGATTTCGACCGTTTCATCGCGGAGCACCGGACCGTGCTGGACGAGCGTCTGACGGCGACCGACGCCAAGGCGAAGGGCGGCCTGCTGCCCGATGTGACGCTCGACAAGGGCGTGCTGAAGATCACCCCCATTGCCAAATCGACCCCGCCGGAGGCCGAGGTGGACGGCTGGACGCGCGTCGCCGACGTCTTCACCCACCTGCGGAGCGGCGAGCCCGTGGCCGACCGGCGGGTCCTGATGACCGGGCGGCTCGCCGACGGCCTCAATCTCGGCCTGACGCGCATGGCCGAAGCGTGCTCGGTCGCCAGCCTCGGCCAGTTGGCCTGGACCGCGGACTGGCACATCCGGGAGGAAACCTACGCCCTGGCCCTGCAGCGTCTGGCCGACCA
This sequence comes from Pseudomonadota bacterium, assembly GCA_023415605.1. Taxonomy (GTDB): domain Bacteria; phylum Pseudomonadota; class Alphaproteobacteria; order Rhizobiales; family Devosiaceae; genus Devosia_A. The sequence continues at coordinate 2,694 of JAEZKB010000339.1, forward strand.
GCAGCACCGTGAGCCGCTGGCGGCGGTCTTCGGCGGCGGCGCCGCGTCGTCCTCGGACGGCCAATTCTTCCGGGCCGCCGGAAGCGGACGTCCCGCCGCACGCCTCAACGCTCATTACGGCCACGAGCCGGGGGTGAAATTCTACACCCATCTGTCCGACCGCTACACGCCGTTCTCCACCAAGGTCATTCCGGCGACCGCCAGCGAAGCCCTCCACGTCCTCGACGCGCTGTTCGATCATCGGGCGGACATGACCCGCCACCGCCATCACACCGATGGAGGCGGGGTCTCGGACCATGTCTTCGGGATTTGCCATTTATTTGGTATCCGCTTCGCGCCCCGCATCCCCGATCTGAAGGACCGGCGCCTGTACAGCTTCGAGAAGCCGTCGGCCTATCCGTTGCTGGAGCCGCTGATCGCCGGGCGGATCAACGTCGGGCTCATCCGGACCCACTGGGACGACATCCTGCGGATCGCCGTGTCCATCCGCAACGGCGTGGTGACGGCCTCGGTGATCCTGCGCCAGCTGGCCGCTTTTCCGCGGCAGAACGGCGTCGCTGCAGCGCTGCGGGAGCTGGGCCGGCTGGCCAGGACTCTTTTTACCCTGGACTGGCTGTCCGACCCCGAACTCCGGAGGCAAACCAGCCAGGAGCTCAACAAGGGCGAATCCCGCAACAGCCTTGCGCGTGCGGTTTTCATCCATCGGCTCGGCGAAATCCGCGATCGGACCTACGAGAACC
>JAEZKB010000069.1 GCA_023415605.1 Pseudomonadota bacterium
GTTCCACCGTGATGTTCGGGTGGCCATGGATCGCGGCGGTCACCGCATCCGAGAATGCAACCCGATCCACCGCCAGCGCGCCACCAGCCGGCAGCTTGTGCTTGTCGGCAGAGGCCATGATCAGCGAGTTGCAGCGCCGCATCTCTTCGTGCAGCAGGCCGACGGCATTGTGCTCGAAATCGTCCGAGCGGAACGAGTTGGAGCAGACCAGTTCGGCAAAGCCGTGGGTCAGGTGCGCCTCAGTCATGCGCTGCGGGCGCATTTCGTGGAGGATCACCTTGGCGCCCGCGTTCGCAGCCTGCCACGCGGCCTCGGATCCGGCGAGCCCGCCGCCGATGATATGGATGGGTTCGTTTTGCATGCCGGGCAGATAGCAAGCGCCATCCGCCCGCGCAATGCGTCTAGGCCGCGCGGCGCGTATGCGCGCCCTCGGCCAGCTCCTCGGCGATCTTGAGGCAGAAGCTTTCGAGGTCCGTCGGCTTGCGGCTGGTGACCAGCCCCTGGTCGACGACCACGTCCAGGTCCTGCCACAGCCCGCCGGCATTGACGATGTCGGTACGCAGCGTCGGCCACGAGGTGACGTTCCGCCCCTTGACCAGCCCGGCCTCGATCAGCAGCCACGGCCCATGGCAGATCGCCGCCACAACCTTGCCCTGCTGCCAGAAGCCGCGGATGAAGCTGATGACGTCGGCTTCGCCGCGCAGCGTATCGGGGTTCATCTGCCCGCCGGGCAGCACCAGCGCGTCATAGTCATTCGGCGACACTTCGCTCAGCACCTTGTCGACATCGACCGGCCGGCCCCAGTCGGTATGGTGCCAGCCCTTGATGACGCCGGCCTTGAGCGACACGACATCGACATGCGCGCCGGCCTCCTTGAGCCGGGCCAGGGGGATTTCGAGTTCCGACTGTTCATAGCCGTCAGTGGCGAGGATCGCGACCCGCTTGCCATCGATATTCTGCATGGTCTTCCTCCATAGCTGCAGGGAAGAAAGACCAACGACAGCGGCCGGTCGCGGTTCCGGGCTAACCGGGCGTTTCGTCGACCCAGGGGAACCCGTCCGGATTTTCCTTGATCCGCCGCTGCACGGTCTCGTCGTCGTGCCCGCGCATCTGGGCGAGAAACGGGAAATCCTCCGGCCTCACCGCGATCCGCGCCAACGGCCGCACTGGCGAGAGGCTCGCATTCTGCGCCACATGGATGCGCGTCGACCCGGCCATGATCGGCGCCATCGACTCGAACCCCTCGGCGGGGAGGAAGTAGATCATCCCCGGCGCGTACGGCTCTTGCGCCAGCGCGCTGTTGCTGATCGAAAAGAAGTAAAGCGGCTCGCCGAGCCGGCCATCCTCGCCCTCGACCCGGACAGCGGCATTGAGCAGCAGCATCGGGTAAGTCGCGCGGTCGAGAATGGCGTAATACATCGACCAGAGCCCATCGGTGGAGCCGAACACGGCCGCCCGGTCGCCGAAGGGATGCGCATCGTTCGACTTGCGCGGCTCGAATATTGCGATGTCCGGGTTCTGCGAGCCATGCACGACCACGCCGCGCGTGTCGGCGACATGGGCGATGAACTGCCAGCGCGGCCAGGGAAGGGTATAGTCGATCACCGCGCTGGGGCCGGCGGCGATGGCGGTATCATAGAGCGCGTCGAAGGCGGCGATCGCCTCGGGAACGGCGGCAGCCGGCGTGCGCGTCAGCATGTAGGGTGGTCGGGCAGCCATGACGGGCGACTCTCGTTGGGTCGAACCCGGCAAGGCTAGGGGCAAAAGCCCAAAAAACCAAAACACCCGCTAGTTTTTCAGCAAGCGGGTGTTCGGAGCGGATCAGTCTCGCAGATGCAGTCGGAGCCGTTAGATGGTCCGGGCATGATCGCGGGCGATACGCGTGATGTCGTTGCGGGTGATGCCCAGGTCGTTGAGCTGGCGGTTGTCGAGAGCGGTGAGCTCACGGACGGTCTGCTGGTAGGCGGCCCACTTCTTCAGCGTCGTACGGATACCCATTTGGAAGTCTCCTTTCGTTTACAAGGCAGTAGATAGTCTTGTTCGGGGGAGACGAGCAGAGGGGCATTTCTCAGAACTCTACTGCAGAAAATGCATAGCTCTTTGTGGCGCCGTTCATCTGGAATTAAGAATGCACAACCAGGGAGAAACGAACCGGCCGCCGCGGTGAGGAGCGCAGCGGCCGGGATAATCTCAGTCGGACAAGTGTTCAGCGATCAAACAGGCCGCGGGTCATTTTCGGGAAGTCCTTGCCGGAAAGCCCCAGTCCATCGCGGGTTGATGGTACATCCATCTCCCGCAGCGTCTGTTTGATGTCGACCAGACGCTTAAGGCGCCAGACGGCTCTAACAAACATTTGGGTCATCCTTCGTTGCCGAACGGAGCCCGGAAGATGATGCGATTTGCCCGCGCGAGCCAGCCACCAGAAGGCAGTCGAGCCATGCGTCAAACGCGGGGGTCGCCGCAAAAACCGTCATTCAGAGCCAAAATGACGCCCGCAGCGGCTGCGAGCGCCTGGAGTCTGAATGCCATATGAACGGCCTATTCCGCCGCGGCCGACTTCTGTAGCCGGCGCCCCATGACCTCTTTGAGGAAGCGGCCAGTATGTGAACGCGGGTTGGCGGCGATATCCTCGGGTGTGCCGACGCCGACCACCTCGCCGCCGCCGTCGCCACCTTCCGGGCCCATGTCGATGACCCAGTCGGCCGTCTTGATGACTTCGAGATTGTGCTCGATCACGAGCACCGTGTTGCCGCCGTCGACCAGTTCATGCAGCACCTCGAGCAGCTTGGCCACGTCGTGGAAGTGCAGACCCGTAGTGGGTTCGTCGAGCATATAGAGCGTACGGCCGGTGGCGCGTTTGCTCAGTTCCTTGCTCAGCTTCACACGCTGCGCTTCGCCGCCCGATAGCGTCGTCGCCGGCTGGCCGACTTTCACGTAGCCCAGACCCACCCGCTGCAGGGTGGCGAACTTTTCGCGGATCGACGGCACCGCAGAGAAGAAGTCGACCGCCTCGTCGATGGTCATGTCGAGCACGTCGGAGATCGACTTGCCCTTGAACTGCACTTCCAGCGTCTCGCGGTTGTAACGCTTGCCTTTGCAGACGTCGCAGGTGACATACACGTCGGGAAGGAAGTGCATCTCGATCTTCAAGACGCCATCGCCTTCGCACTTCTCGCAGCGGCCGCCCTTGACGTTGAACGAGAACCGGCCCGGGCCATAGCCGCGCGCCTAAGCTTCCGGCAGGCCGGCGAACCACTCGCGCATCGGCGTGAAGGCGCCGGTATAGGTGGCCGGGTTCGAGCGCGGTGTGCGGCCAATCGGCGACTGATCGATATCAATCACCTTGTCGAGCAGTTCGAGCCCGGTGAGGTGGTTGTGCGGGGCAGGGTTGACCCGCGCCCCGTTCAACCGGCGGGCGATAGCCTGGTACATGGTGTCAATCATCAGCGTCGACTTGCCGCCGCCCGACACACCCGTCACCGCGACGAAGAGCCCGAGCGGCACGTCTACCGATACGTCCTTGAGATTGTTGCCGGTGGCCCCATCCAGATGCAGCTTGCGCGCCTTGTTTGGCTTGCGCCGTTCCGGCGGCACCTCGATGCCCATGCGGCCAGAGAGATAGGCGCCGGTGAGCGAATTGGGGTTGCGGAGAATGTCCTCAGGCGTGCCTTCTGCAACGATATGCCCACCATTGACGCCGGCGCCGGGACCGATATCGACCACATAGTCGGCGGTGAGGATCGCATCCTCATCGTGCTCCACCACGATCACCGTGTTGCCCAGGTCGCGCAGGCGCTGCAGTGTTTCGAGCAGCCGCTCGTTGTCGCGCTGATGCAGGCCGATCGACGGTTCGTCGAGCACATAAAGCACGCCGGTGAGGCCCGAGCCGATCTGGCTGGCGAGACGGATGCGCTGGCTCTCGCCGCCCGACAGCGTCCCCGAATTGCGGGCCAGCGTCAGGTAGTCGAGGCCGACATCGTTGAGGAAGCCGAGGCGCTCGCGGATTTCCTTGAAGATGCGCTCGCCGATCTGGCGCTGCGTGTCGGTGAGCTTTTCGGGCAGGTCGTTGAACCAGGCCGCTGCGGCCCGGATCGACTTCTCGCTGACCTGGCCGATATGCATGCCGTCGATCTTGACCGCCAGCGATTCCGGCTTGAGACGATAACCGTCGCAGGCGACGCAGGGCGCCGACGACATATACCGCTCGATCTCCTCGCGCATGCCGGCGCTCTCGGTCTCTTTGTAGCGGCGCTCGAGGTTGCCGATCACGCCCTCGAAAGGCTTGGTGCTCTTGTAGGTGCGCAGGCCATCGTCATAGACGAAGTTGATCTCAGTCTTGCCGGTGCCATAGAGCACCGCTTCCTGCACGTCGGGGCTGAGGTCTTCCCACGCCGAACCCATCGAGGCGCCATAATGCTTGAGCACGGCAGACAGGGTCTGCTGGTAATAGGGCGCACTAGTCTTGGACCAGGGTACGATGGCGCCGTCGCGTAACGACAAGGTTACGTCAGAGACGACCAGGTTAGGGTCGATCTTCTGTTCTGTGCCGAGGCCATCGCAGACCGGACAGGCGCCGAACGGGTTGTTGAACGAGAAAAGGCGCGGCTCGATCTCGGGAATAGTGAAGCCCGAAACGGGGCAGGCGAACTTTTCCGAAAAGGTGATGCGACGCGGCTCGTCGCCGTCGGCCGCGCCATCGGCGAATTCGGCCAGTGCAATGCCGTCGGCCAGCTTCAACGCCGTCTCGAAACTCTCCGCCAGGCGGCTGCCGATATCCGGCCCGACCACAATGCGGTCGACCACCACTTCGATGTCGTGCTTGATCTTCTTGTCGAGGGCAGGGGCATCCTCGATGTCGTGGAACTCTCCATCGATCTTGACGCGCTGAAAGCCCTTGCGCATCAGATCGTTGAGTTCGCGCTTGTACTCGCCCTTGCGGCCGCGGGCGATCGGCGCAAGGAGATAGAGGCGGGTGCCTTCTTCCAGCGCCATCACCTTGTCGACCATCTGGCTGACGGTCTGGCTCTCGATCGGCAGGCCGGTGGCAGGCGAGTAGGGGACGCCTACGCGCGCGAACAGCAGGCGCAGATAGTCGTAGATCTCGGTGACCGTGCCGACGGTCGAACGCGGATTGCGGCTCGTGGTCTTCTGCTCGATCGAAATCGCGGGCGACAGACCTTCGATGGTCTCGACGTCCGGCTTCTGCATCATCTCGAGGAACTGCCGGGCATAGGCAGAGAGCGACTCCACATAACGGCGCTGCCCCTCGGCATAGATCGTGTCGAACGCCAGCGAGGACTTACCCGAGCCCGACAGCCCGGTCATCACGATCAGCTTGTCGCGCGGCAGGCGGACATCGATGCCCTTGAGATTGTGTTCCTTGGCGCCGCGGATGACGATCTCGCGCTGCGGATTGGCGGGGGCTTTCGAAGAGGCTTTGGCCATAGAAGTTCCATCGGTTGGCGCGCCGGTATACAGCCGGAAATGTGCCAAGGCGTGTCAGGGTTTCGCAGAAGGGGTGGTCCGCAGGCACAAATGGGGAGCGCGGGCCGTTCCTGCAAGTTAAGCATGACGAGCCCAGCCGTGTCACCTGACCAGCGACGATCCAACCGCGAAGTGTGTAGGAACATAAACAGAACAGAACAGATTCGGTCAAGGCGGCAGCTTGACGGCTCCGTGTGAGAACATATATAGAACATCTGCGGAAAGCAGGGGAGATCGCGGCATTTCCGGTGCCTCCGCAGGAGGCTGCCGATAAGGTGCGCGCTTAATGGAAGCGGGGAGTTCCCGCGGTGCTCGAAAGGATCGTGCCATGGCAGGCAGTGTGAACAAGGTCATTCTCGTCGGAAACCTCGGCAACGAGCCCGAAGTGCGCAATCTGCCGAGCGGTGGCAAGGTGGTGAACCTCTCGGTCGCTACGTCCGAGAGCTGGCGCGACCGCAATTCGGGCGAGCGCAAGGAGCGCACCGAGTGGCATCGCGTGGTGATCTTCTCGGAAGGTCTTGCCAAGGTTGCCGAGCAGTACCTGCACAAGGGTTCCAAGGTCTACATCGAGGGTCAGCTGCAGACCCGCAAGTGGCAGGACCAGAACGGCCAGGACAAATATTCGACCGAGGTCGTGCTGCAGGGCTTCAACTCCAACCTCACCATGCTGGACGGGCGCGGCGAGGGTGGTGGCGACAATGCTGGCTATGGCGACCGTAGCGGCGGCTTCTCCGGCCCGCCGGCCGGCCGTGGCGAAGGCGGTGGCGGCGGTGGCCGCCGCCCCCAGGCCAATGCCCCGGCCTTCGAGTCCGGCGGCATGGACGACGACATCCCGTTCTAAGGCGCCGCGGCGCCCCGACGGAGAGTTTCAAACGGGTCGCGAGAGCGGCCCGTTTTCTTTTGCGGCAGACGTGAGAGGTCTACACGGCAATCCCTGCCTTGCGGAACTCGGCGAAAATGTCGTCCTGCGGATCATAGCCGATCCATTGCCGGGCTTCGTCGAGGTCCCAGGGCATGCCTTCGTTGTTCGACATGCCGGAGACAACAATATGCGGTCCTGGCCATTTTGATGCATCGGCGGTGAGCGCGGCGGCCATCAGCCGGTCGTGGTCGGCGTTCGAGAGCCACATGCTGCGATACCAGCGCAGGTTGCGCGCCATGACGTCGGCATCGGGTTCGTTGCGGTCGCCGCCGCCCGATTGCATGATCGTGGTGGCAAGATTCTCGCCCCGCTGGCACCAGCCGATGCGCGTGGACACTGCGGTGATCCGGCCGCGGGTTGCCGCGGCGCGGGCGGCGCAGGCCCGTTCCCCCAGTGCCTTGGTGGCGCCATAGGCGCTGCCCCAGCGGTACATTTCGCCATCCCAGTAGCGCGTGCCGGAGATCTGCGGCGTCTCCATGCGCAGCTTGCCGCCGGGCGGCAGTGGCTCGTCCTTGTAGCCGCCCATCGCGTGGTTGGACGAGGCGAAGACGAAGCGGGCCGGTTTGTCGCCGCCGAGCTGTTCGAGGAGGTTCGCGGTCATGTCGAACGACTTGGCCGACTCGGCCCAACTCGATGTGGGCGCCGGGTTGGCCGATGCATAGTGGAGGGCGCCATCGGCGGCGCGCACCGGCTGGATCCACCGCGTATCGTTGGCGTCGGTGAGGTCGGCCACCACGGCGGTCGTCTTGGGCCCGGTGGCATAGCCTTCGACCACATCGATCGCCGTAATCCGCTCGCACCAGTCCGCGCGCTCCAGCATGGCGCGGGCCTTGGTCCCCAGATTTCCGCCTGCGCCGGTCACAACCACATGCATCTGCTTGTCTCCTCAAACTCGTTGCTCCGGGCTAGCGTGTCGGCGGGCGCTACTCAACCCCGCAACTTGGCTAGTGCCCTGCGCCTGTTCAGATTTGCGACAGGGTCGGCTGGCTAGTCTGCCGCACCCATCAGGAGGATCCGATGAACTACCTTGCCGCCGCCCTAGCCCTAGCCCTCGCTCTTCCCAGCGCGGCAGTCGCTGCCGATTTCACCAGCGACTATACCAAGGTCGATCAGCAGAACGGCGGCTGTGCCGTCATCGCCACGGCAGCGGAAGGCGAGGGTGAGTGGGCCGATCTCGTCTGCCCCGGCTATGCCAACTACCCCTACGTGCTGAGCTATGGCGATGGCCGCGAGCAGGTCACCTATGGCTTTGCCCCGGATCGCGTAATGCCGAGCTTTGCGCCCTTCAACTATTCCAACGACATGGTCGAGTGGCGGCTGCTCACCGAGAACGGGGCCGAGCGGCCAGTGGCGGCGATCCAACGCTGGTTCCTCGCCGACCAGGATGGCAGGTGGGCGACGCAGATTCTCGTGGTCTCGAAAGTCGGCCAGCCCGATGGCAGCGGCGAGGCCTGCGTCATGGGCTATGTCGGTGCCGCCGATGGTGCCGCTGCCAATGACCGCGCCCGCGCCATGGCCGACAAGGCGCTCGATTGGGAATGCGGCAGCGAGATCATGGTCGAGGACGCCGTTCGAGAGTTCGTGCCGGAACCCTGAGTCAGGTGCTCTCCGGCGCGAAGCCGGCGGCTTCGTCCAGCGTCGCCTTGAGCCTGTCTTGTAGTGCCGATCGGGCCGTCCACCACTCGGCGCTGCGAACCGGGACGCGCGCCACGAGAGTGATCGCGCTGTCTTCGACGGTATCGGTCCAAATCTCAGGCTCCAGCCCAGGCTCTGAAAACTCGGACTTCAGCCGTTCGGTCAGCGCCGCTCGCACGCGGCTGAGATCGGCGGTGCGCGGCACCTTGAACTTGAGCTCCACGACGCGCGTACGCTCGCGGCTGTAATTGGCGATCTTGGCGTTAGACAACTTCGAGTTGGGCGCAAAGATATAGACGCCTTCCTGCGTCTTGAGCTGCGTTGCGAACAGCCCCACCTCAACCACCGTCCCGACGATGCCGCCGTCGGCCTCGATATAGTCGCCGACGCTGAAGGGCCGCAGGAACACCAGCATGATGCCGGCGGCAATGTTCGAAAGCGTGCCCTGCAGCGCCAGCGCGACGGCAAGGCCAGCTGCGCCGAGCACCGCGAGGATGGACGCCGTTTCGACGCCAAACTGCCCGAGCACCACGATGATGGTCACAAACAGCACGGCATAGCGCACGACCTGCCCGACGAGCGGTGCCACTGTGGCGTCTCGGCGCAGGCGCGAGGCGATCAGCCCGGCGCTCCAGCGCGACAGCACACCGGCGACGATCCAGCCGGCGATCAGCACCAGAATAGCGATCAGCACCGACCAAACATTGGCGATGATCCAGGCGGTGGAAATGCCGAACACGGCGTCGTTGGTCATGGTTGGGTCCCCTTACGAAATCGGGAACCAAAAGCGCTGGACGGTCAAATGGTTGCGCGGCGCGCCTAGCTTGCGTTGCGCTCGAAGGCGACGACTTCGGCGGCGGCAGCTCTGTAGCGGTTTCGGCCGTCCGCTTTGGCCTGGTAGAGCGCCATGTCGGCCGTGCTCACCAGCCAGGCGCCATCGCGCACTGGGTCGCCCGGACGGTTCTCGATCGAGGAGACGCCGATACTGACGGTCGCCACGTTCCAAGGTGCATTGTGCTCGTGTGGAATGGAGAGAGCCTGGATCTGGCGGCAGATCTCGCCGGCAATGAAGGCGGCGCCGGACCCATTCGTCTCGGGCAGCAGCAGCACCAGTTCCTCGCCGCCGTACCGAGCCGCAACATCTCCGCCGCGCTTTACCGCCATGGCCAGCACCGCGGCGATCGATTTCAGACAGGCGTCGCCGGCCATATGACCGTACTCGTCATTGTACAGCTTGAAACGATCGACATCGAGCAGCAGCAGCGCCAGGGGTGTGCCGTTACGGCGGCCGCGGGCGACTTCCTCCATCAGCGCCTGGTCGAAAGCGCGCCGGTTCTGCAGTCCGGTCAACCCATCGCTGGTGGCCATGGCTGCGAGCCGCTGTTCGGCCGTTTTGCGTTCGGTGACATCGCGTGTGTTGATGATGACGCCGAGGGCTTCTCCACCCTCGCCGAAGAATATTCGCAGCGCCGCTTCCACCCAGATGATGCGGCCATCCTTGCGCCGCAGCCGGAAGGTGACGGTATCCTGGGAGACTTCGCCCGATCGCATCCTTTCGCCGGCAGCGATTGCGGCCGGTCGGTCCTCGGGAATGATGAGATCGTATGCTGAGCGGCCGATCAGTTCCTCGGGCTCATAGCCGAGGAGGGGCAGGGCGGCCGGAGAGGCATATTGCCGCGTCCCGTTGATATCGAAGCGCTCCACAAGGTCGTTGCTGTGCTCGGCCAGCATGCGGAACTCGGCTTCCTTAGCCAGCAGCGCCGCTTCGCTGGACCGGCGCTTGCTGCTCTGTTCGGCAAGGCGCAGGCCGAGCACGGTCGCCAGCAACAGGAAGCCTATCGCCACGACACCGCGCAGCAGGGCGCCGCGCAGCCACTCGGCCGTCGCCTCTCGTTCCGATTGCGAGGCCATGACCATGACCGGGTAGCGGTCGCTGACAGAAATCCCGCCCAGCCGCTCGACATTGTCCACCGGCGAGACGAAGCGGAAGCGGTCCAACTGCTGATGACGGGCGTTCTTGTAGTAGGGCGACGACGTGACATTGGCGCCGAGCACCCGCTCGTCATAGGGCATGCGCGAGATGATTTCGCCGTCACGGCTTAGGAGAGTGATGGCCCCGTCATAGCCGACGCGGAAGCTCTTGTAGTAGTCGGCGAAGGTCTTGGCGCGGAATGCTACGGCCGCCACGCCTGCAAAGCTGCCGTCCGGCGCATCGATGCGCCGGCTCAGGACCAGGAGGTGCTCGCCGTCGCCCACCCGGCTCTGCACCGAGGCTGTGAAGTGCACGGCCCGGTCGGGGTTATCCCGATGGTACTGGAAGTAGTCCCGGTCCGCATTGTTGACGCCTTCGGGGTAGACGCCGAGCGAATTCACCACCCAGTTGCCATCGGCGTCGAAGATATAGAGACCCTGGATGCGCGTGCCTGGAGTGACCGCGCTCCGCATCGTGGCCGCCGCCCGAGCAATGGACTGGGGTCCGAATCCCTCGCCCTGGAAGCGCTGCACCACACCTGCGAGAACGACTTCGGCGATCTGGAAAGAATCGTCGGCGTGCTGGCGCAGCGAGGTGGCGAGATTTGCCATCTCCGTATGGGCGTGGCGTACGGCAGCATCGCGTGCGGTCCATTCGCGCCAGATTTCCATGCCGATGAACGCCGCAAAGAACCAGGCGACGTATAGCAGGGCCTTGTTGCCGAAAGGTGCTTTGCTAGGGGCGTACAGTTGCGGCTCCGGCCGAAGGCATGGCGAGCCGCCACGCTACTGGCCGGTGGTTAAGTTTGCCCCAATGGCGAAAGGGTAGACGGCGCCGCGCCGGTCACAAAAAAAGAACGGGCGGCACTTGGCCGCCCGCTGAATTCCGACCGCCATTTTGGTTTACTTGGTGAACGGCACGGAAGCGCGCAACTGGTCGCCGGTCTCGTTGAAGACGACGTTGAACTGAACATTGATCTTGCCGCCGTTGAGGGCAATCTGCGCGGTCATCGTCATGGGCTTGCCTTCTTCATCCTCGCCGGTTTCCTTGAGGTTGAAGACCACGCCATTACCGGACTTCTTGCCAACAGCAAGACCGCTGAACGTGGCGTTCGAGGTCATTGCAGCTTCGAAACGCTTTTTGCCGTCATTATACGCCAGCGTTCCGTTGACCGAGAGCGCGGTGCCGGCGAGCGAGCAGCGGCCCGCATAGTTCACCTTGTCCTGGTTGCCCTGGCTGAGCGTCAGCCGGCACACCACGGTTTCGGACTCCGCGCCGATCAGCTGGCCGCGACCCTTCCACTGGCCGATGTAGGACTGCAGCAGCGCCACGTCGGCCTTGGCGGCCATGGCCGGGGCAGAGAACAGGGCGACCGAGAACAGACCTGCGAGCGCGATCGTTCGCGACAGGGGTCCGAAGAACTTCATTTTTTAACGCCTCCAAGCGGGTGAAAGAATCGCCCCCCGGCGATCAGCAACGCAGGAAGGATGATCACGTCGCCTATCACTGCGAATGCGAGAGTTGAAACAAATAGTGTACCAAATAAGGCCACCTGCGGCAGTTCCGAGAACATGACGATCGCGGTTCCTGAGCAGAGGATCAGCGTGGCAGCAATGATTGCGCCGCCAATTCGTTGCATCGTGTGATGCACGGCATCGGCATGGCCTTTGCCTTCTTCCCGCCGCGAATGCAAATAGTGCGACAGGAAATGGGTGGTGTCATCGACAGCGATACCAAAGGCGATCGTCAGCGCCAGGACCGTGGTCAACTGCAAGCCGGCGCCCGAGAAGTAGAGCCAGGCCTCGGTGCCAAGCACCGGGAAGAGGTTGGGGATCGCCGCCGCCAGCGCCACGCGCCAACTCATGAAGGCCCAGCCGATGAGGAAGATGTTGACGATCACCGAAATGGTGAGGTCGAGCTGCAGGCCGGAAACGATGGTGTCCGTGGCGTAAGTGGTCATCACGCGGAAGCCGCCGACCGTGGCGCCCTCGATGCCGGCGGCCCGGATGTCGGCCTCGATGCCTTCCTTCAGCCGCTCCAGTTCCTCGGAGTCGATGATGGTGGGCATGAAGCCTGTAACCAAGGCTGCCGAGCCGTTCTCGGTGACAAAGCGCTTGCGCAGGTCGCCCACCGCCGAGAAGATCTGCTCGCGGGTAAAGCCGCTCTCCTGGTAGTGCGAGAAGGCGGCAGCCGAGATCACCTTGTTCTGGCCGAGATACTTCTCGACGATGTTGTGCACCGTCTGGACGGTCTTGAAGTCCTCGTCGCCGACGTCGGCCAGGCCCTGCTTGAGCGGCACGCTGACATAGAGCGGAGCCACGCCACCAACGCCTTGGTCGATGCTTTCGGCGGCGGTCAGCGCCGTCGAATTCTTCGCCATGAAGTCTTCGAACGAGAAGTGCGGCTGGATCAGGAAGTAGGGGATCAGCAGCAGACCGGTGATGACGATGGCGGCGGCGGCGATCGGCCGGCCGAAACGGCTGGCGAGGAACCAGGCCGGGGCGATCGGCGCGGTGATCGCAAAGCTCGGCTTGGGCGCCTTAAAGCCCAGCTTGACCGCGAGCTTGAGCATCAGCGGCAGGAAGGTCATCAGGCAGACGAAATTGATCAGCGACGCCATCGTGCCGGCGAGCGAGAACTCCTGCACGCCCTGGCCGGCTGTCAGCGACAGCGAGGCGAAGGACACTAGCGTCGTCAGCATCGTGAGGCCCGACGCCGGGCCGACCACGCGCACCGTCTCGTCTACTGCCTTATAGGGGTCCATCCCCTCGCGCCAATAGGCCAGCCAGTTGAAGATGAAGAACAGACTCTCGGCGAAGGCGATCACCAGGACGATCGTGGTGACGATGATTGTGAGGAACGAGAACGAGCCGAAGCCCGCGATGATCATGCCCATCACCCAGAGCACGGCGACGAACGGCGTCGCGGCCACGATGATGGCGCCCCAGAACGAGCGCAGCGAAAAAAGTGCGATCAGCGCGCCGAGCGAGAAGCCATAGACGGTGAACTTGATCTGGTCGTCGACCGCGGCGTTGAGCATTTCCGAGGTCCAGATCGGCGGGCCGGTCAACTCGGCCTGGATGGTGTCATCGGCCCAAAAGCCGATGGTCTCGCGCAGGCTCGCGATCATGTCCTTTGCGCCGCCACCGCGGGTCATTTCCGGGTTGGGGAAGGCAATGATCACCACGCCGGAGAGGTCCGGGTTGATGAGATTGCGCATCATCGGATCGGTTTCGTAGAGCCGGGTGAGGGCGGTCCGCACCTCCTCGGGCGTCTGCATGCCCTCGGGCACCGCCGGCAGCGTCGTGCCGTCCGGCCCGGGTGTACGCAGGGTGAAGGCCGACATGGTGCCGGTGATATAGTCGTTGTTGGTCAGGTCCAGCGCCATGGCGCGGATCGTCTCGATCGTCTCGGGATTGGTGAGATCGGACGAGTTGACCAGGATGTAGATGTCGTTTTCGAATGTGCCGAAGGTGTTGGCGAGCTTTTCGTAGGAGTCGTATTCTTCGCCCGAATGGGCGAAAACGCGCAGCAGGTCGCCGTCGACGCTGGCGCGCGGAATCTGCGCGGCGCAGAAGATCGTCATCGCCAGCACCAGCAGCGCCACGATCCTGGGGAAGCGCAGCGTGCCCTTGCCGATATATTCGAGGCTAAAGCCAATGGAGCGATTACGGCCCATGATCCAGCCGACCAGCTGGTTCAGCACATTGTTCTCAGCCAAAGAATCTACCCTCTACTAGGCGGGCCCCCGCTTCGGCGCGGATTACTACGGGCAACCGGGCGGCACGTCTAGACACCCGGACCGTAAAACTTCCGAGCGGAGACGCCGCTTTCCGGCGCAAAACCGCCGCAAAGCGGCCCTAAAAGCTCTCCCGGTTCCAATCCCGCCGGAACCCGTGGACATCTGCCCTCGCCAGCCAGTGTTGGTTGGTCTTCGCCCGAGGAATCGCCTAGATGTTCGCGCAGTTTCACAAAGCGACAACGGCCCAGTGACAGACAAGCCCGAAGACCAGGCCGGCGCACCGCCGCCGCCTTCCGACATCGCCCCGATCTCTATCACCGACGAGATGCGCAAGTCGTACCTCGATTACGCCATGAGCGTGATCGTGAGCCGTGCGCTGCCGGATGTGCGCGATGGGCTCAAGCCAGTGCATCGGCGCATTCTCTATTCCATGCACGAGCAGGGCTACGAGTGGAACCGCCCCTATCGCAAGTCTGCTCGCGTGGTCGGCGATGTGATCGGTAAGTACCATCCGCACTCCAATGACGCGGTCTACTTCTCCCTTGTCCGCATGGCGCAGGATTTCTCGCTGCGCGTGACGCTGATCGACGGCCAGGGCAATTTCGGCTCGGTCGACGGCGATATGCCGGCTGCCATGCGCTATACCGAAGTGCGTATGGAAAGGATCACCGGCTCGCTGCTCGAGGATCTCGACAAGGACACCGTCAACTTCAAGGACAATTACGACGCGTCCGAGAGGGAGCCGACGGTTCTGCCGGCGCGCTTCCCGAACCTGTTGGTCAATGGTGGCGGCGGCATCGCCGTCGGCATGGCCACCAACATCCCCACCCACAACCTGCGCGAAGTGATCGACGCGGTGCTCCTCACCATGGAGAACCCCTATGTCACTACCGAAGAGCTGATGCAGGTGATCCCCGGCCCGGATTTCCCGACTGCCGGCATCATTCTGGGCCGCTCCGGCATCCGCCAGGCCTATGAAACGGGCAGGGGCTCGATCCTCGTCCGCGGCCGCGTTCACACCGAGGAAGTCCGCAAGGAGCGCGAAGCGCTCATCGTCACCGAGATTCCCTATCAGGTGAACAAGCTCACCCTGATCGAAAAGATCGGCGAGCTGGTACGGGAAAAGCGCATCGAGGGCATTTCCGACGTCCGCGACGAATCCGACCGCCACGGCATGCGCATCGTCATCGAGTTGAAGCGAGATGCCGTCGGCGACGTCGTCCTCAACCAGCTCTACCGCTTCACCCAGCTCCAGGACTCGTTCGGCTGCAACTTCGTGGCGCTGAACGGCGGCAAGCCGGAGCTGATGAGCCTCAAATCCATGCTGACGGCCTTTATCGACTTCCGCGAGGAAGTGGTGACGCGCCGCACCCGGTTCCTGCTCAACAAGGCCCGCGACCGCGCCCATATTCTGGTTGGCCTCGCCGTAGCCGTCGCCAATATCGACGAAGTCATCAGCCTGATCCGCACCTCGCCCGACGCCGGTGTGGCCCGCGAGCGCCTGATGAGCCGCGACTGGCCGGCCCGTGACGTGGCGCCGCTGATCGCGCTGATCGACGATCCGCGCCACAAGATCAGCGCCGATGGCACCTTCCGTCTCTCGGACGAACAGGCCCGCGCCATCCTCGCCTTGACCCTCAGCCGCCTCACCGCGCTGGGCCGCGACGAAATCGGCGCCGAGCTCAACGGCTTGGGCACGGACATCTCTGACTATCTCGACATCCTCCGCTCCCGCGAGCGCGTGATGGCGATTGTCCGCGAAGAGCTGGTGACGATCCGCGACGCCTATTCCACCGAGCGCCTCACCACCATCGACGAGGCCGCTGGCGACTTCGAGGACGAGGACCTCATCGCGCGCGAAGACATGGTCGTCACCGTCACCCATGGCGGCTACATCAAGCGCGTGCCCCTCTCGGCCTACCGGGCGCAGCGCCGCGGCGGCAAGGGTCGCTCGGGGATGGCGACACGCGACGAGGATTTCGTCGCCCGCCTGTTCGTCGCCAACACCCACACGCCTGTGCTGTTCTTCTCCTCCATGGGCCAGGTCTATAAGATGAAGGTTTGGCGCCTGCCGATGGCCGAACCGCAGGCCCGTGGCAAGGCTCTGGTCAACATGCTGCCGCTCGACGAGGGCGAACGCATCACCACCATCATGCCGCTGCCCGAGGACGAGGGCGACTGGCAGAAGCTCGACATCATGTTCTCGACCAAGAGCGGCGGCATCCGCCGCAACTCGCTGGCCGATTTCGTCGATGTCCGCCAGAACGGCAAGATCGCCATGAAGCTTGACGAGGGCGACGTGCTGGTCGATGTCGCCACCTGTACAGCCAACGACGACGTGCTGCTGACCACCAGGCTCGGCCAAGCGATCCGCTTCCAGGTCGATGAAGTCCGCGTCTTCAAAGGCCGCGACTCGACGGGCGTGCGCGGCATTTCACTGGCCGAAGGCGACAACGTCATCTCCATGGCCATCGTCCACCACTTCGAGGCCGACAGCGCCGAACGCGCCGCCTATCTCAAGATGAGCCGCGCCGTCCGCGGCGAGGGCGAGTCTGAGGAGGGCGCTAGCGATGATGCCGAGGATGCGGTGCCAGCCGGCGAGCTGAGCCAGGAGCGCTACGCGGCCATGTCCGCCGCCGAGCAGTTCATCCTCACCATCTCGGAAAACGGCTACGGCAAGCGCACGTCGAGCCACGAATACCGGATCACCGGCCGCGGCGGCAAAGGCATCGTCGCCATGGCGGTCAACAAGCGCAATGGCCCGCTGATCGCCAGCTTCCCGGTCGACGACGCCGACCAGATCATGCTGGTCACCAATGGCGGCCAGGTCATCCGTGTCCCGGTTGATGCCGGACCCGACAACCGCATCCGCATCGTCGGCCGTTCCTCTCAGGGTGTCACCGTGTTCGACACGGCGGAGGACGAAAAGGTGGTCTCGGTCGAGCGGATTGTCGAACCGGAGTCGGAAGACGGGTCCGGCGAGGAGCCCGAGAGCCCGGAGGCTCCGGCGGAAGAATAAAAGAAAGGGCGCTCCGGCGCCCTTTTTGTTGGTGCGGGGTCTCTCAGTCGGCGAACCTCTCCGGCAAGCGGAGAGAACGCCCGACGGATAGACCCTCCGTCAGCACAACGGAAATTCATTTGAAGTTCCGCTAAACTCGTGGCCAATTGCCACTGGCGGGCGTTTCCGATCTGTGGATGACTGCCCGAGAATTCGGAGCGTCCCATGATTGATCCTGCAATCCTGCTGCCCTACCTTCTCGCCTGCATCCTCTTTTCCGTGGTTCCCGGCCCGTCGGTCACCGTAGTGGTGGCCAATGCCCTGGCCGGCGGCACGCGGGCAGGGCTGCTCACCATTCTCGGCACAGAGATCGCCATGCTGATCATGGTCACCATCGTCGCCTTCGGGCTCGAGGCGGTGATGACGTTCGTGTCGGAGGCTTTCTTGGTCATCAAGCTGGTCGGCGCCGCCTATCTCATCTGGATCGGCTGGAAGATGTTCTCGACGTCGGGTCACCTCAACATGGAAGCCGGCGAGAAACTGCCCATCATGCGCTACCTCTGGCAGGGAGCCGTGGTGAACCTCTCGAACCCCAAGACGCTGCTATTCCTCGGCGCCTTCCTGCCGCAGTTCGTCGATCTCAGCCGTCCGGCCTTCGGCCAGATCATGGTTCTAGGTCTGATTGTCATGGCGGTGGCGACGCTCTCCGACAGCCTCTACGCCATCCTTGCCGGTCAGGCCCGGCAGGCGCTGACGGCGGCCCGCGTCCGCCTGGTCAGCAAAGTCTCGGGCGTCATCCTGATGGTCGGCGGCGCCTGGCTGGCGTTGCTCAGGAAGGCCTGAACCGTCGCCGGACGGTTACCGGTCGCGGCCGTGACATGCCGCCCGTCAAAAGGCGGGATCAGGCGCAGATCGAAGGGCCTGGTTCGACGCCTTTGAGCATGTTCTGGATCATCAGCGGCACGCCAAAGCCCATGAACGACCCAAAATCCTCCTCGCGAAGATAGCCGCCTTCGACCAGCGCCCTGAGCGTTGCCGCCACCTTCTTGTGTGAGGCCAGCATGCGCTCGCCGACGCTATTGGTCATGTCGTTGACGATACTGGTCCCGAAGGCGAGTTCTCCATTGTCCGCTGTGCCGGTGGCGGCGGTAACGGCGGGAATGTAGACGTTCATCGAAAAGTCGGTGGCCTCGGCGATGGCGCCGATGAAGATCGATTGTTCGACATAGGTCTTGACCGCGGCCACGAACACGGCGCGCTGCTCGGGATTGCAGAACCGCTCCGGTTTGGTAGTTGCAAGGCACCGCACCTGCGCGCCCATCGGCGCCACCGAGCCCGATCCGCCCGTCGCCATGATCTCGCCGGCTTCCATTGCCTGGCGCTGCACGTCTTTTTCCGCCTGTACCTGGGCGTTGAACGCCGCGACGCAGCGGCGCTCGTCGGCTTCGGTCCAGAGCGGCGCGTCGGTAACGAGCGCCGCTTGTTGCACACCGGCAGCCAGGGCAGGGCGGGGAGTTGGGGGAGGGCCGCCGGCGAAGAGCCTCACGCCGCCATAGACGGCGCCGCCGCCAATGACGAAGGCCACAAGAGCGAAAGCAATGGTCCGCAACATTGGGCCGAAATCGGTGGGCGGCTTCTGCATGCCCCGTTCCCGCAACGCGCGCACGGCATCCTTCCCAGACATCACGAGCTCCCAAGCACCAGATATCGCGGCTGCAAGGATAGCTGCGGTGGTTGAAAGGAGGCTTAATCCGGCGCGTAAACTCCATTCGAGGGCCGGGACTGCGCCCTGCGCAGCTTTATCGCACCAGCATTCGCCGCTCATAACACCGTGCATTTCGGGCACAACCCCTACGCATTAACTCTTGATTCACGGTTACACCGATGTCGCTGGACGTGAACAGAATGAGAACATATAAGAACAAACACGAAACAACGGAGGTTCGAATGCTCTCTTTCGTCAAAGATCTGATGGCTTTCCTGGTGCTCGGCGGCTTCTCGGTCGGCGCGCTGACATGGGTGGATGTCGCCGCCCGACTCGTGTGACGGCTGTGGATTGACGGCGACGTGAATTGGCCACGGTCGTGTCGCGAACTACTGAGAGACACATGGCTGGTCCCGGCTTCATTCACCTGCACGTTCACTCCGGCTATTCGCTGCTCGAAGGCGCTCTGCCGCTGGAGCGCCTGATCGGCCTGGCCAAGGACGACAAGCAACCGGCTCTCGGCATTGCCGATACCAACAACCTCTTCGGCGCGCTCGAATTTTCTGAAAAAGCTTCGGGCAAGGGCATCCAGCCGCTTATTGGCACTGAGCTCGCCATCGATTTCGGCGGCGAGGAGGGACGACCCAACGAGCGCGGTCCTTCGGCCAAGAATTCGGTGGTGCTGATCGCTGCCACCGAAACCGGCTTTTCCAATCTCTCCCGCCTCGTCAGCAAGGCGTTTCTCGAAAGCGAGAACGGCGCCACGGCGGCCAGGCTCGCCTGGCTCGATCGCGGCAGTCTCGATGGCATCATCTGCCTCTCAGGTGGTCCTGAGGGGCTGGTTGATCCCTTCTTCGCCAATGGCCTCGATGGCCACGCTCATCATCGCCTCGACGTGCTGCGAGAACTCTTCGGCGATCGTTTCTACATCGAATTGCAGCGCCATGGCCGCCCGCAGGAAACCTCCAACGAAGCCAAGCTGATCGACTACGCATACGTGAAGGGCGTACCGCTGGTTGCGACCAACGAGCCCTATTTCCCGCGGATCGACGACTACGAAGCTCATGACGCGCTGCTGGCCATCGCCGGCGGCACGGTCCTGGCCCAGACCGAACGCCGTAAGCTCACCGACCAGCACTATTTCAAGTCGCGCGACGAGATGATGGCGCTGTTCTCGGACCTGCCCGAGGCGCTCGACAACACCATCGAGATCGCCCAGCGTGTCAGCTACCGGCCCAAGAAGCGCGCGCCGGTGCTCCCGAAATTTGCCGCTGCCCCTGGCGTCAGCGAGGAAGCCGCTGTCGAGGCAGAAGCCAACGCGCTTGCCGAAATGGCTCGCACTGGCCTCAAGAAGCGGATCGCCACCACCGGCATCGCCGCCGGCTGGACCGAAGAGAAGTACTGGGAGCGGCTGGAGTTCGAACTCGGCATCATCCAGCGGATGAAATATCCGGGCTACTTCCTCATCGTCGCCGACTTCATCCAGTGGGCCAAATCGCAGGGCATTCCGGTCGGGCCGGGCCGCGGCTCCGGCGCCGGCTCGCTGGTGGCCTTTGCCACCACCATCACCGACCTCGACCCGCTGCGCTACAACCTGCTGTTCGAGCGCTTCCTTAACCCCGAACGCGTCTCGATGCCGGACTTCGACATCGACTTCTGCCAGGACCGCCGTGAAGAGGTGATCCGCTACGTGCAGTCGAAATACGGCTACGACCAGGTGGCGCAGATCATCACCTTTGGTACGCTGCAGGCCCGCGCCGTGCTGCGCGATGTCGGCCGCGTGCTGCAGATGCCCTACGGGCAGGTCGACCGTATTTGCAAGCTCGTGCCCGCCAATCCGGCCGACCCCTGGTCGATCGAGCGCACCCTCAAGGAAGTGCCGCAGTTCAAGCAGATGGCCGACGAGGACGAGCAGGTCGGCCAGCTGGTCGCTATCGGTCAGAAGCTCGAGGGTCTCTTCCGCCACGCCTCCACCCACGCCGCTGGCATCGTTATCGGCGACCGTCCGCTGCAGGAACTCGCGCCGCTCTACCGCGATCCGCGCTCGGACATGCCGGTGAGCCAATACAACATGAAGTGGGCGGAGAACGCCGGCCTCGTGAAGTTCGACTTCCTGGGGCTCAAGACGCTGACCACCATCCAGCGCGCCGTCGACATGGTGAACCGTAACAATCCGGGTACCAATTTCCGTATCGAGGACATCCCCCTCGACGACCCCGCGACCTACAAACTCTATTCGGTCGGCGACACCGCTGGCGTGTTCCAGGTGGAAGGCGCGGGCATGCGCCGCGCCCTCGTCGATATGAAGCCCGACCGCTTTGAGGACATCATCGCCCTCGTGGCGCTCTACCGTCCCGGCCCGATGGAGAACATCCCGACCTTCTGCGCCCGCAAGCGCGGCGACGAGGAGATCGAATACCCGCACCAGGCGCTGAGCGCCGTCCTGGACGAGACCTACGGCATCATCGTCTACCAGGAGCAGGTGATGCAGATCGCGCAGATCCTCTCGGGCTACTCGCTCGGCGAAGCCGACCTGCTGCGTCGCGCCATGGGTAAGAAGATCAAGGCCGAAATGGATGCTCAGCGCGTCCGTTTCCAGGAAGGCGCGGTCAAGTACGGCCTCAAGCCCGGCCTCGCCGACACCATCTTCGACCTGCTCGCCAAGTTCGCCAACTACGGCTTCAACAAGTCGCACGCCGCGACATATGCGCTCGTCTCGTACCAGACGGCGTATCTCAAGGCCCACTATCCGGTCGAATTTTTCGCCGCCACCATGACCCTCGACATGGGCAACACCGATAAACTTGCCGAATTCCGCAGCGACGCCAAAAAGCACGGCTATGAGCTCGTGCCGCCCTGCGTGAACCGTTCACTAGACGTCTTCGATGCCCGCGACGGCAAGATCTACTACGCCATCGGCGCCGTGAAGGGCGTGGGGCAGGCGGTCGCCGAGCACATCGTCGCCGCCCGTGCCGGTAAGCCGTTCACCGACCTCGCCGATTTCGCCACCCGGGTCGATCCGCGCATCATCAACCGCCGCACGCTCGAAACGCTGGTCAATGCCGGCGCCTTCGACCAGCTGGTGCCGCGCCGCGAACAGGCCTTTGCCGCCATCGACGCCATCATCGGCACGGCGCAGCGCACCGCATCCAATGCCAGCGACGGCATCGCGGACATGTTCGCGTCGGACCGGCCCGAGCCGATCAAACTCACGCAGAACGCCGGCAACTGGCGCCCCGAGGAGCGGCTGGAGCGCGAGCGCGCCGCCATCGGCTTCCATCTCTCCGGCCACCCGCTCGACCAGTTCACCGAGCTGTTCGCCCGATTGAAGGTCAAGCCGTGGCTCGAATTCGAGCGATCCGTCAAGGAGATGGGCGCCTCGGCCGGCAAGCTCGCCGGCACGATCTCGTCCCGTAACGATCGCCGCACCCGCAAGGGTAACCCGATGGCGATCGTCACGCTCTCGGATGCCACCGGCAGTTTCGAGGTGATCGCCTTTTCCGAGCAGATCGCGACCTACTCGGACGTTCTCCAAGCCGGCAAATCCGTGATCCTGGCGGTCGAGGCCGACGAGCGCCCCGATGGCATCGGCCTCCGCCTGATCTCGGCAGAGCCGATCGAAAAGGCCGCCGAACGCGTCGGCAAGGAACTCCGCATCTTCGTCGAGGCCCCCAGCTGCCTGGGCCCGATCCACTCCCAGCTCAAGCCGGGCGGGGAGGGGCACGTCATCTTCGTCATTCCCCGCGGAGCCACCCGCGACTACGAAGTCGACGTTCCCGGCCGTTTTCGGCTGACCGCGGAACTGGCGGGCGCGGTCAAAGCCATGTCCGGCGTAGTGGATGTGCGCCTGAGCTAGTGGCGTAGCGGGTGGGTTACGGGTTGGGGCAGGGCTCTCGCCCACCCACCAGCTGTCATCCCGGGCTTGACCCGGGACCCATCTGTCCTCCACTCGATCGGAAGAGTGGGTCCCTGCCTTCGCGTGGGTGACAGTCGGAGGTCGAGCACGATCTCGCCCACCTCCATACGCCGCGCCCCCCAAACACCCCGCGCCCGCCCGTCTGCCTTGCATCCCCCGCAATTCTCGCCTATATGCCGCCTCGCGTCGGGATCACCCGACGTAATTCACACGCAGGTGAGGCGCGGCGGCATTGAGGCCGGCTGCTCCATCCGGTGGCGGGAAACCGTCAACAATCCCTGCGGCGGCAAGAACCGGTAAAGGAGCCATTTCATGGCATTGCCCGACTTTTCCATGCGTCAGCTGCTCGAAGCAGGCGTCCACTTCGGCCACCAGAAGCACCGCTGGAACCCAAAGATGGAGCGCTACATCTTCGGCGTTCGCAACGATATCCACATTCTTGACCTCAGCCAGTCGGTGCCGCTGCTGCAGCGTGCTCTCCAGCTCATTTCCGACACCGTGGCTGATGGCGGTCGCGTGCTCTTCGTGGGCACCAAGCGCCAGGCCGCTCCAGTCGTCGCCGAAGCTGCCCGCCAGTCGGCCCAGTACTTCGTCAACTCGCGCTGGCTCGGCGGGACGCTGACCAACTGGCAGACGATCTCGAACTCGATCGCCCGTCTGCGCGAACTCGAAGCTCAGGAAGCCGAAGGCTTTGAAGGCCTGACCAAGAAGGAGCGCCTGCTCCTCGACCGCGAGCGTGAGCGCCTCGAGCGCGATCTCGGCGGCATCAAGGACATGGGCAACCTGCCGAGCCTGCTGTTCGTGATCGACACCAACAAGGAAGCGAACGCCATCAAGGAAGCCCGCCGCCTGGGCATTCCGGTGGTCGCCATCGTCGACACCAACTCCGATCCGGACACCGTCGATTTCCCGATCCCGGGCAACGACGACGCCAGCCGCGCCCTCGAGCTCTACTGCTCGCTGGTTTCGCGCGCCGCCATCGATGGCATCGGCCGCTCGTCGGCCGGCCGTGGCGCTGACCTGGGTGCGTCCGAGCAGGCTCCGGAAGAGCCCGCTCTGGCCCCCGAGGCCTGATCGCCGGGTCACTGATCTGCCGGGCCGCCTTATAGAGGCCGGCCCGGCTCCGCTTTTTCACGACATTCGCGGTCTCGCCACGGGCCGCAACACGAGGTGATACGCAAATGGCAGTCACAGCTCAGCAGGTTAAGGAACTTCGCGACGCGACCGGCGTCGGCATGATGGATTGTAAGAAGGCCCTGGCCGAAACCAACGGCGACATGGAAGCGGCCATCGATTGGCTGCGCACCCGCGGCCTCGCTAAGGCCGCCAAGAAGGCCGGCCGCGTCGCCGCCGAAGGTTTGGTCGGTGTCTCCGTCGAGGGCAACAAGGCTGCCATCGTCGAAGTGAACTCCGAGACCGACTTCGTTGCGCGCAACGAGCAGTTCCAGTCGATCGTGGGCAACATTTCCAAGCTCGCCGTGCAGGCGAACGGCGATGTGCACGTCCTCTCCGAAATGCCGTATCCGGGTTCGGGCCGCTCGGTTTCGGGCGAACTGACCGACGCGATCGCCAAGATCGGCGAGAACATGAACCTGCGCCGCTCCGAGCTCATCGAGGTCAAGGATGGTGTGGTCGGCAACTATGTGCACAACGCCGTCAAGCCCGGCATGGGCAAGCTCGGTGTCCTCGTCGGCCTCGAGTCGACCGGTGACAAGGCCGTGCTCGCCGCGCTGGGCAAGCAGATCGCCATGCACATCGCCAACACTGCGCCGCTTTCGGTGTCGCCCGACGACATCGACCAGGACGTGGTCGCCCGCGAACGCGCCATTTTCACCGAGCAGGCCAAGGAATCGGGCAAGCCGGCAGAAGTCATCGAGAAGATGATCGAAGGCCGCGTCCGCAAGTTCTACGAAGAAGTCACGCAGCTCGCGCAGACCTTCGTGGTCGATGGCGAGAGCAAGGTCGGCGACGTGGTCAAGCGCGCCGAAAAGGATGCCGGCGCGCCGATCAAGGTGACCAAGTTCGTGCGCTACTCGCTCGGCGAAGGCATCGAGAAGGAAGAAACCGACTTCGCTGCCGAAGTCGCCGCCACTGCTGGCGTGAAGTAAGCAGATTTATCGGGGCGCGGAGTATCATCCGCGCCCCTAAATGCACTAACCTCGCGCGGGCGTTTCCGGATTCGGTCGCCGAACAGCATACGAGGGTCGGCCAATGGCCAAATCCGACTACAAGCGGATCCTGCTCAAGGTTTCCGGTGAGGCTCTTTCAGGTGATCAGAGCTTCGGTATCCAGCCAGAATTTCTTGCCAAAGTCGCCGGCCAGATCGCCGAGGTGGCCAATGCCGGTATCGGCGTCGCCATCGTGACCGGCGGCGGAAACATCTTCCGCGGCATGTCGCTGGCGGCCGAAGGCGCCGACCGCGTGACCTCGGACATGATGGGCACGCTGGGCACCATCATCAATTCGCTGGCTCTGGCCAGCGCGCTCACCAAGGCAGGCGTGAAGGCCAAGGTCTTCTCGGCCATCACCATGCCCTCGATCGCCGACAGCTACACCGCCCGTGCCGCCAAGGCGGCGCTCGAGGACGGCTACGTGGTCGTGCTCGGCGGCGGTATCGCCAACCCGTTCTTCACCACCGACACCGCTGCGGCGCTCCGCGCCATCGAGCTCGACTGCGACGTGGTTCTGAAAGGCACCAATGTCGATGGCGTCTATTCGGAGGATCCCAAGAAGAATCCGAACGCCCAGCGTTACGACCAGATCAGCCACGACGAGGTCATCGCCCGCAATCTCAAGGTGATGGACACGGCAGCCTTCGCCCTTGCCCGCGACAACGGCTTGCCGATATTGGTTTACGCGCTTGACGATAGGGAAGGCCTGATGGGCGTCCTGACCGGCAAGACCAGAAATACGCGCGTCGGCTGAAACCGGCGCCACTGAGGAGTTTTCCCCATGGCTCAGAACCAACCGTTCAACCTGAACGAGCTCAAGACCCGCATGCAGAAGTCGATCGCGTCGCTCAAGGACGAACTGACCGGCCTGCGCACCGGGCGCGCCAGCGCGAGCCTGCTCGAACCGGTGCAGGTCGAGGCCTATGGCGGTAAGATGCCCCTCAACCAGGTGGCGACCGTCACCGTGCCCGAGGCCCGAATGCTCAGCGTGCAGGTATGGGATCGCGGCCTGGCCGGCGCCGTTGAAAAGGCCATCCGCAATTCCGGTCTCGGACTCAATCCGGCCGCTGAAGGCACCGTCATCCGCGTGCCGCTGCCCGAGCTCAATGAAGAGCGTCGCCGTGAATTGACCAAGGTCGCGCACAATTATGCCGAACAGGCCCGCGTCGCCGTTCGCCATATTCGCCGCGACGGCATGGATCACCTGAAGAAGCTCGAGAAGGACGGTGATCTGGCGCAGGACGAGAGCCGCAAGCTTTCGGACCAGGTACAGAGCGCCACCGACGACGCGGTCAAGGAGATCGATGCCGTGGTCGCCGCCAAGGAACAGGAAATCATGCAGGTCTAGGTCGACCTGCATCCCGCCCCGGAGGGCATGGATGTCCACTGAGCCCGCCATCAATCATCGGCCGAGCCACGCGCTCGGCCTGAAGATTCCCGGCCATATCGGGGTGATCATGGATGGCAATGGCCGCTGGGCTAAGGCGCGCGGCAAGGTGCGCACCGAAGGGCACATCGAGGGCGTCAAGGCGCTCCGCCGGCTGGTCGAACTGGGCATCACCTACGGGGTGAAATACCTCACCGTGTTCAGCTTCTCGTCCGAAAACTGGACCCGGCCAAAAGATGAAATCAACTTCATCTTCGGCCTCTTGCATCGGTTTGTTGCATCAGATCTCGCAAGACTCCATGCAAACAACGTGAAAGTCAGGATTATCGGGTCCCGGAGCGGCCTCGAAGACTCTCTGTCGCGGCTGATCGCCGATGTCGAGGCCAAAACCGCCAACAATACCGGCCTCACCCTCATCGTGGCCTTCAACTATGGCGGCAAGGCCGAGATCGCCGAAGCTACCCGGCGCATCGCCCGTGACGTTCTGGCGGGGATTTTAAAGCCCGAGGACATCACCGAAGCGACCATCGCGCGCGCGCTTTACACCTCTGGCGTGCCCGATCCCGATCTCATCATTCGGACCAGCGGCGAGCAGCGCATCTCCAACTTCCTGCTCTGGCAGGCAGCCTATTCCGAGCTGGTTTTCGTCGAACAGAACTGGCCAGATTTCAATGAGGCCACCTTCCTCGGGGTTCTAGAGGAATACTCCGCACGGGAGCGACGCTTTGGTGGCGTCGAGGCGAAGACCAGGTGAGCACTCCAGAGCAGCCGAAGGCCGAGTTCACGCCTTTTGCCAAGCGGTCTTGGACCGATCTGGGCCCCCGGGTTGCTTCCGCTTTCGTGCTGCTGGTCGGCGCCATTGCCGGGCTTTACTTCGGTGGCTACGTCTTCTCAGCCATGGTCGGTGCCGTCTTTGCCGGCTGCTACCGCGAATGGGAGCGGATGGTCACCCTCAAGCCACTGACACTGCTTGGCACTGTTCTTGTGGCTTTGGTCGGCCTCTCCGGACTCGTCTACCCGGCTTTTGGAATCTTGGGCTCGATCGTTCTGCTGGGTCTGGCGTGCGCCCTCACCTTCCTGGAGGATCGCTGGGTGGCCGCCTGGCGCATCGGCGGCATCGTCTGGTTCGGCCTCGTCACCGCGGCCGTGCTGCAGATCCGCGGCGAGTCGGTCTGGAACGTTCCGGGCGCTTTCGACTGGGGGCTCTGGGGTGGCCTGTTCATGGGCACGGTGATCTACGCCACCGATACCGGTGCGTATTTCATGGGCCGGCAGATCGGCGGCGAGAAGCTCGCGCCGGACATTTCTCCCGGCAAGACTTGGTCTGGCGCCATCGGCGGCCTGGCCATCGGCACGCTTGCCGGCCTTGTGCTCTGGCTTATCGTCGTACCGGCCTCGCCCTGGTGGATCGGTCTCATCATCGCTGTGGCCACCAGCATTCTGGGGCAGGTCGGCGACCTGCTCGAAAGCGCCATCAAGCGCCGCTTCCGCGTGAAAGACTCGGGCGACATCATTCCCGGTCATGGCGGCTTGATGGACCGCCTCGACAGCACCACCTTTGGCGCGCTGTTCCTGTTTACCGTCGGCGCTCTGCATCTGGGCACTGGCGCTGTTGCTCAAGGCTTCCTGGGCTGGTGAGCGCGTGGATGCGCCGCAGGGCAGGGCGGCGCGTTATGAACTAGACTTCAACCAAATCGCGCGCCCTACTGGTAGGAGACCGCGCAGGGAATACCGATGGATTTCATCTTCTGGCTCTTGTCGTACGTGATCCCGTTCCTCGCGGTGCTCACCATCATCGTCTTCGTTCACGAGATGGGGCACTACCTGATGGCGCGATGGAACGGCATTGCCATCCAGACCTTCTCCATCGGCTTCGGCCCTGAATTGTTTGGCTTTTACGACAAGCGCGGTACCCGGTGGCGCCTCTCGGCGATTCCGCTCGGCGGCTATGTTCGCTTCGTCGGCGACATGAACGCCTCGAGCATGCCCGATGAGGAGTTCATCGCCAAAGCCGGTCCCGACCTGGCGCCGCAGCTCTTCGTCAACAAGAACGTCTGGCAGCGGATCGCGGTGGTCGCCGCCGGTCCCATCGCCAACATTATCTTCACCTTCCTTATCCTTTACGCGCTGCTACTCGGCTATGGCCGCTATACGCTGCCGCCGGTGATCGACGGCGTCACGCCGGGCAGCGTCGCCGAACAGGCCGGTCTCATGCCCGGCGATCGCGCCATCTCGGTCGACGGCTTCGAAGTGCGCGGATTCGAGGATTTTCAACGGCTTGTGGCCACTGCGCCGGAGCGGACCGTGACCATCGTGGTCGATCGCGCGGGCCAGAACCAGACCATCCAGCTCGTCCCCAAAGCCGAACAGACGACCGATCGGTTCGGCAATCCGCATCGCATCGGTCGCATCGGCGTCGTCAAGGACGTGCAGCAGTCCGACGTGCAGCTCTACAAACCCAATCCGGTCGAAGCCGTCGGCATGACCTTTGAGGAAATCCGCTTCATCATGGACCGGACCGTCGCCTTCCTGGGCGATTTCTTCGTGGGCCGTGGCGACGTCGAACAGCTCGGCGGCCCCGTTAAGGTGGCAAAGGTCTCCGGCGAGGTGGCGACGCTGGGCATCGTTGCGCTCATCAACCTGATGGCGCTGCTCTCTCTCAACATCGGCGTCTTCAACCTCTTGCCGATTCCCATGCTCGATGGTGGACACCTGGTCTATTATGGCATCGAAGCCATCCGCGGCCGTCCGCTCAGTCAACGGGTACAGGAAATCGGTTTCAGATTCGGTCTGGCACTGGTTTTCACCCTGATGGCGTTCACCCTGGTCAACGATCTCTTCTGACGTGACACTCAGCTGCCCGTCGGGTGATGAAAGTTCATGGTCCGGCGTTGCGTTCAACGACCCTCAAACGGTGGACTTTTTAGGCTTATTAACCCCTGACTAACCTTGGTTTTCAGGGTGTTGCACGAATGCACGGGTCCCAATGTTTCGCTAACCGCTCAAGCGCTTGCAGCTTGCCCGTGGTTAAAAATCCAGTAAAAGCTACGGATGGAGTTAGCTGGGGAGGCTGTGCATGGCGATTCCCGGCTTGGTCGCACGAGGCAATAAGAACGATGATTAAACCCACCAAGCTCATGCGCGGCGCGCTTCTGGCGCTAGCGGTCCTGCTTGCTGCCCCCGTCACGGGCACTGGCATCCCGCTCGTCGGAACCACCGAAGTCCAGGCGCAAGCCCGTGAGCAGCTTATTTCCTCCGTGCTTTTCGAGGGTAATCGGCGTTTCTCGGACAAGAACCTTCTCGCGATGGTCGACCTGGCCAGCCGCGGCACCTTCAGCCAGAGCCGGCTCGAAGCGGACATCGAGAGCATCCGCCTGGCATACCTCAACGACGGTTTCACCGGCGTCACGGTGACGGCTCGCACCGAGCAGGTGCAGGGCGACCGCGTCCGCGTCACCTTCGTCGTCAACGAAGGCGACCGCGCCGGCATCGCCGCGATCAACTTCACCGGCAACAATAATGTCAGCTCGGGCACCCTCAAGGGCGTCATGCGCACCCACGAGACGCACATTCTGAGCTGGCTGTTCAAGGATGACTCCTACACCGAGCAGAAGCTGGCGATCGATAAGGAGCTGATCAAGCTCTACTACGCCAACCACGGCTATCCGGATGCGCAGGTAACCTCGGCCATCGCCGAGTACGACGCCAGCCGCAACGGCTACTTTCTGAACCTGACGATCGATGAGGGCGAGTACTACGAGTTCGGCTCGATCGGCATCGAAACCAGCGTCAACGGCCTCAATGCCGATGCGCTCAAGTGGACCATTCGCACTCGCGAAGGCGGCCGCTACACCTACGACGACCTGGCCAAGACGCAGTCGGAAATGGCGTACGAGGCGACTGCGCAGGGTTATTCCTTCGCCGACGTCCGTCCGCGTCTCGACCGTGACGTGGCCAACCACCGCTTCAACATCACCTACCTCGTTGACGAGGGTCCGCGGGTCTATGTTGACCGGATCAACATCACTGGCAACCAGAAGACGCGTGACTTCGTGATCCGTCGCGAGCTGGATTTCGGTGAAGGCGACCCCTTCAACCGCTCCATGGTACAGCGCGGCAAGACCAACATTGAGAATCTCGGCTTCTTCGAAAAGGTCGAAATCGGTCTCGAGCCGGGCTCGGCGCCGGACAAGGTGAGCATAAACATCAATGTGGTCGAGAAATCGACCGGTGATTACGGTGTCACCGCTGGCTACTCGACCGCAGACGGTATTCTCGGTGAAGTGTCGCTCACCGAGCGCAACTTCCTTGGCCGTGGTCAGTACCTCCGTGCTGCCATCGGTGCCACCGGCGGTGGCCGTACCTTCGACTTCTCGTTCACAGAGCCGCGCTTTATGGGTATGCGGATCTCGTCAGGCGTGGATTTCTGGTACCGCGTGGTCGACGAAACCACCACCAACTTCTATGGCTCCAACGCCATCGGTGGTCAGCTGCGCCTGGGCGTACCGATTACTTCGGACATCACTTCGGGCCTGTTCGTCGGCATTGAGCAAAAGAGCGTCATCGACGAGAAGCTCGCCAATGGCAATCCGGGTCAGGATGCGTTGCTGGTCAACAACGGCCAGACGCTCAACAAGGTTTGGGTTGGCTACTCGCTCACCTATGATGGTCTCGACGACCCCAAGAAGCCGACTGAAGGTCTCTATGCGACGTTCACGCAGCAATATGTCGGTTGGGACCACAACTTCCTCAAGACGGAAGCCCGTGCTCGCTACTATCTGCCGGTTCTGCAGGACACCGGAATCCGAACCAGCGTTCGCGGTACTGCAGGCATGATCAACGACTTCAGCCCCACTGGCGTGAATGCGTTGGAAGCCTACCAGCTCGGGCCGACCTTTGTGCGCGGCTTCGAAACCCGTGGCATCGGCCCGCGTCTCGGTGGTGGTCAGCCCGTTGGTGCGACCTGGTATGTCGGTGGCTCGGCTGAACTCGAGTTCCCGATCCCGGTCCTGCCGGAGAACTATGGCCTCAGCGCAGCTCTCTGGGCCGACGCGGGCTATATCGGCGGCGTGGCCAACACGAATGGGTTCGCTGTCGATCCGAACAGCGTGGACAACCCGTTCAAGGCCTCGGTCGGTGCGTCCGTCATCTGGGACAGCCCGTTCGGCCCGCTGCGCGGCGACGTCGGCTACGTTCTCAGTAAGGCGACGACGGATCGTACCCAGGTCTTCCAGCTGACGCTGCAGTCGCTGCTTTAAACACCTTGCCCGGACGCTCCGGGCATGTAACAGGACAACAAACCGCGGTACGGTTGCACCGCGGTTTGTTTTTTGTTGAATTGCGACGATGGTCGATACCCGCTTCCACAAGTTCACCGAGACGCGCGCGCTGCACGCCCTGCTAGCTTCGTTGCCGCGGGCGGTCGTCGTCGATGATGCCCGCGCGGCCGACTTCACCGTCTTAGGCGTGGACGAACTGGCCTTCGCCGGGCGGGGTCACATCGCCCTGGCCGCGCACAAGAACTACCTCGACGACCTCAAGGCGACCTCCGCCGGCCTTGTCATCGTGCTGCCGGCGCTCCGCGATGCCGTACCGGCTGATAGTATCGCCCTCGTCGACGACCAGCCCCACGATCTCTTCGCCGACCTTCTCGACGCTCTCTATCCA
>JAEZKB010000088.1 GCA_023415605.1 Pseudomonadota bacterium
CCCGCAGGCGGGAGAGCGGACCGCCGACTGAGAGATGGGGACCCCAAAAAGAAAACGGGGCGCCGAGCGCCCCGTCCAAATTCATCCGCGATCGCGAGTGGCTCAGAGAGCCTGGATATTGTCCACGGCGAGCTTGCCGGTACGACGATCTTCGGCAGTGTCGAAGGCAACCTTCTGGCCCTCGGCGAGGCCTTGGAGGCCAGCGCGGTGCAGAGCGGTCACGTGCACGAACACGTCCTTGCCGCCGTTATCGGGCTGGATGAAACCATAACCCTTCTGATCGTTGTAGAATTTGACGGTACCGTTTTCCATCGGTGAAGTCCTTGTGTCTGCTTCGTTTTTGGGAACGTAGCGACACAGTCACCCCCGTCCCGGCCAGTCGATGTTTGGAGTCTCTGAACGTGCGCCTGGCCAGTGGAATGGCGGCACCCGGCCGAATGTCAGCCAAATGTCGATACTCCATCGTTACTTAAGCTGCGGCGAATTTGCAACTAGGCCTGCGACAAGATGCGATCCGGCGCGAGCCAGTAGGGCGGCATTGCCGAAGCGAGGTTTGAAAGCGGCAGCACCTCGGGCTTCAACCGGATG
This sequence comes from Pseudomonadota bacterium, assembly GCA_023415605.1. GTDB lineage: Bacteria > Pseudomonadota > Alphaproteobacteria > Rhizobiales > Devosiaceae > Devosia_A. The sequence continues at coordinate 589 of JAEZKB010000088.1, forward strand.
CCGAGCACATCGCCCATGAAGGCGCGGCGGGCTTCCACTCGCTGCCAAAGCTCGGGATATTTCTCCGCCATTTCGCTGCGCCCACGCTCATCGAGCAGCGCGATTCCGTCCTCGATGTTGGCGCCGTGATAGGGCGCGCCGACGGCTGGAATGATGTCACACTGGATCGCTTGGCCCGACTTCAGCGTCTCCGTCGAACCCGGATAGACCGGCGTATGCATCCATTCGTCGAGGTGGATCAGATGGCCAGGGTTGAGCACGAGGTTGAAGAATGGCGTGCCCAGGTGCTTGCGGGCGATGGCATCGAGCTCGCCGCCCGTGGTGCCGATGCCAATCGTCTCGTACCATTCGGCAGCGCAGGCAAAATATGGCGCGGCGACGCGCTCGACATAGTCGGCCGTAGCCGACGGCAGCCCCGTCTCGTCCTCGACCAGCCAGCCAACGCGGGACGAAAGGCCGCCCCAGTAGCCGACGGCGGTGGTCACCGGATCGCCGGCTTCGAGCACCCGGTCGGACGGGCTGTTGAGACCGACCAATCGGTCACCGGACGACAGCATGGTGTGGCACGAGTGCGGAAGCACACCCAGCTTCATCAGTTGCGCCGCCTGCATTTCGGTCATGCCCGGGCGGATACTCCCGATCAGAGCCTTGATGGCTTCGGAACAGGCGACGGCGCCAAACTCGAACTGGGCGATCTGCTCGATCTCGTTGATGGCGCGCAGCCCCGTCGAGGCGTCCATCAACAGCGCATTGGCATTGACCACGCGCCCGTCGGGCCCGGCGATCTTGCGCACGGTGTCGACAATGTAGGATGGGGTCTCGAACCACGCCTCGGGTTTGGCAGCTTCGTGGGACCCGAAATACTTCCAGCCAAGGATGCCGATCCGCTGGTTTGGCCGTAGCCCGGCATTCTCCAGCACCTCCTGCAACGCCGGTGTACGCGAACGGTCCTGCCCCATCAGGCCGAAGGGTGGATAGAGCCGCGCCTCGACTTCGATAGCGGAGTTTTGCGCACGGCCGAGATTCTCGGGGCCAGCCAGAAGCGTCGGCGTGGTCCCAGGCGCGATAATCAGCAGCGCTTCCTCAAAGCGTGGATCGAAACCGGTGACATAGCTCAGGTTCGCCGAATGCTCGCGGTCGGCATAGATCAGCAGCACGTCGATGCCTGCCCCACGACGGGCGCGGCCGAGGGCGGCGAAGCGCTCGGCGTAGATTTCGCGCGACAGTTCAGGACGGTTAGTGGGAACGCCGAAGTCCGGCAGTTTGGCATCGATCAGTCGGACTTGGGTCATGGTCTCTTTAGGCACAGTGGAAGTTGGCGAATGGTGCGGGAAAGCCCGGACCATTGCAACTGCACGACTTGCCGGGGAGTTGACAACTCGCTACATGTCAGATGCTATTAGGAATGATTTGCAATAGGATCCTGAGCGAGATGCCCTTTCGACGTCGAGTTCTACACCTGCTGGTCGCCGCACTTGTGTTCGTTCCGGGCGCAGCGCTGGCCCAGGACAAGTTCAAGGTTGTCACCACCTTCACCATCATTGCCGACATTGCTTCGAATGTCGCCGGTGATGCTGCAGTGGTCGAGTCCATCACCAAGCCGGGCGCCGAGATCCACGGCTACCAGCCGGGGCCACGTGACATCGTAAAGGCGCAGGACGCCGACCTCGTGCTCTGGAACGGCATGAACCTCGAGCAGTGGTTCGAGAAGTTCTTCCAGAACGTCAAAGACGTGCCGCAGGTGGTGCTGAGCGAGGGCGTCGAGCCGATGGGCATCGCTGAAGGCCCCTATACCGGCAAGCCTAATCCCCACGGCTGGATGAGCCCGAACAATGCGCTGATCTACGTCGAGAACGTGCGCAAGGCATTGGTGCAATACGACCCGGCCAACGAAGCGACCTACAACGCCAACGCCGTGGCTTACTCCGAGCAGATCAGGGCCATGGATGCGCCGCTGCGGGCGCGGCTGGACCTGATCCCCGAGAGCGAGCGTTGGCTGGTGACGAGCGAAGGGGCATTCAGCTATCTCGCGCGCGACTACGGCCTCAAGGAACTCTACCTCTGGCCGATCAATGCCGATCAGCAGGGTACGCCGCAGCAGGTACGAAAGGTTATCGATGCGGTGCGCGCCAACAAGATCCCGGTCGTGTTCTCGGAAAGCACGGTTTCCGACAAGCCGGCTAAGCAGGTCGCCAAGGAAACCGGCGCGGCCTATGGCGGCGTACTCTACGTGGACTCCCTGAGCGAAGCCGACGGCCGTACGCCGACTTATCTCAAGTTGCTGGAAGTCACTGTCGATACGATCGCAAAGGGGTTCGGCAAGTGAGCCTATCCGCCAACGTTCCACACGAAGCGTGGAACCCCATCCCCCTCCCCTCGCTCGAGGTCGCGGGTGTCACCGTCGCCTATCCCAACGGCAATGTGGCGCTGCGCGACGCCAGCTTCTCGCTCGGTGCAGGCACCATTGCTGGTCTCGTCGGCGTCAACGGCTCGGGGAAGTCGACCCTGTTCAAGGCGATCATGGGCTTTGTCCATCCCATCGCCGGCAGCGTGTCGATCAGTGGCTTGCCGGTGCGCGATGCGCTCAAGAAGAACATGGTCGCTTACGTGCCGCAGGCCGAGGAGGTCGATTGGAATTTTCCGGTCCTCGTCGAGGACGTAGTGATGATGGGACGACAGGGCCACATGGGGTTCTTCCGCATCCCCTCGCCACGCGACAAGGAGCTGGTCGCCAGCGCGCTCGAACGCGTCGGCATGAGCGACTTCCGCAAGCGCCAGATCGGCGAACTGTCGGGCGGGCAGAAGAAGCGGGTCTTCCTCGCCCGCGCCTTGGCGCAGGAGGGCAAGATCATCCTCCTCGACGAGCCGTTCACCGGCGTTGATGTGAAGACAGAGACGGCCATCATCGACCTCATGCGCGAGCTGCGTGGCGCCGGTCACTTGATGCTGGTCTCGACGCACAATCTAGGCAGCGTACCCGACTTCTGCGACCAGGTGGTGCTGGTCAACCGCACCGTGCTCGCCGCGGGCCCGACCGCGGAGGTCTTCACGCAGGAAAATCTGGAGCGCGCCTTCGGTGGCGTGTTGCGCCACTTCCATCTGGGCGGCACCGACCTCCACGACGACAGCGACACCCGCCGCGTCACCGTGCTCACCGACGACGAGCGGCCAGTGGTGTTCTACGGCCAGCCTGCCTCGCAGAGCCCGGCCCCAGGCACTCGCAACGGCGACGCCAAATGACGCTCGCCGATCTCCTCGCCCCTTTTACTTACGACTACATGCTCAAGGCGATCTGGGTCTCGGCCCTGGTCGGGCTCGTCTGCGCTTTCCTCTCGGCCTACCTCATGCTCAAGGGCTGGTCGCTGATCGGTGACGCGCTCGGCCATGCCGTCGTGCCTGGTGTCGCCGGTGCCTACATGCTCGGCCTGCCCTACTCCATCGGTGCCTTCTTCGCCGGCGGCCTCGCGGCAGCGGCGATGGTCATCGTGCGGCAGCGCACTAAGCTGCGTGAAGACGCCGGCATTGGCATCGTCTTCACCTCGTTCTTTGCGCTCGGTCTTTTGATGGTGTCGCTCAATCCGACCGCCGTGGACGTCACTGCCATCGTCATGGGCAACATCCTCGGGATTTCGGACGGCGACGTCGTTCAGGTGGCGTTCATTTCTGTGGTTTCCCTCGGGATCCTACTGCTCAAATGGAAGGACCTCATGCTGGTTTTCTTCGACGAGAGCCACGCGCGGACCGTTGGTTTGAACCCGCGCGCGCTGCAAATCCTGTTCTTCGCTCTCCTCGCCGCTTGCACCGTCGCGGCCCTCCAGACCGTTGGCGCCATCCTCGTCATCGCTATGGTCGTTACCCCCGGCGCCACCGCGTACCTCCTCACCGACCGGTTCAAGTCCTTGTTGATCCTCGCGGTTTCGTTCGGCGCGACTACCGCTGCGCTCGGCGCCTACATCAGTTTCTTCCTCGATGGCGCGACTGGCGGGGTCATTGTCACACTGCAGACGGCGCTGTTCCTGCTGGCGTTCTTCTTCGCCCCCAAGCACGGCCGCATCGCCGCCCGCCGGCGAGCCTTGGCCGAAGGAAACCTCCGCTGATGGACTGGCTCAATTTCATAACGGAACCATTGGCTTACGACTTCATGCAGCGCGCGCTGATGGTCGCGGTCCTAGTCGGCGCCGTCTCCGCCGTCCTCTCGTGCTTTCTCGTCCTCAAGGGCTGGTCGTTGATGGGCGACGCCATCTCGCACGCCGTGCTGCCGGGCATCGTGCTGGCCTATGTCGTCGGCCTGCCAGTGGCGGTGGGCGCCTTCGTTGCAGGCCTTTTCTCAGCCGTAGCGACGGGTTACCTCAAGGACAACAGCCGCATCAAAGAAGACACCGCCATGGGTATCGTCTTCACCGGCATGTTTGGCCTGGGCATAGTCCTGTTCTCGCGCATCGAGACCGACCAGCACCTCACCCACATCCTCTTCGGCGACATGCTGGGCGTGACCTGGGGGGACCTCATCGAGACCGCAATCATCGCCGGCGGCACGCTGCTGGTGGTCTTCACGAAGCGCCGCGACTTCCTGCTCTATGCCTTCGACCCACAACACGCCCGCGCCATCGGCCTGCCGGTGAAGCTGCTCCACTATGGCCTGCTGTCGATGCTGTCGCTCACGATCGTGGCCTCGCTCAAGGCCGTCGGTATCATCCTCGTCGTCGCCATGCTGATCGCGCCAGGCGCCATCGGCTTCCTCGTCAGCAAGCGGTTCGACACCATGCTGCTGGTGGCGATGGTTGCTGCCGTGGGATCGAGTGTGCTGGGCGTGCTGATCAGCTTTCAGATCAACGCAGCGACGGGCCCCTGCATCGTACTGATCCAGACGGTGCTTTTCCTCGCTGCGCTGTTCTTTGCCCCGGGAACCGGGCTTCTGCGCAAAAGAACGGCCGGCGACGAAGCGCCGGCCAAGCCGATCCTGGGAAAGCTCGCCGGCTAGTGGCTGGCGTGGTGCTCAGCGTTGCGCTTGCGCGTCGCGGCAGCCTTCTTGGCCGAGGCGGAGCGTTCGGCCGCAGTACGGCTGGCTGAAGCTTTGCCACCCTTTTCGCCGCCCTTATGGGCCGCCGGGTGGCCGGTGTCCTTGCCGCGGCCAGAGCCGCCTGGCTTCTTTCCGCCGCCATCGTCCTTGTTGACCGTCGCCCAGGCACGGCGCTCGGCCTCCTTCTCGGACACGCCCTTGGCTTCATAGCCTTCGGCAATATGATCGGCCTTGCGTTCCTGCTTGTCGGTATATTTCGATTTGTCACCACGCGGCATGCTCGCCTCCTCTCACATTGGGAGGAATCCAACGCCCGTGATCGACGGGTGTTCCTAGTCTTGGGTGGTGACCTCGGTGACGACGGATTTTGCCAGTTGCCGTTCGCGGAGCCAGATGTAGAGGCCAGAGGCGATTACGATCGGTGCGCCGACATAGATCCAGATCGAAGGGGGCTGGTTGAAGATGAGCCAACTGGCGGCAGTCATATAGATGATCTGGAAATAGCCGAATGGGGCCAGCACTGTAGCTGGCGCGAAGCGGTGGGCGGTGGTGATGAAGAGGTGCCCTATCAGAGCGGCAACGCCGATGAGTATGAAGGCGAACCACTGCGCCGGGTCGGAGGGCCAGAGGAAGGCGCCGAGACCGAAGGGCGCGATGCAGAGGGTCGCAACGCCGGCGGCGTAGAACTGCTGGGTCTTTGTACTGTCGACGCCGGCGAGCTTGCGCGTCAGCAGCATGTAGATCGCGGTGAACAGAGCGCAGCCGAGCGACAGCAGCACGGCCGGATGGAAGGCCTCGGTGCCAGGTTGGACAATGACCAGGACACCGCCGAAGCCGACCAGAATAGCCAGCCAGCGGCGCCAGCCGACCGTCTCGCCGAGGATCGGGATCGACAGAACGCATAGGATCAGCGGCATGGTGAAGGAGATAGCCGAGGTCACCGTCAGCGGCAGGTAGCGCACGGCGATGAAGTTGAGGATAGTCGAGCCGAGCAATGCAAGTCCGCGCAGCACCTCGACTTTCCATCTGCTTGTCGTCACCAGTTCGCGCGGGCCGGCGGGCAGGAAGATGGCCGAGACAAGGATGAACTGACCGGCATAGCGGACGAAGACGACCTCCATCGAGGGCATGCCGGACTGCACCAGGAACTTGGCGCAGGTGTCGATGATGGTGAAGCAGAGGTAGCCGACGAGGATGAAGCTGATGCCCAAGAGGCGGCGGTCTTCGAGCGGTTTGATGGCCATCAGTCGGCGACCGTGGCGGCGAGGGTCGCCTTCTGCAGGCGGCGCTCGCGCAGCCAGATGTAAAGGCCGGAGGCGATGATCAGTGGAGAACCGGCGTAGAAATAGGCGTCGGGCGGTTGACCGAAGGTGAGCCAACTCGAAACTGCGAGCAATAAAAATCCTGTATAGCTGAAAGGCGCGAGCACGGCGGGTGATGCATAGCGCAGTGCGACGGCATTGAGGAGGTGGGCGAGCATGCCGAAGATGCCGGCAGCGCAGAAGGCGAACCAGGTCGCCCCGGTGCTCGGCCACTGCCACTCGGCGATGGCGAAAGGCGTAACGAAAACAAGGGCAAAGACACCGGAATAGACCTGCTGGGTGGCGGCTGTATCGACGCCGGCGAGCTTGCGGGTGATGATGGCGAAGAGTGCCGCGCACATGGCGCCCATAAGGCAGAGGATGGAAGCCGGATGGAAAGCCTCGGTGCCGGGGCGGACGATGATCAAAACGCCAATGAAACCAAGGATTACCGCGGCCCAGCGGCGCCAGCCGACGGTTTCGCCGAGCAGGGGTCCGGACAACAGCGTGATGAAGAGCGGGCTGGTGTAGAAGACCGCGCCGGTGACGGTCAGCGGCAGGAACTGCATGGCGAAGAAATTGAAAAAAGTAATGCCCAGCAAGCACATACCGCGATAGAGCTCGAGCCGCCAGTTGCCGGTGCGGAAGAGGTTGCGACCCTGGAGGGGGAGGAAAAGAGCGACGGCAAGCGCCACGTGCACGGCGTAGCGGATGAAGATGATCTCGCTGGTAGGGATGGCGGAGATGGCCATCCATTTGGCGCAGCTGTCGAGGCCGGTGAAAAAGAACTGCGCGAACAACAAGATACCGATGCCGTAAGAGCGGCGGTCGACGACAGTGGCGGGTGTAGCAGGCATGGCAGGTCCGGGTCGCGGAGGGGTGGCGACGCGCCATCACCAAAGGCCGCGGCGGGCGGCGCTGTCAATCGCAGCGCCCCCAAAAGTCGTCGTGTGACGACGAAAGTCCAACAGTGGGCCTAAGCGCGGCTCATGAACTTCTGTCAGTTGACGGTCGCCTGCGTGTCAGAGCCAGGTCTTGTAGTCGGACACCAGCAGGTGCCACGGTTCTTCATCCTCTTCGATGCCGCCGAAGCGGGCGATGCGGGGGTCGTCGAAGACGTTGTCGGTGTTGTCGTCGTTGACGGTGGACACCTCGCCGATGAACACGTCACCACCCTCGCCCCAGAAGGCGTGCCAGTGCTCGTTGGGCATCAGGGTGACGCTCTCGCCGGGCTGCAAGCGCAGCTTACCACCGGGCGGCAGCTTGTGGAGGATACCGTCGCAATAGACCTCGGTACCCTTGGTCTTGTCGCACTTGCCGTCGGTGTCGCCATAGAGCTCGATGACCAGGGTGCCGCCGCCGCGGTTGATGATGTCCTCGGCCTTGAGGTTGTGCCGGTGCATTGGGGAGTACTGCTCGTTGCGCGAGATCATCGCCTTTTCGGCGTAGAGCATGCCGCGGCCCTTGGGCAGGTCGGCGGCGTTGCCGTTGCGGACGGTGAAGAGGAAGAGACCGGTCTTGTCGAACTCGTTGAGGCCGTAGTCGGTGATGTCCCAGCCAAGGTTGGCGCCGGTGATCATCTTCGCTTCGGATGCCCGCTCCTTGAACTCCTTTGGCGACCAATAGGCGAAGGGCGGCAGGATATAGCCGAAGGAGCGGATGAACTTGTCCGCCTCCCGCATGATGCGGTTTACTTCGCTGCGCTTGATCTGGCCTGTCATGGCAATCCTCCCGGTTAGTATGTTTCTCTGAGGTGGCGGATTTTAAGGCTCTTGGCCAGCGCCTTCTGGCTGACCTTGGCCCCGAGGCGCGGGGTGAAGGTGAGGCGCGTCTCGCGGCCGGGGATCAGGGTGATGGCATTGTCCGAGAAGTAGCCGGGGACGTCGACGGTTGCGGTGACGAAGAAGGCAGGCTTGTCGGCGCTGAGCACGAGCACGTCGTCGTCCCACGTGGCCGTGACCTGGGCCTGGCCCGGATCGTACATCTTGTAGGCGCGCGGGAAGAAGTCGTTCTCGCCCAGCAGCTTTCCTTCGGCGTCACGCCAGGAGAAGAACAGGAATTCGCTGGCTGCGAGCTTCTTGAGCGGCAGCTTGAAGGCAACAGTCGCCACGTCGGGCGAAATGACGGTCTTGCCCGAATGAACCACGCGCTCGGCGCCGCTCACATCGACAGCGCGGACTTCGAGGCTGATCGCGGTCTTGTTGGCCGTATCGTTGATGGCCTTGAGGAGGATGGTGTCACCGTCAGGATAGGCCACAACGTTGACGGGCAGGAAGAAGCGCTTGGCCATGTAATGGAGGAGCTTCCACTGCCCGCCATAGTCGAGACTCGACCAGCTGGCGACGGGGTAGAAATCGTTGATCTGCCAGTAGAGCGTGCCCATGCAACGCGGCTTGGTGGAGCGCCAGTATTCGATGGCGGTCTTGATGGCGAGGCCCTGCTGGATCTGGCTGAGAAACACCATCTGGTCGAAGTCGCGCGGGAAGCGGAAGTAGCGCGTCATGGTTTCGAGGATGCGCGCGTTGCCCCCATTGTTGCGCTGGTGGCCTTCCATCACCGGCGAAGAGGGGTTGCGATCCTCCGGCTTGGCGAAAGTTTTGATGACGTTCATGGAGGTGAAGGACTGGAAGCCGAATTCGGAGGCGAAGCGCGGATTGACCTCGCGATAGGCGGAGAAGTCCTTGGCCTCGTGCCAGACGCTCCAGTAGTGAGTGTCACCGCGGGTATCGAGATGCCAGCCGTCGGAGAAATCCATGTAGCCAAGCGACGGTGAGGACGGCCAGAAGCGGCGGGCCGGATCCTCGTCCTCGACCAGCCGACCGAGCAGGCTGTTGAGGCGGTCGTAGTTGGCGATGTAGCGGGCCGGATCCTTCTTGGTTTCGGGATACCAGTGCAGCGAGCCGATCACTTCGTTGTCGCCGCACCAGAGAGCGATGCAGGCATGGTGGCTCAGCCGCCGGATCTGCTGGGTGATCTCGACCGTGACATCGTCGAGGAAGGTGCGGTCAGAGGGGTAGCTCATGCAGGCGAACATGAAATCGTGCCAGATGAGAATGCCGAGCTCGTCGCAGATCTCGTAGAAGACGTCCGGCTCGTACTGGCCGCCACCCCAGACGCGGATCATGTTCATGTTGACCGCTTTAGCGGACTCCAGGAGGTCGCGGATGACGGCCGGAGTCTGGCGCGACGGGATGGCGTCAGCCGGGATCCAGTTGGCGCCCATCATGGTGATGTCGCGACCATTGATGCGGCACTTGAAGTTGTGGTCGATCTCGTCCTTTTCGACGATCCACTCGAGTTTGCGCAGGCCCAGCCTGCGGCTGGTCACCTCACCATCGAGGGTGGTGGTCAGCGGATAGAGCGGTTGTTCGCCCTGCCCGTTCGGCCACCAGAGTTTTGGGTTGGCGATCGTCACTTTGTGGGTGAAGACGTTCTCGCCCGGCCCCACCTCCACAGCTCCGCCGACGGTCTGGCCGTCGATCTCGTGGGTGAGGGTCACCTCACCGGCGGCGAAAGCGAAAATCCGAGTCGTCAGAGTCAGTTCGACGGCATTCTTCGAATGTCGCTGATCGACCTGCACGCTCTCCTGCCGGGCGAGCTTCGAACGCCGGATGGCCATGCGGCCGTAAACGCCGGTCGGCATGAGGCAAATGCCCCAATCCCAACCGGCATGGCAGGCGGCCTTGCGAACGAAGTTCATGTGCACGCCTTCAAGGCCGTTGGTGGTGTAGTTGTAAGTGAAAGGGATCGGGAACGGATGCGCCTCGGCGCGCTCCTTGGCGACCTTGCGGGTGACGTCGAATTCGATGCGCAAAGTGTTGTCGCCGACCTTCACCTGACCGGTGACGTCGATGTCGTAACGGATGAACTGGTTCTGCGTCCTGGCGATCGGCTTGCCGTTGAGCAGCACCGTGGCGATGCAGTCGACATTGTCGAGGGTGAGGGTCAGGTACCCATCGATGTCGGCGGCAGTGGCACTGAACTTGCGCTCGACGGTCCAGGCGGTGTGGTTGACCCACATCACGTCCTGCTCGTTGAGGCCGAAATAGGGGTCGGGAACTTCCCCCGCCGCCAGCAGGGCCGTGTGGACATCGCCGGGCAGCGAGATCCTGGCTTTGGTCTTGTAGGTCGGAGACGAGAGGGCGAAGTCGCCGGCAAGGCTCAGTTCAGAATAGGCGGGGCTGGCCTTGGCCAGCGTGGCGGCTTTCGCCATCGGTGTCTCCGGCAATTTGGCGCCTGCGTGTATCACAGCGCGGGCGGATTGTTAGCCGCTCGGGGGAGTCGTGCCAACGGGAAGCGCCGCCTTCGTCCGGTAATCGCGATTTTCAGCCCTGCTGGTGGATCACCTCGAAGCCGCCAAAGATCATCCGGTCGCCGTCGGTGGGCATCTTGTCCATATATTCCTTCATGCGCGGATCAGACATCATCTGCTTATTGGCGGCGTCGCGGCTTGCCTTATCGGATAGACCAAGAGGGAGACAAAGACGGTCTCGTCATCCTTGGCCTCCACTGAGCGCGGGAAGGATGTGCGTTCGCCATAAGGCACGTCGTCGCCCTGGGCCTCGAGGTAAGAGGTGGCACCGTATTCGCTCCAGAACGGGGCGGTCTCAGCCACGATCTGCTTGTACTCGTCCACGCGATCTTTGGGGACGGGCAGGATGAAGGCGTCGATATAGGTCATAGGTCGGTTCCTCCGATAAAAAAGGGGTGACGCGATGCGCCACCCCTTGGTTCCATCGGAGCCCTTACTCCGCCGCTCTGGCGTCCAGGTCGAGGAAGCCACCGGATTGGCGTTCCCAGAGCATGGCATAGTGGCCACCGGCGGCGAGGAGCTGGGCGTGGGTGCCCTCCTCGACGATCTGCCCCTTTTCGAGCACCACCAGGCGGTCCATGGCGGCGATTGTCGAGAGGCGGTGGGCGATGGCGATCACCGTCTTGCCCTGCATGAGCGTGGTGAGTTGCTCCTGGATCGCTGCCTCGACTTCGGAGTCGAGGGCGGAGGTCGCTTCGTCGAGGACGAGGATCGGCGCGTTCTTCAAGAGAACCCGCGCGATCGCCACGCGCTGACGCTGGCCACCCGAGAGCTTGACGCCACGCTCGCCGACATGGGCGTCGTAGGCGCGGCGGCCCTTGGGGTCGACCAGACCGGCGATGACCTCGGCCACCTTGGCCTGCTCGGCGGCGCGGATCATTTCCTCATCGGTCGCTGTCTGGCGGCCGTACTTGATGTTCTCGCGCACCGAACGATGCAGGAGAGAGGTGTCCTGGCTGACGAGGCCGATGGCGGCGCGGACGCTTTCCTGCGTCACGTCGCGAACGTCCTGGCCATCGATGCGAACCGAACCGGATTCCACATCGAAGAGCCGGAGCAACAGGTTGACCATGGTCGACTTGCCCGCGCCGGAGCGGCCGACCAAGCCCACCTTCTCGCCCGGCTTGATGGTGAGGTTGAACCCCTCCATCACCGTACCTTCCTTGCCGCGCCAGTAGTTGAAGGACACGTCCCTGAACTCGATGGCGCCGGACGTCACAGCGAGCTTGGGGGCTGCCGGCTTATCGACCATGGCGATCGGCTGGGCGATCGTCTCCATCGAGTCCCGGGTGGTACCGATCTGACGGAAGACCTGCGAGCCGACGTCGAGAATCCAGCCCGACATGTTCATGATCTGGAGCGCGAACGGGATGGCCGTCGCCACGGCGGCAGCACTCAGCGTTCCGGCATTCCAGCTCGACAGCGCGATCCAGGCAATCGAGATCACGAGGCCCGCATTCAGGAGGAACAGGGTCGACCACATGTAGGTGAAGACCCGCATCAGCCTGCGAAACTCGACGGCGTGGTCGACCACCGACTCGGCGACGTACTGATCCTCGTGCCCGTCGGTCGAGAAGGTCTTGAGCGTATGGATGTTGGTGTAGCTATCGACGATACGGCCAGTCATCACCGACTTGGCTTCCGACAGGTCCTCGGAATGCTTGGCGATGAGCGGCATGACGATGGTGAAGAGGATGCCGTAGAGCAGCAGCCAGACGGCGATCGGGATCAGCAGCACCCAGTCGAGACCGGCCAGCACGACCACCGCAACGATGACGAAGATCGCCGCATACCACACGGCGTCGATGGTCATGTTGACGGTCATTTCGACGGACTCGCCGGCTTGCATGACCTTGTTGGCGATGCGTCCGGCGAAGTCGTTCTGGAAGTAGGTCCAGTTCTGCCGGATGATGTGCCAGTGGCTTTGCCAACGGACGATGTCGACGAGGTTGGGCACGATCGAATGATTGCGCACCAGGGTGTCGAGCAGGAAGGTGATCGGACGGATCACCGCCACCACCATGATCATCCAGAGGAAGGTCTGACCGTTGACCTCGAACATCTTTCCGGGTGGGGTGGTGGCCAGCATGCCGACCACCAGGCCCACAAAGATCGGCATCATCGCATCGGCGACCGAACCGACGGCAACGAGGACCATGCGCAGCCCGAAGGCCGCTTTGAACTGCTTGACGAAATAAAGGGTAAAGGCCGTGACCCCTTTGGGGGGCTCGGTATTCTCAGCCAAGGCTACGGGCGAATAGCGGCCGTCGAACCAGGCAATGACGCGGTTGAGCATTTTTCTCTCATCGGGATGAGAGCCTTCCGACGATGAGTCAGGTGAAGGCCCTTTGGGATTGTTTTCGTTTCACTTTCCGGAAGGCTGCTCCGGGTGTGGTGGTGCGTCCCGCGCTCATATTGATGAAGTCGTCCATTTGGTCCCTCCTTGGGTTGTTGAAGTCATAGTCGTGACACGCCCTCGTGGTTCGACACGCGGCTGCAGGTAATGGGCTCCGCCCTACTCCGCCGCGGCCTCCGCATCGTCCATGTCGATGAAGCCGCCCGACTGGCGGTGCCAGAGCTTGGCGTAGTGGCCGCCGAGCGCGAGGAGCTGGGCATGGGTGCCCTGCTCCACGATCTTGCCGCCGTCGATCACCACCAGCCGGTCCATGGCAGCGATGGTCGAGAGGCGATGGGCAATGGCGATCACCGTCTTGTTGCGCATGAGGTTCTGGAACTGGCCCTGGATCGCCGCCTCGACTTCGGAGTCGAGGGCGGAGGTCGCTTCGTCCAGCACCAGGATCGGCGCGTTCTTGAGGAGCACGCGCGCAATGGCAACGCGCTGGCGCTGGCCGCCCGAGAGTTTGACGCCGCGCTCGCCCACCTGGGCGTCGTAGCCTTTGTTGCCCTTGGGATCGACCAGGGTCTCGATAAAGTCCTCGGCCTCGGCGAGACGGGCGGCGGCGCGCATTTCCTCTTCGGTCGCGTCGGGGCGGCCATAGAGGATGTTCTCGCGCACCGAGCGGTGCAGCAGCGAGGTATCCTGGGTCACCACGCCGATGTGTTCGCGCAGGGAATCCTGCGTGACGGTGGCGATGTCGGTGCCGTCGATGGTGATGGTGCCGCCCTCGCGGTCGTAGAAGCGGAGCAGCAGGTTGACGATGGTCGACTTGCCGGCCCCCGAGCGGCCGACGAGGCCGATCTTTTCGCCCGGCCGGATGTGCAGATCGAGATTGTCGATGACGCCGCTCGCCTTGCCGTAGTGGAAGGAGACGCCATCGAAACGGATGTCGCCGTTGACGCGGCCGATCGGCCTTGCGTCCGGCTTGTCCGCGACGATGCGGGGCAGAGAGATCGAGTTGATGCCGTCGCGGACGACGCCGATATTTTCGAACAGCGCCGACATTTCCCACATGACCCACTGGCTCATGCCCTGGAAGCGGAGCACCAGCGCGGCGGCAACGGCGATGGCGCCGGGGGTCATGGCGCCGTTGAGCCACTGCATGATGCCGATGCCGACCGCGGAAAAGAGCAGCAGGCAGTTCATGGTGGTGATGGTGACATTGAGAATGGTCACCATGCGCATCTGCTTGTGCACGGTATCGAGGAAGCCGGTCATGGCTTCGTGCGCGTAGGCTTCCTCGCGCCGCGAGTGCGAGAAGAGTTTCACCGTGGCGATGTTGGTGTAGCTGTCGACGATGCGGCCGGTCATCATCGAGCGCGCATCGGCCTGCCTCTCGGAAATCTTCCCCAGGCGCGGGATGAAGTACCAGAGCAGCGAGACATAGGCGCAGAGCCAGACGAGGAACGGCACGGCGAGCCAGAGGTCGCTCATCGCCGCGAGCACGACGGCGCCGATGAAGTAGATGGCGACGAAGATGGCGACGTCGAGCAGCTTCATCACCACTTCGCGGACGGCGAGCGCGGTCTGCATCAGCTTGGCGCCGATGCGGCCAGCGAACTCGTCCTGGAAGTAGCTCATCGACTGCCGGATCAGGTAGCGGTGCGCCATCCAGCGGATGCGCTGCGGGAAGTTGCCGAGCAGCGTCTGGAGGATGATGTGCGTGTCGAGCACCTGCAGCAGCGGCAGGCCGACGAGCAGGAAGCCGCCCATCAGCCAGAGCTTCCAGCCCTCGGTCTCGAGGAACGTCGCCTTGTCGGCGGTGCCGAGCCAGTCGTCGATCGAGCCCATGAAGCCGAACAGCGCGATCTCGCCGGCGGCGATCGCGGCGCCGAGCACCGCCATGGCGAGCAGCCAGCGCTTGGCGCCCTTGGAATAGTGCAGGCAGAAGGCGAGCAGCCCCTTTGGCGGCTGCGTCGGCTCGCCCAGCGGATAGGGATTGAGCTGGTCCTCGAACCACTTGAACACCGGACCGATCATGACCTTCTCCCTGCCTCGTCAGCGCGTGAAAGGCGGCACCGCTACGGCCTCAACATAGGTTGAGGTCAAGCGGCCGGCCGCCGTTCGAGGGGCTTACCCTCAATGTCGTTTTGGATTACGCACACGACACGCTAAATGGCAGGTCGGAGGTGCGTGCTGGCGGTTCAACCTGCTCCCGATCCCGAATGCTGCCGGATTCGGCACGGATCGTTGGAACTGGCTGTTCGTCAGCCGCACAGAATACACCAATGCCTGGATTCGACTATGGCAAGTCTGCCACAGTCGGTAACGAGTTGATGTTGCGGAGCATTTTATGCGCGGCGAGAACGACGAGACGATCTTCCTCAAGGACTACGCAGAGACGCCCTATGCGGTGGAGAAAGTCGAACTCGACGTCCGCATCGTGCCGGACGTGTCGACGGTGCGTGCGCTGCTGACGCTGGTGCCGCGGCCGGGCACCGCGCCGGGAACGCCACTGGTGCTCGACGGCGAAGAGCTGACGCTGCGCTCGATCGCCATCGACGGGCTGCCGCTGGCGCTCACCGCCTACGAGGCGACACCCTCGGCGCTGACCGTGCTGGAGCCGCCGCTGAAGCGCTTCGTGCTCGAAACCGAGGTGCAGGTGGAGCCTGAAAAGAACCTGAAGCTCATGGGCCTCTACCGTTCGAGCGGCACCTGGTGCACGCAGTGCGAGCCCGAGGGCTTCCGCCG